>CABXPU010000005.1 GCA_902514105.1 uncultured SAR86 cluster bacterium
AAAGAACTAGAAGCCAAGGGAAAAGTTGTTGCTTTATGGAGCGGATTAGATTCTATTGAAAAAGCTTCAAATGATGATGAGATATATTTTGCTACAGATAAGACCCCGTTTTATGCTGAAGCAGGCGGCCAAGTCGGCGACAGAGGTACCTTTGTATCTAAAAATTCTAGTGGTGATATCATAGATTGTAAAAAACAAGGAAAAGTTTATATTCATAGAGCCGTTTTGAAAAAAGGCACACTAGAGAAGAGCGATGTTATTGATATGAGTGTTAAAAAAGATAAAAGGAAAGCTACTGCAATCCATCATTCAGCTACACATTTAATGCATGCAGCATTAAAAGAGGTTCTTGGCGACCATGTTCAACAAAAAGGCTCTTTGGTTGATGAACATAAACTTAGATTTGATTTTTCTCACTCTCAACCTCTTTCAAAAGAAGAGATTGCTTCTATTGAAGATATAGTTAATAGAGAAATGTTAAATAATCTAGAGGTCACTACTGAAGTAATGGAGCTTGATAAGGCTATAAAATCAGGCGCTCAGGCTTTATTTGGTGAAAAATACGATGATGAAGTGAGAGTTTTAAGTATGGGAGAAAAATCTTTTTCTGTTGAGCTTTGTGGCGGAACTCATGTAGATAGGACAGGAGATATGGGTTTATTTATTATTACCAATCAGTCCAGTGTTGCTTCTGGAGTCAGAAGGGTAGAGGCGCTTGCTGGCAAAGAGGCTATGAAGCATCTTGAAGGAATTAGAAATGTTAATGATTCTATCCAGCAACTATTAAATTCACCAATAGATTTATTAGAAGAGAAAATTAAAAATTTGCTTGAAGAAAACAAGAAATTAAAAAAAGGTAAACCAGTAAGCTCTTCAGTCCAGGTTATTTCATCTGAATCGATAGATCATAATGGCTGGAGTATAGTGGTAGAACACGTTTCAGTTGATGATAATAAAATGTTAAGAGGTATAGCTGATCAAAAGAAATCTAGCTTAAAAGATGGTGTTGTAGTTATATTAAATGCAATAGACTCAAAAGTAGCTCTGGTTTGCGGAGTTACAAATAATATAACTTCAACAATTTCAGCAGATGCTATCATTAAATCATTATCTGATTCACTTGGCGGCAAGGGAGGAGGTCGTGATGACTTTGCTCAAGGCGCTGGTGAGACAAATAATCTTAAAGAATTCGTGACTTCTATCCCAGATATCGTAAAATCCCTCGCAAAATAACATAAATTTTATGTCAGATATCATAGTTCAAAAATTTGGCGGAACTTCTGTTGGCTCTGATGAGAGAATATCTGCTGTCGCTGAAATCATTAAACAAGCTAACGAAAAAGAGAGAGTGGTTGTGGTTGTTTCTGCAATGAGTGGGGAGACCAATAGATTAATTGGCTTAGCTAAGACTTTTGGTGATAATCCTGATACTAGAGAGTTTGATGCATTAATTTCCACAGGTGAAAAAGTAAGCGCCTCTCTTTTGGCAATGGCTTTAAGCTCTATTGGAATAAAAGCTAAATCGTTTTCAGCAAGTCAGATATCAATGAAAACTACAAATCAGCATTCTAAGGCTAAGATAATTGATATAGATGGAGATAAAATTTTAGCTTCATTGGCAGAAGGAATAGTGCCAATCATTACTGGTTTTCAAGGCATTACAGAGTCAGGGGATATTACAACATTAGGAAGGGGCGGTTCTGATACCACTGCTGTTGCTATAGCAGCCCACATTAAAGCATCTAGGTGTGATATTTATACTGATGTTGATGGGGTTTATACTACAGATCCAAGAATAGTGCCTGAGGCTAAAAAACTTAAATCTATTACTATGGAAGAAATGCTAGAAATGGCTGGCCAAGGAGCAAAAGTAGTTCAAATTCGTGCAGTAGAATTTGCAAATAAATATAATGTTCCTATTAGAGTTCTTTCAAGTTTTGAAGAGGGGGAAGGTACTCTTATATCTCTTAAGGAGGAGAATATGGAAAATGCATTAATTTCAGGCATAGCATTTCAAAAAGATTTGACCAAGTTTACGCTTCACAGCGTTTCAGATAAACCTGGTATTGCATATGAAATTCTAAATCCAGTAAATGATAAAGAAATTGGAGTGGACGTTATTGTTCAGAACGTAAGCGTTAATGGAAAAACTGATTTTACTTTTACTGTAGATTCTGAAGACGAAGAAGAGGTTAAGAAAATCCTCGAAGATGAAAGAACAGATATAGAGTTTGAAGATTTAGAGGTAGATAATAATATTGCTAAGGTTTCTATTGTTGGCGCAGGCATTAGATCTAATGCTGGGATTGCCAGCAAAGCATTTAAAGCGTTAGCTGCTGAAAATATTAATATTCAAATAATCAGCACATCAGAGATAAAACTTACTTTAGTAATAGAAGAAAAGTATTTAGAATTAGCTGTGAGAACGCTTCACAAAGCTTTTAATTTAGATAAATAATGTATGACCTTATTTTAAAAAACGCTACTGTTGTTAATGATAATTCTATTAATGTTTCTGATATAGCTATAAAAGATCAAAGAATTGCATTAATCAATTCTTCAATTGGTGCAGAAGCAAAAAAAGAAATTGATTTAAATGGAAGATATTTATTGCCAGGACTTATAGATGATCAGGTACACTTTCGCGAACCAGGATTAACTCATAAAGGAGATATAGCCTCAGAATCTGCTGCTGGTTTGGCGGGTGGTGTAACTAGTTATTTTGAGATGCCTAATGTCGACCCTCCTACTACAACCCTTGAAAATTTAGATAAAAAATTTGAATTAGCGAGCAAGAGATCTTTAGCTAATTATTCTTTTCATCTAGGTGCTAGCAACAATAATATTGAAGAAATAAAGAAAGTTGATATTAATTTAGCTGCTGGACTTAAAGTTTTTATGGGCGCCTCAACAGGAGACATGTTGGTAGATAATAGAGATACGCTGGAGGATATTTTTAACTATAGCCCTTTAAATATTGTTACTCATTGCGAAGATACTCCTACAATCAAAACAAATGAAGAAGCATTTATAGCAAAATATGGAGAAGATTTATCAGCTTGTCATCATCCTTTAATAAGGGATGTAGAGAGTTGCTATTTATCAAGCTCATTGGCAGTTGAGTTAGCTAATAAATACTCTTCAAACTTACATGTATTCCATCTTTCAACTGAAAAAGAAATGGAGTTATTTTCAAAAGGGGCTATTGATAATAAAAATATAACTGCTGAAGTTTGTGTGCACCATCTTCACTTTAATGAGCATGATTACGACAAGCTTGGTAATTTAATTAAATGCAATCCTTCTATTAAAAGTAAAAGCGATCAAGCAGCTTTAATTAAAGCAGTTAAAGAAGATCGTATTGATATAATAGCAACAGACCATGCTCCGCATACATGGGATGAAAAATCTATGCGCTTCATTGATGCTCCTAGCGGTTTGCCGCTTATCCAACATTCTTTACAAACTCTTTTAGAGTTTTATCACGATGATATTTTTACCCTTGAACAAATTGTTACAAAAACAAGTCATAACATAGCTAAAAGGTTTCAAATAAAAGATAGAGGTTACATAAGAGAAGGTTATTATGCTGACATGGCAATTGTAGATATTGATAAACCTTATAAGGTGAATAAGGAAAATATTTTATATAAGTGCGCTTGGTCACCTTTTGAAAATCACACCTTCAGATCTTCAATTCATATGACTATCTTAAACGGCTCAATTGTTTTTAATAACAATTCATTGTCTTCAAATCTTCAGTTTGGTCATCAAATAGAATTTAATAGATAATCTAAGAGTTTTTTTCTAGACTTAAAGAGTTATAATCATCGATCATTTTCGGAGAGTTGGCTGAGTGGTCGAAAGCGCCTCCCTGCTAAGGAGGTATATGGGTAACTGTATCGAGGGTTCGAATCCCTCACTCTCCGCCACATAATCTATGTTAAAAAAATAATCATAATAAATCTCTTAAGATCTATTTTATTTGTTATATTTATAACTTAAATCTAAATTTAATATACGGAGAGAAAAATGAATAAATTTAAATACTCATCGATATTTGCTCTTACAGCGATTCTATTTGTAACTGCTTGCTCAAATGACTCAATGGAACAAGTTGAAGCTGAAACAGATGTTTCTTTTTATAATCAGTTCTTACCTTGCACTCCTGGACCAGATTACTCGCCAGAAAGTATGAGACAAATGATTGTTGAATGGAATGCTTTAGAAGTAATGTCAGATGATCTAGTTTGGGCTGGAGGTTATGCACCAAAAGGTGATAGTAATGGGCAAGATAATGGCTGGTGGGAACTTCAGTGGCCGTCAAAAGAGGCAGCAGATGTTGCATGGGAAGCATGGATGGCAGATGATACTGCTCAAGCTTGGGATAAAAAAAGTGATGCGGTATTAGCATGTGATAATTCTTTAGTATCTTCCTGGACATTCAAAACACCTGGAGCAGATTCCCCTGATTTTGATTTTAGTTATTTTGCAACAGAAACATATCCATGCAATTTAAATGATGGTAAAACAAGTGAAGACTTAATGGCTGTTGCAGAAAAATACAATGATTGGGTTGCTGAAAATGGAACTGCAGAAGCATACTTTTACGGTATTTATGAAGCTTTAGATGAAGATGCCATGTTTGATTTTTTATGGTTAAATTTTCATCAGAGCTTTGATGGCTTAGATGCTGGGAATGCTAACTTTGCTGAGAATGGTGGAGATATGCAAGCAAGTTTTGATGAAGTTGCTTCATGCAGATCGCCTGACTTGTATGACAGTTACGAGTTCAGAAATTTATTATCAGAAGCATCTTAATTTAATCAAATCCTTAATCAACTCATTAATTTATTTTGATGAGTTGATTCTTGTATTCAGGTCTAGGAATACATTTTTATATCTCTATACTATCTTTTATATTTTTTAATCTAAAAGGGATCACTACTTGGATAGTCAAAGTCAAAAATTGGATAGTTTCGATTCTATAAAAGATCAAGTTATCGAACTGCTTGATGGAGATGAACAGGAGTTTATTTATTTAACAGGAGCAGCAGGAACCGGTAAAACAACTCTGTTAGATTTTATAAAAAATGAATTAGATAAAAAAATGATGTTTGTTGCTCCTACTGGTATTGCAGCTCTAAATATAGGCGGAACAACTATTAATTCAGCTTTTAGGATCGGGTTTGATATCTTTCCTGAAATTACTAAATCTAACGACCCTAGGTTTAATAAATTGCTAAAAAAACTAGAGGTCTTAATAATTGATGAGGTTTCAATGGTAAGAGCGCCCATGCTTGATGCTATATCCCATTCGTTAAAAATACACAGAGGTTCAGACAAGCCTTTTGGTGGTGTGAATATTTTAGCTTGCGGCGATTTATTCCAATTACCACCTGTGATAAAAGAATCTGAAGAAAAGATTATCTTTGATACTTATGATTCAGTTTATTTTTTTAGCGCCTTGAGTTTTAAACAAATTGAATCTCCCAAATTTTTTGAACTTACTAAATCATTTAGACAAGAAGATGATCATAATTTTTATAATTTATTAAACAACATTCGCTTAGGCAAGGATCTTAAAGAGACCATTAATACATTTAATAGACAAAGTTTTAACCCTGAGCAGATAGAAGAATCATCAATGATAATTACATCCAGAAAAAATAGGGCAGAGCAAATAAATGAAGAAATGTTAAAGCAAATAGAGGGAACTCAAGTTATAGCAAAATCATTAGAACAAGGCGAGTTTAATGAAAATGATTCACCTGCTCCAAGAGAGCTAAAGATAAAAATTGATGCCAGGGTTATGTTTATAAAAAATGATCCTGCAGGAAGATGGGTTAATGGAACAGTAGGGATTATTACCCAATGCTCAGAAAAAACAAAAAAATATATAAAGGTTAAAGTAGGTAAAGATACTCATAGAGTAGAAAGAGAGGAGTGGAACAAGATTAGGTACATTTATGATGATGAAACTGATGATATGTATGAAGAGGTTGTATCTTCATTTAAACAATTTCCAATTAAATTAGGATGGGCAGTTACCATTCATAAGGCTCAAGGTCTAACTCTTGAAAGTTGTTCAATAGATCTAGGGACTGGAGCTTTTGCAACTGGGCAAGCCTATGTAGCTTTAAGTAGAGTCAAAACTCTTAATACTTTAAACCTTTATCGTGAATTAAAACCGAGCGACGTTTTAGTAGATCCTGATATCCTCGATTTTCATGCAGAGCATTTTAATTAACGTCAGGATTTATTTTATCTCTATCTTTGTTAAGATGAATAAAAAAATAGGTATTAACTATGAGACTTCCTTTTAAATCTAACGAAGAAACAATTGATGAATATCTTTCAGTTGTTAAAGAATTATGCATCATCCAGCATGAAGATACTTGGTATAAGGATAAATCACATGCGGTGCTTTATCCTGATCTTGAAGATGCAAAAAGTAAAGTAGGGAAGCCTCATTACTGGATATTAAATGCAATAGATGAGCACGATGAATCAGAGAAAAAAGAATCTAGTCTAATTAACCTAGCTCAAATAATTTTTAATACAAATTATTATTCAGAAAAATTAACTGCAGAGACTGAGAATCTTGAAGCAAAAATTGAATTAAGTCAGTTTTTATCAAATTTAGAAATAAATGTTTCAACTATTGCAGATCATATGACCAGCATGGACGTCCCAAAATATGTTCGTATAGAGGATGATGATGCTTCAAATTTAATATCTTCTTGGTTAAAATAAATTATGAATAAAAATATTATACTTTTTTCTATACTTATCAGTTTTCCAATATTAGCTTTTTCTCATTCACATGAAGACAAAAAAGAAGACTCTTCTTCTAAGATGCTAGGCTATTGGAAAAAAGAAGATTGTAAAAATGTAAGTGATGCTGCTGGATTATATTTATATATATCTGGCGACCTTATGACTAAAGCAGACGAGGCTGAAAAGTCTGGCAGAGAAATAAAGGCTGCTACTCTTTATAAAAGATCTTTAGAATTTGCTGAGATTGCTGCAAATCATGCCAAATCTTTTGAGACATTTTGTAAAAAACCTTCTTAAAATTGTCTTATAAGAGTTTTTCTTTAGTCTCTAAATCAAGATATAATCATTTTATGAAAAATATCCTCGTAATATTTTTTACATTATTTTCATTTTCTGCTTTCTCAGAAGAAGGAAGATTCGGAAGAGAAGCTAATGAATATCAATATACTTCTATAGGTTTATCACTTATTAGCGCTGAAGATGATGGCATTGCTCTGAATGCATCTCTTGCTTTGCCTGGACCTTTATATTTAGTTATCGAAAGAAGAGCGGATGGTATTGATGTAGATTCAGAAACTTATGACAAAGTTATGAATGCATTTCGATTAGGTATTCATGCTGGAATTGGAGATATTTTAAATTCTGTTTCCTCTAAAGGGGTTACCTTTAATATTGAAAATTTTATGGATGTTTATACTGAAATTGGTGTTAAAACTACAAGTCTAGAAAATAGTATAAATAATTTCTCAGAGGATGATGCTGAAGCAAATGTTATTGCTGGACTAAGATTTGGTAATAGTAATGATTGGGAAGGTAAAATATTCGCTGATTTTTCTAAAGAAACTGATGTATCTCTTTATCAGTGTCCAACAGGACAAGTTTGCACAGAAGAAATTAAGTATGTGCTTAAAGATGAAGCTGATAGAAAATTTGGAGCAGAAGCTGTCTTTAATATAAGAAAACACACAGCAGTTAGTTTTAAAGTTATTTCAAGCGACGTGCTTGATAGCTCCTTTGAAATTGGTTTTAGATTAACTTTCTAAGTTAACACTCTGTCTGAAACAAAAGCATTATCGATTCTTTCTTGACCAAAAGTTGAACCAGGACCATGACCACAAATAAATTCAACATTGCTACCAAGCGGCCATAGTTTAGTAATTATCGAATCTATTAAAGTTTGATAACTTCCTCCAGGTAAATCAGTCCTACCAATAGATCCTCTAAACAATACATCCCCCACAATGGCTAAGTTTGATTCTTTATGAAAAAAAATAATATGACCTGGAGTATGACCTGGGCAAAAATAAATATCTAAATTTGCATTACCTACTTCTACTTTATCACCATCATTAAACCAAATATCTGGTACAAACTTTTTAGCAGGAATACCAAGCATTTGCCCCTGTTCTTCAATTGAATCTATTAAAAATTGATCGTCTTTATGAGGACCTTCAATTTTTAAATTAAGAATTGTAGAAAGTTCATGAGCTCCTCCGGCATGATCGATATGAGCATGAGTTAAGAGAATCTTTTGTGGAATTAAGTTTGCTTCTTTTGCAGCCTCTAGCAATATATGAATATCTCCTCCAGGATCAACAAAGGCACATTTTTTTGTTTCTTCACAGTAAATAATAGGAGCGTTTTGTTTAAACGGTGTTACTGGATTAATTAATGCTTTTATCTTTGACATTGTTACAATTAATATTATTTATATAAATTAAGGAGCATTATGCCAATTCAATGTACCAAAGAAGACAAAATTGCCAAAATAAATATTGACCACCCTCCTGTAAATGCACTTGATTCAAACAAATGGCTAAATCTTTTTAATATTATAAATGAATTATCTGAAGACATATCGGTAAATGTTATTGTTATAACAGCTTCTGGAAAAGGTTTTTGTGCAGGAGCGGATAAATCTGAAACAAGAGATGACACCAAGTCAGTACCTAAATTAATGGATAATCTATGGAAAGCTGTAAGAAGTATTCATTTATGTAATATTCCTGTTATTACTGCATGTCATGGACATGTTTTAGGCGCTGGGGCATTCATTCCAGCTTCTAGTGATTTTATCTTAGCCTCTAAAGAGGCATATTTTGGATTCCCTGGAATTAATTTTAAGGTGATCGTAGGAGGAGCACATTTAACAAGACTTTTCCCGCTAAGCATTGTTAGAAAAATGACGCTTACCGGCGAGCCCATATCCGCTGACGAAGCATTTAGTTATGGAGGTATTATATCCATTCATAAATCTAAATCAGATCTTGATAAAGCCACTTTTGAACTTGCTAAGAAAATAGCAGAAAAAGACAGACACTCTTTAGTTTTAGCTAAGAAGTCTTTGAACGCTGTCGAATCAATTGATATTGACTCAGCCTTTAAAGTAGAACAACAACTTACTATGAATATTAATAAAGATTAGTTATGAAGGTTTTAGTATCTAGCTCAACTGAACAATATTTTGGAGATCAGATCAAAAATATAGATTCTTCTATAGAGCTAATATCAATTAATCCAGATAATTCAGAAGAGCCTTCATGGCAAGATATTAAAAATTGCGATGTTTTTTTTCTTACATATGAATTTATGTTTGCAGCTGAAGCAAACCCTCGACTGGTAGAACCACTTCTCAGCCTTTGTAAACAAATGGATTTTATTCAAACAGGTTATGCTGGTACAGATAGCAATTTAATTCAGAGTATTATGAAAAATTCTGTAAAAGTATCTAATGCAAGCGGAATACACGCAATACCAATTGCTAATTATGTATTTGCACAAATGCTTAGATGGAATAAAAGAATTGATAAACACATTGAACTTCAAAACAATTCCTTATGGGAAGCATGGGGAGGAGATGGCGAATTAACTTATAAAACTATTTTAATTTTAGGTTATGGAGGGATTGGCCAGGAAGTCGGAAGGCTAGCTAAAGGTTTTGGAATGAATATTGTTGCTACAAAACGCTCTTTTTATGAATGTAAATATGCAGATGAGATTCATAACCCTGATAAGATTTTAGAATTATTGCCCCATGCTGACTTTGTAGTTTGCTGTTTACCAGCTTCAGAGGAGACAGACGATACAATTAATAAAGAAACATTATCAGTTATGAAAAATACATCGATGCTAATAAATGTTGGAAGAGGTAATGCGATCAATGAAGAAGCTTTAATAGAAGCGCTAAATTTAGGAACAATTGCTTCAGCTGCTCTTGATACCACAAAAATAGAGCCTTTACCCCAATCTTCTGGTTTATGGAAGGCAAATAATTGTTTCATTTCTTCTCATGATTCAGCTCACTCTTTGCATGCAATAATGAGAATGAATGAATTATTTTGCAGTAATTTATCCAATTATCTTAATAATTTACCTATAAAAAATCTTATTTAGTATTTAAATTAATCTTATATCGGATAAAATGCTTTTTTATATAAAACATCTAAGGATATTAAATGTCAGATAAAGGAAGACCAACCAAAGAGGAAGCTATGAAGGCTGTTAAAACTTTAATTTCTTGGGCAGGGGATGACCCAACTAGAGAAGGTTTGCTTGAGACTCCTGATAGAGTTGTTCGATCTTATGGCGAATTTTTTGAGGGATACAATATTGACCCTGAGGCAGCATTAACAAAAACTTTTGAAGAAGTTGAAGGTTATGACGAAATGGTTATTGTTAGAAATATAAGGGTTGAATCACATTGTGAACATCATATGGTTCCTATTATAGGAATTGCTCATGTCGGATATATCCCAAATAGTCGAGTAGTAGGAATAAGCAAACTTGCTAGAGTAGTAGATATCTTTGGAAAACGTCTTCAGACTCAAGAAACCATGACTGCTCAAATAGCTGATACTATTAATAGAGTTCTACAACCAAAAGGCGTAGCAGTTGTTATCGATGCAGCTCATGAATGCATGTCCACTAGAGGCATACATAAAACAGAATCAAGTACTGTGACTAGCCAAATGCTAGGAATTTTTAAAGAGAATCCTAAAACTAGATCTGAATTTATGAATCTTATAGCTTCGGGCAATAATCAAGCAATTTAATGACCCAAAGGTCTGAGTCTTTATTTATTAATACTAAAAAACCTATTATCCTTGCCTCAGGATCTAAAAGCAGAAAATTAATGCTTGAAGATGCAGGTGTTAGATTCAAAGTTATTTCTTCAACTGTCGATGAGTCCTTAATAAAAGAAGAAGTTTCGTCATTACCATTCGAGGATCAAGTTATTGCTTTAGCTAAAGCAAAAGCCAAGGAAGTTAGCTCCCAATTCCCAGAATCAATAGTTATAGGAGGAGATCAAATGTGTGTTTTAAAAGATTGTATTTTTGATAAACCAGGAAACAAAGAGTCTGCGATTCGGAATTTAAAAAAACTTTCAGGAACAGAGCATTACCAATATAGCGGGGTATGTATCTTTCAAAATGGAGAGTCGCTTTGGGATTATTCAGAGTATGCAATTATGAAAATGCACAATTTATCTGAAGATGAAATTATTAGCTATGTTGAGAAAGAAAATCCTATTCATGCAGCTGGAGCATATAAATTTGAATCTCTCGGCTGTAACTTATTTGAATCAGTTGATGGGTCTTCTTATACTGTTAGAGGCATGCCTCTTTTATCATTGCTTAAGCAATTAAGAGAGCTTGATATAATTAACTTAGAGAGTATAGAAATTAAATAATGAAGAAGTATCAAGTTATTAAAACATTTGGAGCTGAGAGAGGCTTTTCTTGTGCTTTTCGGCAGTGGAGAGCTGATTCTGATTGCAAGTTTATACATGGCTATAGCTTAGGTTTTAAATTAGTTCTTGAAGCTGAGACATTAGATAACAAATCATGGGTTTATGATTTCGGAGCTTTTGAGCATATAAAAAAATGGATTAAAGATAATTTTGATCACACATACATAATTGCTTCAGATGACCCAGAGTTAGATCTTCTTAAAGAAATAGGCGAAAGAAATGTAGCAAAAATAATTGAGCTAGATTCAGTAGGATGCGAATCTTTCGCTGAAATGACTTACGATTTCGCTAGTCAATATATTTCCAATAAAACTGAGGGAAGAGTAAATCTAATTTCCGTAGAAGTTTTTGAACATGGTGCAAATAGTGCAGTATTTAAAAATTTATAACACTTTATCTAATAAAAAAGAGCAGTTTGATCCTATATCCTCTGATCATGTAAAAATCTACGCTTGCGGGCCCACAGTCTATAGCTATGCTCATATAGGCAATGCAAGAATGGCAGTTATCTTTGATACCTTGGTTAGATTGCTAAGATTTTTATACCCCAAGGTTACCTACGTTTCTAATATTACTGATATTGATGACAAAATTATTGATGCAGCAAATGAGTTAAATGTTCCAATTCAAGAGATAACTGAAAAATATACAAAAATTTATAATAAAGATATGTCAGAGTTAGGGGTTTTAATTCCTGATATTCAGCCAAAAGCTACCGAATATGTCTCTGAGATGATTGAATTAATATCTGATTTAGTAGAAAAAGGACATGCGTATCAAAAAGAAGGCCATGTTCTTTTTCATGTTCCTTCGTATAAAAATTATGGGCTTCTTTCTAATAGAAATAGAGAAGAACAGATAGCAGGAAGTAGAGTCGAAGTTGCACCTTTTAAAAAAGACCCAGCGGATTTTGTTTTATGGAAGCCAAGTTCGGACAATCAACCTGGATGGGATTCTTTGTGGGGTTTTGGTAGGCCTGGCTGGCACACAGAATGCTCTGTAATGTCTGAAAAAACCTTAGGTTTACCAATGGATATACATGGAGGAGGAAGAGATCTGACATTTCCTCATCATGAAAATGAAATTGCTCAAAGCTGCTGCTCAAGTTGCGATATAGAAAATCCTAATTCTTATGCAAATTATTGGATGCATAATGGCTTTGTAACAGTAGATGGTGAAAAGATGTCCAAGTCATTAAATAATGTATTGTTAGTTGATGATTTAGTTAAAGAGAATGATGGTGAAGTTCTTCGACTAGCTCTTTTATCATCTCATTATAGGCAAGGGCTTGATTGGAATGATTCTATATTGCATCAATCAAAGAAATTACTTAATAAAATGTATAGAACTCTTCAGGACCTTGAACATATCAATGTTTCAGAAAAAGATTTAAACAATATACCTGAGAATATACTAGAAGCTTTATGCGATGATTTAAATACTCCTCTGGTTCTAACTGAGATTAACTCCATGCTTGGGAGTATTCAAAATTATTCAGATGGCGAGAAACTAGATTTAAAAGTTAACTTATTATCTTTAGGGAGCCTGCTTGGCATCTTACAAAAGGACCCTAATAACTGGTTCAAAATAGGTATTTCTTCAAGCAACATTAGCTCAGATGAAATTGAGGATTTAATTGAAGCTCGAAATGAGGCTAGAGCTAAGAAAGATTTTAAACTAGCAGATTCTATTCGAGAAGATCTTAGTTCAAAAGGTATTGAGATAGAAGACACTGATTCTGGAACAATTTGGAGAAGTATCTAAAAAAAATGCCGACATAAGCCGGCATTTTAAATTCAGTTATTTATTACCACATATGCCTATAAGTCAGGGTCACACTTCTTGGCGGAATCCACTGCATATAATCTCTTGGTCTCCAGCTAGGAGAATTAACTGAGTACTTAAATGCCTCAGTCCTTTCATCAGTAGCATTATCAATTGAGATTTGTATAGTATTATTCTCATTTAACTCCATTCCCCAGTTAATATTAACTTTGGAATAATCAGGTGAGAACATATCTTCAGTTTGTCCGAACGTAGCAAAACTATCTCCATAATAAAGATAATCCGCTCTCAAGAATGATGGATAATTCAATAGAGGTGATGAGTACTCATATGTAAGACCTATATTGTATTGGGTCTCCACAGTATTAGGTAATCTATCTCCTATAGCAGCTCCCAGACTCTCAATAGCTGTTTTAGTTTCTGCAGTCATTGAGCTTCCAGTAAAGTCTAGGTATAAATTATCAGCTAATGCATAACTGATATCTAATTCTATACCTTCTGACTCTGCTTCAGCTCCATTAAAGTAATAGCTCCATCCACAAGCAGGCGATACTATAATCTGAATGTCTGTCCAATCAATATGGAAATAAGTTGCATTGATAGAATAACCATTTCCTCTAGCCTTAACACCAAATTCTGTATTCTGAGCTTTATCTGAAGTGTATCTTCTATTAAAAGTAGCTGCTGCTTCAGGGTCGCCAGCACAAAATGGAGGAAGGGCAGCATTATTACCACCAGATCTATAACCTGCTGAACTTACAAAGAAGAATGTAAGATCATCATTAGGCATGTAACTTGCAGTAAATTTTGGTCTTGAATCAGATTCTGATCCAGATTCTTCAGCACAAGATATTCCATCAGGACCAGTTTCGTTTGGATCATCACAGGCATACTGTCCAGGATAAAACACACCATAATTTTCTGATTTAAAGCCATCAGATATTTCATAATCTCTCATTCCAGCACTAAATTCCCAGTTTTCTAGATTGTATGTAACCTGGCCAAAGATAGCTTCTTCTTCGTTATAGTTTCCATAACTATAGTAGCCATAATAAAGTCTGCTATTAGACCATCCAGGATATCCAGGATTATAATTTTGCCATGGAACATACTCAGTTGGAGATGAACCAGTCCAACCCATAATGATATTAGCTACATAGTCATAAGCTTCATCACTTGTACCAAATTGGTCTTGTCTATTTCCAGGCAGACCTCTTTGCTCATCTTTATAATAACCAACAACCCATTCAATTGTTCCTGGGTTTGAAGCCAATCTAAACTCTAATGTATCTCTTTCATCAGTAGATACGTTATATAAAGGAGCACTGTATAGGTCATCCATATCAATTCTTCCCCATTCAGTCTTTTCAAAAGCATCTATTTCAGAAGTTGTATTAACAAGAGTAGCTGTAAATTTTTCAAAATCATAAGTTAATGTTGATGTGAGCATATCTATTTCAGAAGTACCCCATTCATCAGCAAAATCTGCGAACCATAAAAGTGGATTATATCTAGAAGGATCTTCTCCTATTGATGCAGCAATAGATGCAACCCTAGAACAGTTTGGAAGACCATCCCAGTTATACCAATAAGAAAGGTCAGTTGTGCAATTTGGATCATATATATCAGCAGAACCTGGCTTATCTGAATTTCCTGTTTCAGAAACACCATTATCTTTTACAGTTTTATTGGTGTATCTAACTAACCAATTTAATGGCCCATCTTCATATCCAATTGTTGCTGTTAATTGCTCATCTCTTTCATCACCAACGGACTTATTACCAGTCATAACATTTTGGTAAATACCTGGATCAAAAGCTGACGTACTAACAATTCTTAAAGCTGATTTATCTGTAAGAGGGATATTTACCATTCCATTAAAGTTTTTAACTTGTTTTGGAGCAAATGTTTTATTACCTCTTGTTACCTCAACCTCTGCAGCAAAACCTGATGGATCAGGTTTTTTTGTAATATATCGAAGTGTTCCACCAATTGCATTTGAACCATAAAGAGTTCCTTGCGGACCTCTTAAAAGCTCAATACGCTCAACATCAAATATATTTACCATGCTTACGTTTACTTCATCAGTATAAACATTGGTTGTACCTGAGTTTCTTTGAGCAGCAGATGTATTTAATCCCCTGATTATAAAAAATGAATCACCGCCCGGGGTTGATACTCCAGCTAGTGTTCTTAAATAATCTTCTGGATTAGAAATACCTCGCTCTTCAATATCCCCAGCCGTTATAACTGAAATATTCATAGGTATTTCTTGAACAGTTTGTTCACTTTTATTTGCTGTAACTATTATCTCTTCAACCTCTTGAGCAAGCAATACGCTTGAAAGAGTTATAGATAATAGAGCAAAACTATATTTAAATTTATTCATTTAAGTCTCCCTTTTTAAATGTATATCTATAATAGTAATAAAATGAAGTATTTTGCAAGAAAAATGTAGGACTATGCTTATAAAATAAACATAATTATAAATGGTGCCCTCACCAGGAATCGAACCTAGAACTACTCCTTAGGAGGGAGTTGTTATATCCGTTTAACTATGAAGGCTCTCTATATAAGCTGAATAGCCATTGCTATTAAAGAACCTAGAGCGCCAAACCATGCAAGAGTTCTTAAGTATCCTACACCTGCTACATATAATGCACCATGAGCTACTCTGAATATTAACCACCAGCATGCAGCATTAGTAACATCTATATTAAGAACCATTGATAATAGAGCTAAAGCTAAGAAAGCAGGTAGACTCTCTTGAAGGTTAGCGTAAGCCTTTCTTGACCTTGCAAGTAAAACTGAGCTTGAATCATCAACTGGGCCATCTCTATTTGATAGCAGCCATTCCATATTTTTCATATTAAGCATCATAGGAATAATCCAAATTTGAAGCAGCGCAAGCACTAAAGCTAAGATAATATAAGTTTCCATAAGGTCTCCAAAATAAAATTTATAAGTTAGACTAGCAGGGGATTTTTGTAAATACAAGGTAGGAATTATCTAATTTTTAGATATATTTAATTAGAATATTGCATAACAATGATTAAAAAAATTTTAGAACATAAGTTTCTTGTAATTTGTCTATTTGTAATTCTAATTAGTAATTTTTTTGGATCGCTTGTTCAGTCATCTAAGGGGAAGGTTGAAGTAACATCATTTACGCTCCCTACACAAAATAATCAGTCTTTAGCTGTTGATTTTTTTAAACCCATAAGCGCAACTGAGGAAAATAAAGCGCCTTTTATTGTAGTTATACCTGGATTTCAGCGCTCTAAAGAAGCTTTATCAAATATTGCAATAGAATTATCTAGAAGAGGTTTTGTAGTTGCTTCTATCGATCCATATGCCCAAGGTTTATCAAGCTCTTCAATGAGCAAACGTTCTGCAACAACAGAGGGGTATGGCATGTTTGCCTTGGTTGAACATGTATATCAAGAAGAGAAATATAACTTTATAGATAAAAACAAGATTGGAGCTACTGGACATTCTGCTGGCGGTAACGCTGCGATTCGAGGGGCAAATTACTTTGGCTCTAAAGCAATTCAATCAGGTAGTCTGAGCAAATTACACTCTGTCTACGTTTCTGGCTATGTTCTAACTATGAGAGACAGTGTGCTTAAGGATGTCAGATCAAATGTTGGAATGAGTTATGCCTTATACGATGAAGGAGCATATAGAAATGAGTTAAAAAATGGAGATATGCGCCTTGCACCAGAAGCTCTAAGATTAGTAAATTCTATCTTTAATAAAGAGTCAAAAATTAAAGAAGTTGAAATAGGTCATTATTATGGAGATCTAGATAATCGAACTCTTCGTATAGTTCACAATGAATCTGTTCTCCATCCTTTTCAACCTTATAATAAGATTGCTACAGCAAATCAGATTGAGTATTTTGAGATGGTTTTTAACCATGATTCTAAATTTGATGCTATGGATCAAGTTTGGCAATGGAAAGAATTATTTGGACTAATTTCTTTAGTAATTGCATTTATCTCCATCATTCCAATTGCTAGATTCCTTTTAAGTCTTAGTTTTTTCTCATCTTTAATTAAGCCAATACCTCCTGCTTTACCAAAGCATTCTAGGAATGGAAAAGTTATCTTTTGGTCTCTTTTCTTTTTAGGGGCATCTATTGCATGCTTTTCATATATACCTATGTCTGAATTATCTAAGGAATTATTTGTTGCCGCATCATCTAGGGAGCAAACTTGGTTTTTTCCTCAACGTATGAATAATGCAGTTATGCTCTGGGCATTCTTTAATGGAATAATTGGATTGCTTATCTTCTTTGGTTCTTATTATTTTTATGGAAGACATCAAGACATTACCCCTAATTTTTGGGGCACATCAATTTCTCATACAGAATTGTTGAAAACAGTACTTTTATCTTTATGTGTATTTATTTCTTATTACCTAGTTTTATTTTTATCCTATTATTTATTTCATATTGATTATCGGTTTTGGTTTATGGGGGTTAGGATTTTCCAACCTGAGATGCTATTAGTATTGCTTATATATATACCATTTTTCTTCCTCTTTTTCTTTTCTAATTCTTTAAGAGTAAATGGTGCAATGAGAATAGAAGGTCAGCCTGAATGGATATCAATGTTAATTGGAGGCATAGGAAACTCTTTAGGCCTCATATTAATAATAATAATTCAGTATGTTTCATTCGCATATACAGGAACTGTATATTGGACAGATGGTTGGTTGTATATTAATTTGCTTTTTGCTGTTGTCCCAATGATGTTTATTTTGCCTTATTTCAATAGGTATTTTTTTAGAATGACCGGAAGAATTTATCTCGGCCCCATGGTCACATCTTTAATTTTTATAATGATTCTTATTACAAATACAGTGTGTTATTTGCCTTTAAAACAATTTTAGGATTTTATAAATATTTAGCAGGTCTTATTAAGCTACGCATTAATATAAAAAAACATTAGAATAGGAAAAGTTAATTAGAAAATTATTATGAATATTACACTGCCAGATGGAAGCACTAGAGAGTTATCAGAAGGTTCTTCTGGTTACGACCTAGCTTTAAGCATAGGAAAAGGCTTAGCAAAAGCAGCTGTTGCTATATCTATAGATGGAAAGCAGCAAGATATTCATGACAGCATAACCCAAGACTCATCTGTTTCAATTATTACTATTGATTCATCAGAAGGGTTAGAAATTATGCGTCATACATTAACTGCTCAGGTTTTAGCTAGAGCTGTTAAAAATTTATATCCCGATGCTAAATTAGCTATTGGCCCAACAATTAATGATGGGTTTTATTATGACTTTTTATTCAATAAAGCTATTTCTTCTGATGATATTCCTAAGATTGAGAATGAGATGCGCAACATCATAAAATCAGGTGACCCTATAAATAAGTCTTTTAGATCTCAAAAAGAAGCTGTAAAGCTTTTTAAGGACAGAAAAGAAGATTACAAAATAGAGATCATTCAAGATTCAGATCAAAAAGAAGATTTCCAGATATACCAACAAGGCGATTCGGATTTTATAGATTTATGCAAAGGACCACATTTACCAAATTTAAGTTTAATAGGATCTTTTAAGCTTACAAAGATTGCTGGAGCATATTGGCGAGGCGATTCAAAAAATGAAATGTTAACAAGAATATACGGAACAGCATGGAATACTGAAAAAGAATTAAATACCTATCTTGAAGCAATTGAAGAGGCTGAAAAAAGAGATCATCGTAAATTAGCAAAAGAAATGGATCTTTTTCATTTTCAAGAAGAGGCTCCTGGAATGGTTTTCTGGCACCCTAATGGATGGACAATTTACAGAGAATTAAAATCTTATATTAGAGACCGTTTAATGAAATCTAATTATCAAGAGATTAACACTCCGCAAGTTGTTGATAGAAAATTATGGGAAGCTTCAGGCCATTGGGATAAATATAGAGAAAATATGTTTATAGCTGAAATAGACGAAGAACATGCAAATGAAAAAAGAGTCAATGCATTAAAGCCAATGAATTGCCCATGCCATGTTCAGATTTACAACCAAGGGATTAAATCATATAGAGACCTGCCATTAAGATATGCTGAGTTTGGTTCATGTCATAGATATGAAGCTTCTGGAACTATGCACGGTCTTATGAGAGTTAGAGGATTTACTCAGGATGATGGCCATATATTTTGCACTGAATCCCAAATAGAAAAAGAAACAGCTTTATTTATTGAACTTCTTTCAGGCATATATAAAGATTTAGGTTTTGATAATTTTTCTATTAAATTATCAACTAGACCTGAAATCAGAGTTGGTTCAGATGAGGTATGGGATAAGGCTGAAGAGTCATTAAAAAATGCTATAAATAAATTAGATCTTCCCTATACAATTGATGAAGGTGATGGAGCTTTCTACGGACCAAAGCTTGATTTTGTATTAACTGATGCTATTGGTCGTGAATGGCAGTGTGGAACCTTTCAGGCTGACTTTAATCTCCCTGATAGGCTTGATGCTGAATATATAGGTGAAGATGGCTCAAAACATCGCCCCGTTATGATTCATAGAGCAATTCTTGGATCATTTGAAAGATTTATAGGAGTTTTAATTGAAAATTATTCTGGAAGATTGCCTTTATGGATGGCTCCTTGCCAAGTTGTAATTTCATCTATAGTGTCTGATGTTGACTCATATGTAGATGAGGTGGAAGAACTTTTATCAAATAAAGGTATTAGAGTATTAACTGATAAGCGAAATGAAAAGATAAGTTACAAAGTAAGAGAGCACAGCACCGCAAAAGTTCCTGTAATAATGGTAATTGGAAAAAAAGAGGCCGAAGAAAGAACCATTTCAGTTAGACGACTAGGAAGTGATAAAAATACTTCATATGATCTAGATAAAATCATAGATGAAATTTCACTTGAATCACAACGCCCCTAATAATAAATATAGCTTCAGTGGTTAAAAAACTGTTTATTAAATTTATTAAAGCTTATCAATATGCTATTTCACCCATTTTAGGGCCTAGTTGTAGATATACACCCACATGCTCAGAATATAGTATTAATGCCATTGAAAAGTATGGAATATTTAAAGGTTCTTGGTTAGGTCTTAAGAGGATTTCTAGATGTCATCCATGGGGTGGGAGTGGGCACGACCCTTTGATATAAAAATTATTTTAAATCTTTTATCTTTAGCCTCAATTCAATATCAATATCAACTTTGTTACTTTTCATTAGATCGTAAATATTATCAAAAAAATCTCCCTTCATTTCTGAAGTTTTTCTGGTATTCATATCTATGTGGCCAAGTATGGTTTCATATAATGCACATACCTCTTCATTTTCATTTACTAGAATGCCTGCAATATGAATAAGTTTTTTATTGACATTATGAAGCCTGTATTTAGGGGTTATTTTTTCTCCTAATAAGCACTCTTTTAAATATTTATAATTATCTTCAAGAGTAAAGGATGAAAATCCAGCATCAAAATACTCATCTGAAAAACCCATGTCTATAGAGTAAAAATTTCCATAAGCAAAACCTAGTATTTCGTTATAATATAAAACATTCATATGCCCATTAAGATCACACATTTTCTCGGTAATCTCGACAGGCTTAGTTGAATATGGAAAAACATTATCCGTTTGTTTTGACATAAAGTTATTTTTTAAAAGTTTTTAGGAAACGTATTATAATTGAATGAAATATTTATTAAACAACCTTCAATGTTTTAAGCATTAATGTTGTATTTTAAGGCTTAATTTGACTAAAGAAAATAAAGATATTGATTCAATTGAAACTCAAGAGTGGCTTGATGCAATAGATTCAGTCATTGAAAGCTCTGGTTCAGAAAGAGCATCCTATCTTTTAACCGAGCTGGCAAAAAAATTAACAGCAGCAGGAAAAGTTCCTACATATAATTTAACCACACCATTTCGAAATACTATTCCCGCTGCAGAAGAAGCAGCTATGCCCGGCGATCTTTTTATGGAAAGACGTATTCGATCATTAATAAGATGGAATGCATTAGTTATGGTTTTAAGAGCAAACAAAGGAGATGATGAGCTTGGGGGGCATATAGCTACTTTTTCATCTTCGGCAACATTATACGATGTAGGTTTCAATCATTTTTTTAGAGGTATGGAGGGGCAATTAGATGATTTGGTCTATTATCAAGGGCACTCATCTCCTGGTATCTATGCTAGAAGTTTCTTAGAAGGTTATTTAAGTGAGCGTGATTTAGATAACTTTAGAAGAGAAGCTGGCAGCCCAGGTTTATCATCTTATCCTCACCCTTGGTTGATGCCAGACTATTGGCAATTTCCGGTTGTCTCAATGGGGTTAGGTCCAATAATGGGGGTTTATCAAGCTCACATAATGAGATACCTATCTGCAAGAGGCCTAGTAGGAAGGAAAGATAGGAAAGTTTGGGTATTTTGTGGAGATGGCGAAATGGACGAACCTGAATCAAAAGGTTCAATAGGTTTAGCTGGAAGAGAAAAATTAGAAAATTTAATATTTGTAATTAATTGCAACTTACAAAGACTCGATGGTCCAGTTAGAGGAAATGGAAAAATTATTCAAGAACTAGAGACAGAGTTCAGAGGAAGCGGCTGGAATGTTATTAAAGTTATTTGGGGTAAAAAGTGGGATCCATTGTTCACAAAAGATAGAGAGGGCAAGTTACAAGATTTAATGGATCACGTTGTTGACGGAGAGTTACAAAACTATAAAGCCAAAGGAGGCGCATATACTAGAGAAAATTTCTTTGGTAAAAATCCTGATGTTTTAAAAATGGTTGAAGATCTTTCCGATGAAGATATATACAGATTAAACAGAGGTGGTCATGATCCATATAAGGTATATGCAGCTTATCATAAGGCCACAAATTCAACTGGAGCCCCAACAGTCATTCTTGCTTTTACCACCAAAGGGTATGGAATAGGTTCAAGAGAAGCTGACAACACTACCCATCAAGTTAAAAAGCTATCATTAGAAAATATTAAAGCTTTTAGAGATAATTTTGATATACCTGTAAATGATGATGAGATTGAATCTCTTCCTTATGTAAGACCTCCTGAAAACTCTCCTGAAATTTCTTATATGAAGAAAGCTCGTGAAAATTTAGGTGGCTTTATACCAAGAAGGAGAACAAAAATTAAAAAATTGAAGATGCCTGATGACAAACATTTTGAGCCACTTATTAAAGGTATGGGTGAAAGAAAGGTTTCTACAACTATGGCAATTGTTAGGCTAATGACTAATTTATTAAAAGATAAGAATATTGGAGAAAGGATTGTTCCTATAGTTCCAGATGAAGCCAGAACATTTGGCATGGAAGGATTGTTTAAACAAATAGGTATTTATTCATCAGAGGGACAAAAATATGAGCCTGAAGATGTAGATAAGGTTATGTGGTACAAAGAATCTAAAGATGGAGTTATGCTTGAAGAAGGTATCACTGAGGCAGGGTCTTTTTCCGCTTGGCTAGCCTTAGCTACAGCATATTCAAATTATGATCTTCCCATGATTCCCATTTATTTATTTTATTCTATGTTTGGATTTCAGCGTATTCATGATTTAGCATGGGCTGCAGGAGATACTCAGGCAAGAGGCTTTCTTATAGGAGCAACATCTGGAAGAACTACACTGAATGGTGAAGGGCTTCAACATCAAGATGGTCATAGCCATATTCTTTCATCCACTATTCCAAATTGTTTATCTTATGATCCTGCTTATGCGTACGAGTTAGCAATAATTATTAAAGATGGTATTCAAAAAATGTTTGTGGAACAAAAAGATTACTATTACTACATTACAGTTACTAATGAGAATTACATACAGCCTGAACAGCCTAAAGGTATTGAAAAAGATGTTATTAAAGGAATGTATAAAGTTAAAGATTGTAGAAACCCTAATATACGCTTAATTGGTTCAGGTGCAATTCTGAATGAATCAATAAAAGCTCAAGATATTTTAAGCAGTTATTCAATACATGCAGAAGTATGGAGCGTTACTAGCTTTAATTTACTAAGAAAAGATGGAATGGAGGCTGAAAGATACAATCAATTAAATCCACACAAAGAACCCAGAAAAAATCATATAGATAATTGTTTTGGTGACCTTGATATTCCGGTTGTCGCTTCTACTGATTATATGAGAGCTTATCCAGATCAAATTAGACCTTATATCAAATCTTCATTTTCATCTCTTGGTACTGATGGTTTTGGTAGAAGTGATTCAAGAGAAGAGTTAAGAGAATTCTTTGAGATAGATGCTAGGCATATTGCAAGATTAAGTGCATTTACTTTATTTAAAGAATCTAAGATTTCTAAAGAGGTTTTAGACAAGATATATAAATCTACAAAAGTTAATCCAAAAAAACCAAACCCATGGGAAGTGTAAATGACGCTTAAAGAAATAAAAATTCCAGATTTAGGCGAAGCTGAAGATGTAGAGGTTATTGAGATCTGTGTATCACCAGGAGATTCTGTTGGTGCTGACGACCCAATAATTGTCTTAGAATCTGAAAAAGCAGCAATGGAGATTCCTGCGTCTATTGAAGGAAAAGTTATTGATATTAAGGTTAGTAATGGAGATACAGTAAAGGAGGGGACAATATTCCTTGAGATAGAAGCTAAAGAGAGTAAGAAAATAAAACAAGATAAAACGCCTCAGCCTCAAGAAAATAAGATCGAAGAAAAAATAGATATTAAAAAGACCCTTCCAGAAACTTCTTCAAAAGAAATATTCATACAACCCAAAAGCTCAGAAAATATTCATGCAGGACCAGCAGTTAGGAAATTAGCTAGAGAGTTTGGAATTGATTTATCTAAAGTCAGCCCAACCGGACCAAGAGGAAGAATTTTAAAAGAAGATTTACATGAATATGTAAAAGAGCAATTAAACTCAAATAAATTAGCCACCTCTAAAAATCCTCAAATAGATTATTCATTATGGGGAGAAGTTAAAAAAGAACCTTTAACTAAATTTCAAAAAACTGCCGCTAGTAATTTACAGCAATCTTGGAGAAATATACCTCATGTAACACAACATGATGAAGCTAATATAGACGCTTTAATGAAGTTATCTGAAAAATTAAATAAGCACTCAGGTCTTAAAATATCACCTTTAGCTTTTTTTGTTAAAGCTACAGCTGAATTATTAGAAGAATTTCCTTTAATGAATGCTTCGTTGGATGAAAATACTGAAAATATAATCTTTAAAGACTATATAAATATAGGTATAGCGGTAGATACACCCAAAGGCCTGATAGTTCCAAATATTAAAAATACTAATAAGCTTTCCATACAAGATATCTCAAATGAGATATCAAAGTTAGCAAAGGCTGCAAAAGAAAGAAGGATTAAAGTAGATGAATTAAAAGGCTCTACTTTTACTGTCTCTTCACTAGGCGCAATAGGAGGTAAATTTTTTACACCAATTGTCAATCCTCCTGAAGTTGCAATTCTGGGCATATCAAGGACGTTTTCAAGAGTAGATATGATTAAAAATAATCTGGTTAGTTCTTTAATTCTTCCAATATCTCTTTCTTATGATCATAGGGTGATTAATGGAGTTGAAGCTGTTAAGTTCACTTCAAGATTTTGTGAGCTTCTAGAAGATACTAGCTTTTTTGAAATAAATTATTAAAACTTAATGAAAAAATATCTACTTATCCTTTTTATCATTTTTATCAATTTGAATATTAATGCAGAAATATTTACTACGATGACTTTAAATGTAGAGAACTTATTTGATACCTATGATGATTTAAATAAAGATGACAAAGCTTTTTTACCTATATCAAATAAATTATCTGAAGAGCATAAAAATTCATGCAAGAAAATTAGAGTAAAAAAATGGAGAGATGAATGCTTGTATTTAGATTGGAATGAAAAGGTAAAAGATGCAAAGCTAAACAATATATCTGATTTGATAGTAGCTTATAAAAATAATGGCCCAGACATTATTTTTCTTCAAGAGATTGAGAACAATAATATCCTAAATCAACTATTTTCTCTTTTAGAGCCATACGGCTATATAGATAAAGTTTTATTAGAAGGGAATGATTATCGAGGTATTGATAATGCTTTTATTTCTAAATTCCCAATTGAAGATTCCAAGCTTCATTTTATAAAGTTTGATGGAAAATTTTCTAACAAAGATACTAGACCAATATTAGAAACATCAATTAACATAAACGGGTTGATAGTACGATTTTATGGAGTACATTTCCCTGCTCCATTTCTTAATTTTGCAATGCGAGATTCTGCATTTATAGCTTTAAATCAATTACTTATGAAGCATAATGATCCATCTGTTGCAGCTGGTGATTTTAATGTGACCCGCGAAGAAGCTTTCAAAGAAAATACATTCTATGATCAAGAGAAATATTGGGATATTGCACACCATATAGGTTGCAATAAATGCTTAGGAACATACTACTATGCACCAAATAATGATTGGTCTTTCTTAGATACTATCCTAGTATCTAAAAATAGAAATATTTATTTTATTTCGAATAAAATTGGACTGCATAAAACACCTATTAATATAGATGCAGAAAATTTAAAGCCTCTTGGTTTTAACGCTTTAAGTTTAAAAGGGGTAACGGATCATATACCCATGGTTGCAGAGATAGAACTAAGAAATAACTAATTTAAAATATTAGTCTTGTCTCCAGCCTTCACGATCAAATATTCTAATGTAAGTTAGCTGGTCATGATCTGAATCATTAATAACTCTACAGTAGTCACCCGATTCAACTAATATTACATCGCCAGTTGAGAGGTCATATGAATCTTTGTGCTGAACTCCATATGATGGATTTGAGCCGTGACCATCTTCATCATTCATATATTCAACAATTTCCATAGTTCCTCTTCCATTAGTAATTATGTAAGTAACATCTGAATTTATTAATTTATGCCCAGTTGTAGATTTACCTGGCTGAATAACAGTTTTACTAGCAATAATTCTTTTTAAAAGATCATTTGTCCAAACGGTATAGTCTTCAGTTTCCTTTTGCGGAGTGCCGCCAACTCGAAAGTTTACATATTTTTTTGCCATAGATTTATTATAAGGAATTGAGGTTAAGTTGCTATGTTTGATTTATAATTATTTAAAAAAAATTACATTCTGGAGAAACCAAATGAGTAAAACATACGTAAACCCTGAAACAATCGGTCTGCATGCAGGATGGAGGAAAGATGAAAATACTAACTCCGTTGCAGTGCCGATCCATCAAACAACCAGTTATCAATTTGATGACTGTGATCATGCTGCGAATCTATTTGCATTATCAGAATTAGGAAATATTTATTCCAGAATAATGAACCCTACTTGTGCAGTTCTAGAAGATAGAATTGCTGCTCTAGAAGGCGGTGTTGGAGCATTAGCTGTAGCTTCTGGTCAGGCAGCATCTGCATATGCAATCCAGAATATTGCAAAAAATGGAGATAATATTGTCGCTTCTTCACATTTGTATGGAGGCACATACAATCAATTTAAAAATGTTTTATCAGATATGGGAATTGAAGTTCGCTTTGTCGATCCTTCAGACCCTAATAACTTTGCAGATGCTACTGATGATAAAACCAGAGCTTATTATGGTGAAGTTCTTCCAAACCCAAGTTTTGAAGTTTTTCCTATATCTGAAGTTGCAGAAATTGGAAGACCTTTAGGAATTCCTTTGATTGTAGATAACACTGCTGCTCCTGTAATCTGCAAACCATTTGAGCATGGTGCCGCTGTTTTAATTCATTCAACTACTAAATTTATTGGAGGACATGGTACTTCTATTGGAGGAATTATTGTTGACAGTGGAAATTTTGATTGGGAATCTTTTCCTGAGCGTCAGCCAGCTATGAATACTCCTGACCCATCATATGGCGGTGCGGTTTGGTCTGAAGCAGTTAAGCCGCTTGGTCCTATTGCATATATCTTAAAAGCAAGAACAACAATTTTAAGAGATATGGGGGCTGCAATGAGCCCATTTAATGCCTTTATGTTTATTCAAGGCTTAGAAACATTAGCCTTAAGAATGAGAGAGCATTCAAGTAATGCAGAAAAAATAGCTGAATATCTTTCAAATCATGATGCTGTAGAAAGAGTTATATATCCTTCTGTTATGGATGGTTATGCAAAAGAAAGGGCAGAAAAATATTTAACTAGAGGAAATGGCGGTTTAATGGGGTTTGAGATAAAAGGAGGAATCGAAGCCGGTAAGAAATTTATTAATGCATTAGAGATGGTATACCACGTTGCAAATATTGGAGACTCTAGAAGTCTGGCAATTCATCCAGGAAGTACAACCCATAGTCAATTAAATGAAGAAGAATTATTGGCTGCAGGCATTACACCTGGCTTTGTTAGACTATCTATTGGTTTGGAGCATGTGGACGATATTATTGCAGATTATGATCAAGCTTTAGCCCAAGTTTAATATTTTGAGCCAAGAATTAGTTACTTATATAGTTCTTGGCTCTAAATCAAGACTGGCCAGTCTTAAGAAGTTTAAAGTTGATTCAAATGAAGAATGTATTTTCTTAAATTTCGATGAATACTCATCAATTGTAAAAACTTTAGATCAAGTAATAGCTGATAGCAAAGGCTCCCTTATTGTTTTACTGCCTCCAAGCACAGTACCAAAAAAACATAATAGAAAAACATTAAAGAAAATGGGCATGATTAATTATCCTGTCTGGGGGTGGTTTAATTCTCCTGAGCATGACGAAAAATTTATATCCAGTCTTAAAAAAATAAATACTTTTATCAGAAATACACCAACAGTTGATCAAGGGATTTATTTTACGAAAGATTTATATTTTTCCATTGGTGGAATAGGGCATTTTCAATCTGATTATTTTGTAGAAATTTCTAAAAGATTATCATCAAGATTAGATCCTCAAGCTCCTCTATCCCCCCTAACATTTAGAGGTTCTTCTAGGGTATCATTGCTCTAATGTTAAGCAATCCTTTATTAGAAGCTAGAAATTTGTCGTTTTCAATTAATCAGAATAAGTTATTTCATGGTCTATCTTTCGAGCTTTTATATGGAGAAGCGCTACATATTAAAGGTGGAAATGGTTCCGGAAAAACAACCTTGTTAAAAATATTATTAGGTATTACTTCTCCTCGAAAAGGGCACATAAAATGGGTTGATAATACTAATACAGTTTATTTAGGCCACAAGAATGTCTTAAAGGATTATCTTTCAGTAGAAGATAATTTATATCTGCATGGAATTAATTCAGCTAAGACTAGCACCAAATCAATTTTAAAAGAGCTTAATCTCTTAAATAAAATTGATGTTTTAGTTGGAAATTTATCATATGGCCAGAAGAAAAAATTAGCTTTAGTTAGAGTCTTGCTTAATCAATCTGAAGTTATTGTTTTGGATGAGCCTTGTGTTGGATTAGATGATAAGACAAGAGCTTATATTGTTGATTTCTTAAATGCTGAGTTAAGTAAAAATAAATCTGTTATATATACCTCTCATATTCCTATAGAAATTAATAGCAAAAAAATAAATATCGATAAAGAATAGTGACTGATTTATTAAAAATAGAATCATTTAAATTGCGTAAGAAATTAAGGGCTTGGCTTGGACCGATACTTATATTTCTCTTAATTATGATTTCATTCCCATTAACCGTTGAATTGGCAAGCGACGAATTAAAAAATGTCTTTTATTCAATTTTATGGTTGTCATCTCTTTTAACAGTAATGGTTTCTCTTGATAGTATATTTTTAGAAGACTTTGATGATGGGACTCTAGAACATTATTTAATTTTAAATAATTCATTATTTTCCATGATTTTGATTAAGATTTTTATCTACTGGCTGCTTATTGGGATTCCAATATCAATATTAGGTACATTTTTTTCTATAAGCACGTCTGGAGACTTTTCTTCTTTTTATATCGCTTTTCCTTCCATGCTTATTTCCTCATATATTTTTATTAATTTATTTGCATTAGGAAACTCACTTAGTTTAAACAAAGGATCAGCTTTGGGCGCATTAATAACTATGCCACTTTTATTTCCTGTGTTAATTTTGCTTGGAAAAATTGTATTAAATGCTAATTTCGGTTTTGAAATTTCTAATCTTTTGCTCTTAATGCTTGGGGTTTTATTGATTATAATAGTAATTATTCCATTTATAATCTCTTTCGTTGTTAAGACTCATTTGGAATAAATTTAAATTTACAAAATTGTGTTAAAGAAACTCTATCATCAGTTTGCGTCGCCAAAAACATATGTTGTTTTAGTGGATAAGATTTATCCAATTATCTTTTATACGTCTCTAATTACATATGTTTTTGCTTTAATTTGGGGTCTTGCTTTTGCCCCTTCTGATTATATGCAGGGTAATTCTTATAGGATTATATATATGCATGTGCCAGCATCATTTCTATCAGAAAGTCTCTATATAGCTATGGCAATCGCAGCAGCTATTTTTCTAATCTGGAAAGTTAAATTAGCTGCTTATATTATTAAAGCTATAGCGCCTATTGGGGCATTGGTTGCCTTTTTAGCATTAGTCTCAGGCTCTATATGGGGAATTCCTACTTGGGGTACATGGTGGCAATGGGACGCAAGAGTTACCTCTACTTTAATTCTTTTTATTATGTATTTAGGTTTAATTTCACTTCATAGCTCTTTTACAAATTATGAAAAAGCAGATAAATTTATTTCGGTATTGGTTCTAATTGGCTCTGTTAATATTCCAATCATAAAGAAATCTGTAGATTGGTGGAACACCCTTCATCAACCTGCTTCTATAACCTTAACCGATAAGCCCTCAATTGATCCTTCAATGTTGTACCCATTATTTTTATCTATGTTAGGTTTTAGTGGACTGATTATTTGCTTAGTAATCTTATCTTCGAAAGTCCAAATTTTTAATAGAGAAGGCAATAAAACCTGGGTAAAATATCATGTTTAAATTTGCTTTCACAGATCTAAATCAATTCATATATATGGAAGGGCATGGTATTTATGTTTGGTCAGTTTTCTCGATTGTAATTATTTCGCTAGTCTTAGCATTTATTTTTTATAACAAGCAATTAAAGAAAATTAAAAGAAAACATAGTAATGAATAAAATAAGGAAGCAAAGACTGTTTAATGTATTTCTAATAATATGTGTATCTTCTTTAGGAGTTTTTTTTATTTTAAAAGCCCTAAATTCAAATCTTGATTATTTCTATACTCCTTCAGAAGTATTAATTGCAAATATACCTCAAGATAAAAGGATTAAAATTGGAGGAATGGTAAAAAAAGATTCAGTTGACAGAAACGGCACTAAAGTTATTTTTAAAATAACTGATTTTGAGAATACCATTGAGGTCCATTATGAAGGCGTTATACCTGATTTATTTAAAGAAGGAAGCGGAGTGGTAGCCTATGGAAAGATTCGTGATAAAACTTTAATAGCTGAGAATATCTTTGCTAAGCATGACGAAAATTATATGCCGCCAAACATAGAGATTTCCTCTGGATGATTGCAGAGATTTCCCATTTTTTTTTAGTTACTGCTTCAGGATTGTTTTTATTATCTTTTATTTTTTCAACCCTTACCTATAAAACAAATCATAATCTAGAAATACTTGTTTCCAGAGTATTTAGCTATGGGTCATACTTTGTCTTTATTTCTTTTTTTATATATATATGGTTGTCAATTCAGAGTGATTTCTCCATAAGGTATATTGCTGAGCATTCTAATAAGGATTTAGCAGTTTTTTATAAAATTTCATCAATTTGGTCTGCTCATGAAGGCTCAATGTTTTTATGGATTGTATTTTTATCTCTTTGGAGTCAGTTTTTTAATTTTAAATTACCCCAAGCTGATTTATTAAAAGCCCCATCAATAGGTATTCTTTCTTTCATTATTTTTGGATTCTTAATATTTTTATTATTTACATCAAATCCCTATGATTTAATTTTACCTATAGCTCCGGTAAATGGAGCTGATATAAATCCTATTCTTCAAGATCCAGCCCTAGCTATTCATCCGCCATTTTTGTATTTAGGCTATGTTGGTTTTGTAATAGCTTTTGCATACAATACGGCCTTTTTAATTAAAGGTGATCTGGATATTAATTGGGAAAAAATTATAAGACCCTGGTCATTAATAGCATGGATTTTATTAACTATTGGAATAACTTTAGGCAGTTGGTGGGCATATTATGAACTTGGTTGGGGCGGTTATTGGTTCTGGGATCCAGTTGAAAACGTAGCTCTTATGCCGTGGCTGGCCGGAACAGCATTAATCCATTCTCTCTATGCTTCCTCTAGATCAAACTCATTAAGAGGTTGGACAATTCTATTATCTATATCAGTATTTTCTTTAAGTTTATTTGGAGCATTTATTGTTCGATCAGGAATAATTGATAGCGTTCATGCATTCGCTAATGACCCCCAAAGAGGGCTTTACCTTTTATTATTTTCTGGGATATTAATTATTTCCTCTCTTACTTTTTATGCATTAAGATTGCCTAAGCTTGTATCAAGCAATCTTATTAAACCTAAATCAAAAGAATCTTTTTTATCTATTAATAATATTTTATTTGTTACAGCAATATTTGCAGTAATGTTAGGAGTCTTATATCCACTAATTTTTGATTTCATTTATGAAGAAAGAATTAGTATTGGCCCGCCTTATTACAATACTATTATTGCCCCAATTGCTTTCTTATCATCAATATTCCTAGTTTTTTCTGTAGGAAGCTTGTGGCAAAGAAGTTCAAAATTATTTTTTATATACAGCCCTTTATCTCTTTCTATTCTTTTATCAATTTTTATTGCATGTTTCATTGCTTTTAAACTGCAGGATTTTGAGTGGTGGTTTATAGGTGGAATTTTTTCAGGTTTTTTAATCTTAATAAGATATCTTTTATTAGCTATTAATAACATAAGTAAAAAAATGTACTTTAATAAAGCTAGTGCCATTTCTCATGTAGGCCTAGGGATACTATTGATATCAATTTCTATTAATGCAGGCTTGAGTTACGAAAAAATAATAAACATTAAAGCCGGAGACTCGTTTCAAGATGATATGTACACATTCAATTTATTAGATTTTGATTTAATAAATGAAGACAACTTTGATTCTATAAAAGCTAAATTCTTAATTAAAAACAATGATGCATCAGAGCAAGTTTTTTATATGTTCCCCGAAAAGAGAAAATATTTCATAAGAGGTCAAATAACTTCAGAATCTGCTATTCAAATAACTCCATTTAAAGATATTTATATAACTCTTGGCGATCAATTAGATAATGGGTACTGGGTGGTTAATATTCAATATAATTATTTCATCAGATGGATTTGGATTTCAGCAATAATAATGTGCTTAGGCAGCTTGATGGCAATTAAAGAGAGAAGTGTGAAGAAATGAAGATATTCATAAGACTTGTAATTTTAATTATTCCAATTGTAGGTTTTATATTTTTTTACAACTTACTAACAGAAGATAAATTTTATCCAGGAGCTAATTTTGATAGGTTTAATGTACCAGTTTTTGCTTTAGATGATATTACGTACCAAAAAATTTATACGAAAGATGATTTAAATGATGAATTGCTTCTGAATGTATGGGCAAGCTGGTGTATTACATGCAGAGTAGAGCATGGGTTTTTAATGGAATTAAAACAAGAAGGGTTTTTGATAACAGGGTTAAATTATAAAGATGAATCTACAGATGCAAATAATTGGCTTAATTTGTATGGAAATCCCTACAACTTTAGTCTTCATGATATTAAGGGATCTTTAGCCTTAGATATGGGTGTTACGGGAGCTCCAGAGACCTTCCTTATTAAGAATGGTGAAGTTTTAGTTCATTACAGTGGTGAGGTTAATTTAGCTGTTTGGGATAATGTTTTTTATCCCGTTATTAAAGAAAATAAGATGTTTAGATGAAAAAAATAGTTCTTTTAAATTTATTATTCTCAATCTGCTTTATACAAGGCAATGAGGTATATAAATTTAACTCTTTGGAAGAAGAAAAAAGGTTTTATGATCTCATACATGAGATAAGGTGTCCCAAATGTACGAGTGGCTCTATTGCTAGTTCAAATGCGCCTGTTTCTGAAGATCTAAAAAATAAAATAGCAGAGCTTATTAACGAAGGCTATTCTGATCAAGAAATTAAGGAATATGCAAAAGATAGATTTGGCAATGAGGTTTTGTATAATCCGGAAGTTAATAGCTCAACATATCTATTATGGTATGGACCTTTTATTTTTCTATTTATGATATTGACAGGATTCTTCTTTAGAAGAAAAAGCCAATGATATTTTTTTATATAGTTATATTAGTTGCATCTGTGCCAATAATAAGATTTTTGTTAGCTCCAGAATCATCAAATAAGATTTTCGTTTTTAGCTTTTCTTTTATAGTTTTAGGATTATCTTTATTTGCTTTTATTAGTAAATTTTCTTTTATAGGCTCTGTTCAGGAACACCTAATAGCTGATGAGATTAAAGAGGCAATTTATGACAATCGAATAGTTGAACCTCGATATTTAAAAAAATTTACTAAATTAATTCCCGACAATGACAAAATAACTTGGTTAGAGGATAGTATTATTTATGCAATTGAAAATAATAGCCTTATGACCGCCGAACAGCTTGTTGAATTCAGTGAACCAATTTTTACAGAAGCAGGGCTGCAACTTCAATTTTATAGTTTATTTAGCATTTTAAGGGATAAGAAGTTTCCAGCGTTCAGAAATTCAAAAATAATAACAGCGATAGACCTTCCTCCGGAATGTATTTTTAATTCATTAAGCATATTAGCATTAATAGATAATGGGCCTGCTGTTCCCATTGGTCAAAAAACTTCAGAAGACCCAAATTTAAGATCAATTTCGATTTCTAATATAGATGCTTTAATACCTGGATTTGATCTAGCCTCTGCATTAATTAATGGTAAGAAAATATTAATCAAAGCGGCCTTAAAATGTAACAATAACCTGTCTTATTCATCAACTTTTCTACCTCAAAATACTAAAAAAAATACCCTAATATTTAGCGGTAAAATTAACGAAAAAGATTGGTCTGTAAACCCACAATAGTTTAATATAAACCTTAATTAATACTACTTATCAATGCAGCTAAAACACATCAAACTGTCCGGTTTTAAAAGTTTCGTCGATGCAACGAAAATCTCTTTTCCAACAAATTTAGTTGCAGTTGTGGGGCCGAATGGGTGCGGAAAATCTAATGTAATAGATGCAGTGAAATGGGTTCTTGGAGAACTCTCAGCAAAGAACTTAAGAGGCGATTCAATGGCTGATGTTATTTTTAATGGATCGGATCTTAGGAAGCCTTCAGGTCAATGCAGCATTGAGCTTTTATTTGATAATTCAGCTGGCAAATTAGGCGGAGAATATGCTTCTTATAATGAAATTTCTATAAAGCGCTCAATGACTCGTGATAGCCAGTCTGCATATTTTATAAATAGCACCAAATGTAGAAGAAAAGATGTTCAAGATCTTTTTTTAGGCACTGGTTTAGGTCCAAATAGTTATGCAATTATTGAGCAAGGAATGGTATCAAGCTTAGTTACAGCAAAACCAGAAGAGCTAAGACTACATATTGAAGAAGCTGCTGGAGTGTCAAAATATAGAGAGCGAAGAAAAGAGACTGAGCAAAGAATAAAAAAGACTAAAGAAAATTTATCTAGAGTTAAAGATATAAAAGATGAGATATCTAGATTAATCAAAAGATTAGAAGGTCAGGCCAAAGCTGCTGAAAAATATAATTCATTTAAAGAGCAAGAAAAAGAAATTGAATTAAAGGTAGCAATATTATTTTCTCTTGAAGCTAAAAATAATAGAGATGATATTCAAAAGAAATTAGATGCTGTTTTAAGAGATCAAAAAATTAAAGATGCTGAAACTAAAACAAAACAGTCCCAAATAGATGAATACAGAACTCAACATGAATCTGTTAGAGATTCTTATGATATTGCACAAAAGAATTTTTATTCTGTAGGTGCTGATATAGCTAGATTAGAATCAGACCTACAAAACATTAATATTACCCAGTCTCAAAGCAAAAAAGAGTTAGAAAAAGTTAAAGAGAATTATGAAAGAGCTCTTGAAAAAGAAGTTAATTTAGAAAATCTTAGCCCTAAAGAAAAAGCAATATTGCTATTAGACAATATAATAGACGCATTAAAGAACATAGGATCAAGTGGTACAGATATATATAAAAAAGCTCTGAAGCTTAAAGACCAGCTAACAAGTATTTTAAATATAGCATCTGTTCAATCTAAATCTTTAACCGCTGAATACTTATCTCGTCAAGATGATCTAAGCAAAATCATCCAAGACAGCAAATCAAGAAAACAAACCTTAGAATCAGACATTACCCAACTTGTTGAAAAAAGCTCGGAAGCAGAGACTGCATTAATTGAGATAAGGCAAAAGCAATCAAAAGTAGATCAAGACCTTCGTGATCTAGAAAATAAAAGATCAATTGCTGAACTAGATTTAAGGACAATTTCAGAGAAAGTTACAAGCATAAGACTTGATTTAAAGACATATGAAATTAATTTAGAAAATGCTAATGAGAAGATCAAAAGCTCTGGAGTTAAAATTGATGATATAAATTTTTCAGATTATGAAGATCTTGATTTAAAAGAACTTCAAGATAATTTAGTTGATATTCAAGCAAAAATAATCAGGTTAGGGGCAATTAATTTAGCTGCTCCAGAAGAGATAGCTGAAGAGTCTAAAAGAAAAGATAAACTTGAAGAACAATACGATGAACTGACAGACGCTTTAGACAAGCTCACCAATGCAATCAAAAAAATTGATATAGAAACTAAATCAAGGTTTGAGGATAGTTTTAATGCAGTCAACACAAGATTAAAAGAAATATTCCCTATATTATTCGGCGGAGGTTTTGCGGAGCTCAAATTATTAGATAATGATATGTTAAATAGTGGTGTAGTTTTTATGGCGAGGCCGCCCGGCAAAAAGAATGCAACAATTTCTCAATTATCTGGCGGAGAAAAGGCTTTAACTGCGCTATCTTTGGTTTTCTCAATTTTTCAATTAAACCCTGCTCCATTTTGCATGTTAGATGAGGTTGATGCTCCATTAGACGATGTAAATACCCAACGTTTAATCAATATGGTTGAAGAAATGTCACACACTATTCAATTTATTGTCATTACTCACAACAAGGTATCCATGGAGAGGAGTGACCACTTAATGGGTATAACAATGCAAGAAGCTGGGGTTTCAAGATTGGTAACTGTGGATGTAAATCAAGCCCTGGAATTGGCTGATTCGGATTAGATGGAAACAAATTCAGATATATATTTAATAGGTTTTTTAATTGGAATATTTTTATTAGTCACCTTTTTTTTCCTCAAAAAAATAGCTAGCTCTAATGACTTAAAAGTTAAGATAGAAGAAGTCCCTGATTCTGTAATGAAAGATGATGAGCCTGCTCAATCTTCTTTTAACTTTAACGAAGAAGCTAAGAAAAAAAGTAATTTTGATCAAAAACTTATTATTTTTAATCTTATTTCTATAGATGGGTCATTTTTTGATATAGATCAATTATTTGGGTTTATTTCTAATTACGAAACCAAGCTAATAAATGGCTACTTCTCATATAAGCATAACAATGAAGAGATATTTAGAATTGCTAATGCAATAAATCCTGGTACTTTTAGGCCAGAGACAAAATCTCAAGCTATTATTATAGCTTCAGATATAAACAATGTAGATGATGCAGTGCATACGGTTGAAGAGATGTTAAATTTTGCTACTAAATTTAGTGATAATTTCCATGCAAGCATATGCGATGTAGACAGACTTCCCTTAACAAAGCAGATGATATCTCATGTCAGATCGACCGCCCAAGAAGCTTCTAGACTTAAGCAGGTAAGTGATTACGCATAAATGATAAAAGATACAGACAGAACATACGAAGCGCTTAAAGAGGATATTAGAAAGCATGATTATAATTACTATGTTTTAGATGAACCTGAAATAAGCGATTATGAATACGATCAATTATTTAATAAACTCTTTGAATTTGAAAAAGAAAATCCTCAATTAATTACTCCTGAATCACCCAGTCAAAGGGTTGGAATTGCTCCGCTAGAAAGTTTCAAAACCTACATTCATAAAAAACAAATGCTTTCATTAGCAAATGTTTTTTCAGAAGAGGATTTAATAGATTTCTTTACCAGAGTTGATAAAAGACTTGTCGACATAAAAGACTATGAAGTTTTTTGCGAGCCCAAAATGGATGGAGCAGCAATTTCTATAATATATAAGAATGGTATTTTAGAAACTGGAGCTACTAGGGGAGATGGCTCAAAAGGAGAGGACGTAACTTCAAATATAAAAACAATTAAGTCAATTCCTCAAAAACTTTTGCACACTACAAAATTTAAAATACCAAGTTATATTGAGATCAGAGGGGAGGTATATATTTCCAAAGATGATTTTATAAACCTTAATAAGATAGCATCTGAGAAAGATCAAAAGATATTTGCAAACCCAAGAAACGCTGCTGCTGGAAGTTTAAGGCAGCTTGATCCAAAGGTTACCAGCCAAAGACCTTTATCATTTATAGCTCATGGCATTGGTGAGATGGAGAGTGTAAAAATAGAATCATTAGATGCTTTTTTTGAAATGCTAAATGAGTTTGGGTTACCCACAAACCCATTAAATAAGAAAGTTATTGGTATAAAAAGCTGTCTTGATTATTATCAAGATATTCTTAAAAAAAGAGAAAGCATATCCTTTGATATTGATGGGGTTGTGTATAAATTAAATAATCTGAAGCATCAAATTAAGCTAGGCGAAGTATCTAGATCTCCAAGATGGGCAATTGCTCATAAATTTCCAGCCGAAGAGGCCACAACAATTATTGAATCTATTGATTTTCAGGTTGGAAGAACTGGAATCTTAACTCCAGTAGCTAGGTTAAATCCTGTTAAAGTTGGTGGAGTTATAGTAAGCAACTGTACATTACATAATATAGATGAGATTGAAAGGTTAGATCCGCGAGTAGGAGATACAGTTATTATAAGAAGAGCTGGCGATGTAATTCCTCAAATTATAAAGGTTGTCTTATCTAAAAGGCCTAATTCAGTAATTCCTGTAGAGATTCCAACCAAGTGCCCATCTTGTAACTCCAAAGTATTAAGTGAAAACGCATCTGATTGGGCTGTAATAAATAATGACGGCAAACATGTAAAGAAATATGGTTCAGAAATTGAAGCAGTTCATTATATTGATGGAAATAATGAATTCTCATTAAAAGAAATTAAGAATAAGGCAGCATTCATAAGGTGCTCAAATGAACTTGAATGTCCCGAAATAGTGAGGGGTAACATAGTCCATTTTGTTTCTAGAAAAGCTTTTGATATTGAGGGTTTAGGACAAGAAATAATAAATACTTTTAATAAAGCTGGTTTATTAAATAATGTAGCTGATATATATAAACTAAAAAATCATAAAAATGAATTGATGCAAATGGAAGGGTTTGGAGAAAAATCAATCTCCAATCTAATTAATTCTATTGAAAATTCTAGAAAGATAGATTTACATAAATTTATATACTCTTTAGGAATTCAAGAGGTTGGTGAGGCCACATCGTATAATTTAGCTAAGGAATTTAAAGAGTTAGAGACATTTTTAAAGACTAATTTTAAACACTTAATTGAAATCGAAGACATTGGGCCAAAGGTCGCAGCTAATATTATAAAATTTCTAGAATCAGAATACTCTAAGCCTCTTATAGCTCAACTAATAAAAGAACTACAAATAAAAGTTTTTAAAGATGTTGATTCATCATTATTAACATTACAAGGATTGCAAATTGTTCTTACGGGCAAATTAAACAATTTTTCAAGAGATGAAATAAAAGAGAATCTAATATCAAGAGGAGCCAAGGTTTTATCGAGCGTATCCTCTAAAACAAGTTTTGTAATAGCTGGAGAAAATGCTGGATCAAAATTAAAAAAAGCGATTGAACTTAATGTTAAAATTTATGATGAAAATGAATATGAATCTATTCTCAAAAATCCGTCTAAATATACTTAGTATTATTTTGGCAGTATGTTTTATTCAAGCATGCACCTCTACTCCACCCGAGAGCCCAGATAATATTTGTAAAATTTTTAAAGAAAAAAATAGTTGGTATAAGGCTGCTATGCAGGCTGAAAAAAGGTGGAAGATACCACCTTATGTTCTAATGTCTTTTGTGTTTCAAGAATCAAGCTATCAAGCTAAAGCTAAACCGGATAGAGCAAAATTACTTGGAGTCATTCCATGGTTCAGGCCTTCGTCTGCTAAAGGTTATTCCCAAGCGCTTACAAATACCTGGAATGATTATATGGATGAAACAGGGAACACTAGAGCAAAAAGGAGTAATTTTAAAGATTCGTCAGATTTTATAGGCTGGTACGCAAGCAAAGGCTATTACCAAGGTTTTGAGAGAACAGATGCTAGATCTTTATATCTTGCATATCATGAAGGGTATAAAGGCTTTGAGAAAAAAACTTATAGAAAAAAACAATGGCTGATAGCGGTTTCTGATAGAGTTCAAGCACGATCATCTATGTATCAACAACAATACTGGGGATGCGCTGAGGATTTAAAAAAGAAAAGATTTTGGTTTTTTTGATTAAATTACTTTAATTTCAAAACCTTCTACTTTTAATTCCTGCTTAAAACTCTTGCCAGCTAATATTGCTTTTTTAGGCTTGCCGCTCAGATATTTTTCTGTCATAAGTTTTAGATCAGATAATGAACATTCTTTAACTTTTGTTCTAAATTTTAAGCGCTCTTCTTGTGATTTATTTTGTATTAAATTTAAAAAATCATTCATAGTTTCTCCGGCGGGAGAAAGAGGTTTATCAATAGATGAAATAACTCCTAAAATACCTTCTTCAAGCTGATCACTTGTAATATTTTCTAACGCCCATTCTCTAGACTTAGAAAATTCATTAAAAGTTTCTCTACATTTTGGATCCCTATAAGAATAAAATAAAAAGCATCTACTTTTACTGTCATGAGCCGCACCAGCACCGTATGCACCACCTTTTTCTCTAATTGCTGAATGAAGATACCCATTTCTTAAGACAGTCGCTAATACGCTTAATAAAGGCGCATCTGGATGTTTGCTATCTACTGTCGCAAATGCTTCTGCACAAAAAGATACTTGCGAACTTGTTACCCAACCTAATTGATTTTGTTGAATTGGTATTAAATCTTGGCTATCAAATTGAATACTTCCTTCATATCTAGGTATACCTAAATTAAGATCATTCCGATCTAAAGATGATGCGGTATATGAAAAAATAGGAGTTTGAGATATTTTAGATTGAAGAGATTTCATTAATTCTATAAATTCATCAAGATTATTTTTGTCTTGTAAATTATCTTTTAAAGATTTTAGATTTTTAATATAAGAGAGGCCTGAAATTATTTCATTTGTAGCAGCTCTTTCACTTATTTGAGCAGCTGCACTGCTCATTGCCATACTATGACCGTTTTGAGTTAAGGATTTTTCTGCACTCACTGCACTAAATTCTATAATCTCTTTAACCCTATCCGGATTATTAAAATTAGCATTAATTGCAGTTTCAATCATTAGATCTTGCATAGCATTAACATTTTTTTCTAAAGATTTACTTGATATTTTTAAGCCAATTTTTTTTGATTCTACTGTATTCCCGGGAAGAAGAATAAACGAAGCATTTACTCCTCCTGTAATTGAAGCTTGGCGTTTTTGTACTTCTTCGTATGAGCTATTGCCTATGCCCAGGTCAGTAATTAAGTCCCCAAAATTTCTTGATATACTTAATTCGTCATAATTAAGGCTTTCACAAGGGTATATTAATGAATGATACACAAGACCATTGGTGCCAGCTTTATAATAAAAATCATTTTTAATTTCTTTATCTAATCCAATCGCTGCATTTGGAAATTTTCTAGTTTTAGGAATATCAGCAACTGTAACTTTTGGCAAGATATCTGGATTATCTATAGATTCTTGTCGTTGTTTTAATTCTTTTGCAAGTTGATTTAGTTTATTTATTTCTTCTTTAGATAACTCTGCTGTCTTTTGATTTAGATTACTTTTGATCCTTTCTTCTTCTTGTTCATTTAAATCAACTTTTGGCTTTAATTCATAATTTACTCTATGAGGATTAGATATTAACTTTTGTTCAATTAAGTTTTCAAGATATCCTTCTTTTTCTATATTAACTTTTAGCTGAGTAAAGCTTTTATCAAGATCCAATATTTCTATAGGATTATCTCTATGAATACATGCTGGAAGGCAGCTCAACATAAGCTCTAAGCCATAAGGCATTCCGCTTCCTGAAACCTCTCTTTGCTTAATTTCTAATTGGTGTAATGATGACTGTATATCTTCCTTAGGTATGCCTTTTTTAATTATTTCTTTTAATGCATTAAGAATGAGCTCTTCTACTTGCAACTGATTGCCTTCTTTAACTCCTTCTAGACCAGCCGCAAAAACTATTTCTTTATGACTAGTTTCTATGCCAGTTAATGGAGAAGGGGCTATGCCTAATTTAGAATTTTCTAAAACCTTCCTTAATGGTGAAGCAGAGTTATCTAATAAGATGCTAGAGATTAGGTAAGTTTCAAGAAGTTCATGAGGGTCATGACTTTCGTTAAGAAGCCAGCTTATAACCACATGATGATTATCATTATCACCAGGCAATGGGTTGTATGGCTCAGAATGTTTAATTGGAGATGCTAATCTAGTTTCATTTTTAACTTCAATTATTTGTTCAGAGGGTTCGAAGTGATCTAAAACGTTTTTAGAAACCGTGGTCTGGATTTCAGCTGGATTCATGTCACCAAAAGTAAAGAAAGTTGCATTAGAAGGGTGGTAATGTTTTTTATGGAAATTGACTAGCTCTTCATGACTTAATTCGAGTATATTTTCAGGATTGCCTCCGCTATTAAACTGATAAGTTGAATTTGGGTATAAGTATTTTGATAATCCATGCCATAACTGGCTTGGGATAGAGCTCATAGCCCCTTTCATTTCATTATAAACAACACCTTTAATTTCTAATTGATTGTCATTATTTATCTCCAATCTATGACCCTCTTGCGCAAAATCAAGACTATTAAGGTTTGGAAAAAAAGCTGAATCTAAATATACATCTAATAAATTAGCAAAATCTTTTTTATTCATTGTTGCGAACGGATATGCCGTCCAATCACTTGAGGTAAATGCATTCATAAAGGTGTTTAAAGATCTTCTGATCATCATAAAAAACGGATCTCTAACTGGAAATTTCTTTGACCCACACAATGCTGTGTGTTCAAGTATATGAGCAATTCCTTTTGAATCCTCAGGAACTGTTCTGAATGCAACCATAAAAACATTTTCAGTTGAATCAGAGGATAAATGTATATGTTTGCAATTGAATTCATCCTCAGTAAAAATCTGAGCCTCTAGGTTTAATAAAGGTATAAATTTTTTTTCTTCTAGAATGAACATTGGCTTAATATATTTTTTTCTTTAAAATAAAAGTTATGGTTACAAATAGATTTATTATATTTCTTTCAATAGCTTTCTTACAGAGCTGTTCTTCAACTTTAAATTATTCTATAGAAATTGATTCTGTTGAAAATTTTAATATTGCTGATTATAACGAATTCTCATTAAATATGAATAAATCAAATTTAAGTGCAGAAGTTAACCCGATTAAATTTCAGAAATTAGAAACAGCGCTAATTGAGGCTATAGAGGAAAGAGGTCTTAGTTTAAATTCAGAAGCAAATCTTAGTATTGAATTAATCATAGAGCCAAAAGAAAAGCTTAGATTAGAAGAAGATTACTTATTAAGAAGACCTCCTTATGGATATACTTATGGTGCATACTCAATGGATTGGGATAGATTAGAAACAATACCTCAATTTATACTTAGGATTAATGTTAGAGATATAGCTAATGACAGAGTATTATGGACTGGTTTAACAAAATGGAGTAAAAGTTCTTCTAAAGACCCTTTAACAGAAGAATATCTTCAATTTATAGTTGATAACATCTTACAGTCTATTTAACTAAAAACCTTTTAGGATTTATAGCTTCTCTTATTTCATTACTAACAGGACTCGTTATCCCACAAATATCACTCATAATCATTTCAGCTAATAAGGGCGCTAGACTTAAACCTCTTGATCCCAAACCACCAAGTACAAATACTTTTTGTTTCTCAAGAGAACCAGCAACAGGCATATAGTCTGGGAGGGTAGCTCTAGTTCCTGACCATGAAGCACTAATATCTTCTGGGTAAACATGTTTTAATAAATAATTATTTTTTTTCATTATTTCTTCAAAAGAATCACGGTTATTTATTTGAATCTCTTGATTGCTATATATAGATCCAGACCAATTTAAATTACTGTATTTGGGTAATACATAACCATTACTGTTAATAGTGCTGTTTATTTTTTCAAGATTTTTATTTTTAATCCCGACAATAGCGCCATGCTTAATACCTATTTTAGGCATTAGCGACTGAAGGGAGCTTCCCGAACAAAAAATTAAATGGGAATATCCGTCATATTTTTTACCATTATTAAAATTTAAAGAAATATTTTTACCTATTTTATAATCAGAAAAATCATAGCCATTATGTAATGAGATGTTTTTATTTCTTAATATTTGACTGCTTAAATCTTTAATAGATACACAGCCACCAATTTTCACCATTAATCCACCGTAAGGCTGGTCAATCTTATTTTGAAAGTTAATCTCTTTTGCTGCTAATGGCTCAAATAAATCATTTCTTCCTAGTTTTAATAATCTATCAATCCAGAATTTTCTATCTGCTGAATTATTTAAAAAAATAATTCCAGTGTTCATATAGCCTTCGTAATTTAACGAATAAAAATTATGTGAGTAAAAATAAGCTTGAGTTAGCAAATAACTTCTTGCATCTACATCTAATGAAAATTTTGGGTACATAGAGCCAAGAGGATTTAAATTTAAATTATCATTCTTTTCAAAGAGATCAACTTTAACGCCTTGATTTGCGAGCTTATGTGATAAACATGTACCAGACAAACCAGCCCCAATAATCGCAACCCTTAATCCAGAAGATTTAGGAGCAGAATCAAGAAAAGATCCTTTATATTTACCAATTAATTTATGTCTTTTATTACCAAAGCCCTTTACTTTGTTTACTTCAAAGTTATTTTTTTCTAATTCTCTTCTAACAAAACCTGCAGCAGTATAGGTCCCAAATGTTGTATCTTTTTTACTAAGCATACCGATTTTATTTATCACAGATTTTGACCACATAGATTTATTATTTTTAGGATCAAAGCCGTCTAAATACCAAGCATCTATTTGGTTGTTTGGATTTTTTAATAAAGAGGAAAGGGCATCATCAACATCATCCATTATTAAAGTTAATCTAACTTTATATTTAGAAAGATTTATTCTTGTATAGCCTCTATTTGCAATTGGTAGGAATTTTATAAATTCATCAGCAAAGTCTTTAATCTCAGGGTAGTTTTTAATTACTTTATTAAAGTCATCAATATTAAAATCAAAGGAATCGATTGAAATATAGTCTAACCATTTTTTATTTTGAGCATTAGATTTAAACCAGCTAGCAATAGTAATTAGAAAATTTAATCCAAACCCAAATCCTAATTCTCCTATTCTGAAATGATCTTTATTTAATTGTTGCCATCTTTGATTTAGCTCATTTGCGTTTATAAATACATCATTTGTTTCATCTACAACATTAGGCTGAAAGAACTTATCATTAAAATCTGTATTGAAGGGGCTATCCTTTTCCCATTTAATTTTTTGAATATTTCTTTGTAAAGGATGCAATTTTCTCATTGTTAATTTAGTTCTTTAAATTATTATTAGAATCAATTACCAACTATAATATTTCATTATTAAAATAATAAATATGAAAACAAGACTCCATTTTATAAAATTCTTTTTTATTCTCTCTCTAGCCTCTTGCTCCAATGATGAAGTTTCATTCCAAGATGTTGAAATAACTTCGGAAGTTGAAGAGCTCGTTAAGCACAGTGAAGAATTTATACCTAACGTCTATTCTTATGAGAATGGAATACATATCGCCATAGGTTATGGTATTGCCAATTCAATCATGATCGAAGGCGATGGTGGAAATATTATTATTGATGCAGCTGATAGTGTTTATGAAGCAAGTAAAATATATGAAGAGTTTAAGAAAATAAATTCAAATCCGATAAAGGCTATTATCTATACTCATAATCATGGTGATCATACATTTGGGACCTCCTTTTATTACAATCTTGAAGATGAAAAACCTAAAATTATTGCTCATGAAACAACAGCATATTATGTTGAAAGAATTTTAGGTATTTTAAATCCTATCATTGCAGCAAGAAGCTCTAGAATGTTTGGAACATACTTGCCTGAAGGGCAGTTAATCAATGTAGGAATTGGACCCTTTTTAGGCGTTTCACAAAGCGTTCCTGGTTATATAAAGCCTGATATCACTTTTTCTGATGAATTAAAATTAAATATAGCTGGTGTTGCAATTGAGTTATATCATGCAATCGGAGAAACAAATGATCAGCTTTTTGTCTGGCTTCCTGAAAAAAAAGCTTTAATGCCTGGCGATAATCTTTATAAAACTTTTCCAAATTTATACACAATAAGAGGAACTACTCACAGAGATGTTCAGGGATGGATTAATAGCTTAGATCATATGAGATCTTTTGAGCCAGAATATTTATTTCCAAGCCACACCAAAGTTATAGAAGGTCAGGATGTTATGGAAACTCTTACTTTGTATAGAGATGCAATTCAATATGTGCACGATCAAACAATACGATTAATGAATCAAGGATTGTATCCTGACCAAATCATTGAAAAAATTAAGTTACCTGAAGAAATTGCAGATTCTCCATTTCTTAATGAGTTTTATGGAACTGTTCGATGGTCAGTTAAAAGTATCTTTAACGGATATCTTGGATGGTTTAATGGAAATATAGCAGATCTTGACCCATTATCTAGAGAGGAGGAAGCTATAAGAATTTCTTTAATGGCAGGGGGGTCAGAAAATCTTTATATAGCATTAGAAAATGCAATTAATGAACAAGATATGCAATGGGCCCTTCAATTAAGTGACCATTTAATAGCTTTAGAATATAAACTTAAAGAAGTTAGCAAACTGCGAGCGATTGCTGCTGAGTATATTGGTCAACGCTCACCCAACCCTAATAAAAGAAATTACTTTTTAACTAGTGCAATGGAATTAAATCCAAATTTTGAACTAGAAAATATTATAAGAAGCGATCCGGAATTATTGACTCAATTATCAATGGATAATTTCTTTAATATTTTATCTGTGAGGCTTAATCCTGAATCTGCAGAATCTGATCAATATAGAGTTTGCTTTAGATTTGATTCAGGCCTTCAGAAAACAATTACCTTAAGAAATAAAATTGCTGAAATCTCATCGATTGTTGTTGATTGCGATCTTCAAATAGAGACAGGAGAAAGTGTATTTAAAGAAACATTAGCAGGACTTAATAATCCTTTAATGAAAGTGGCTTCAGGCGAAATAAATACTAACGGAAAACCTACAGAGTTTTTAACATTTTTATCAAAATTTACAAATTAAGTTAATTTGATCCTGACGGTATATCTTTGTATGCAATTCCTTTGTCAGCTCTTGGATCTTGAGGTAGCCCAAGCACTCTTTCTGCAATAATGTTTCTGAGTATTTCATCTGTACCACCGGCTATTCTTAGACCAGGAGATCCCAGCCATGCATTTTGAAAGCTATGAACGTCTGAAACATCAGTTCTTAGCATCCCTGACATATCCATAGAATCTATTCCAAAGTTTCCAATAGCTTGAAGCTTATTTGCGCTGACTACTTTAGTTATTGATGCTTCAGGTCCAGGAGTATCTCCTTTTGATAAGGCGGACATAGTCCTTAATTTAGTATTCTTCAAACCATTTGCTTGACAATACCAATCGGCAATAGATTCTCGAACTGCTCTGCTTTCTATTAGCGGATTTCCATGATCATCTTGTTTTTTTGCCCATTCAAATGCCTCATTTGCATCTGCTCCATTCGCATCACCAACAGCAAGCCTTTCATTCATTAAAGTTGTAATAGCAACTTTCCAACCATCACCAATTTCACCCAATCTCTGTGAATCAGGTATGCGCACATCATTAAAGTAGACCTCATTAAAAGATGAACCACCTGTAATTTGTTTAATAGGTCTTACATCTATTCCTGGTGATTTCATATCAACAAAAAAGAAAGTTAAGCCTTTATGTTTTTCTAGATTAGGATCATGGCGAACTACAAGAATTCCATAATCTGAAAAATGTGCTCCAGATGTCCATACCTTTTGACCGTTAATAATCCACTCATCGCCATCTTTAACAGCTTTACTTCTTAATCCTGCAACATCAGAGCCGGCAGATGGTTCAGAGAATAATTGACACCAAATTTCTTTACCCTCAGCCATAGGTGGCAAATATCTAGATTTTTGATCTTCAGATGCATATTGCATCATGACTGGACCTGCCATCCCCAGACCAATTTCATAAATACCTCTGGGCACATCAAATTGAGACTCTTCTTGACCCCAAATAATTCTTTCCATTGGGCTAGCAGCCAAACCTCCATATTCTTTTGGCCAATGTAGCATCGCCCATCCAGCATCAAACTTCTTTTTTTGCCAGTCTGCAGCTTTCTGTAAATAATCTATGTTGGCAAATTCATCTCCATCGCCAATCTCTGACTTTAACTTTGCATTGCTCTCAAGCCAATCTCGACATTTTTTTCTAAATTCAGCTTGTTCTTTTGAATCATTAAAATCCATTTAATACTCCTTTATTTTGAATTTACTAGATTAGATTTCTCTAGACCACAAATTAATTTCTCTTTCCAAGTTGCCAATGAACCAATATTTAATGAGAGCAATTTAGACCTTCTATAAAAAAGATGACAGTCATACTCCCATGTAAACCCATTACCTCCATGGGTTTGAATATTTTCTTTGGAACAAAATTGAAAAGCCTCTGTAGAACTCACCCTTGCAGTTGCAGCAGCAACAGCTAACTCCGATGAATCTGTTGAAAGCGCCCATGCGCCATAATAAGAATTAGATTTAGCAAGAGTTATTGCAATATACATATCTGCAAGCTTGTGTTTAATAGCTTGATACGAACCTATAGCTCTCCCAAATGCAAACCTTTCTTTAGCATAAGTATTAGCCATATCCAGTGAAGCTTGAGCGCCACCTATTTGCTCAAAAGAAAATAAAACTGCTGCCTGATTTAAAATATTTTGTACTAGCTCCCAACCATTTCCAGCATCACCTATAAGCACGCTTTCTGCATCATTAAACTCTATAGAAAAATGCCCTCTGCTTTCATCAATATTTTCTTGGCTATCAATCTTTATAGAAGATTTTTTTAATTCAGTCATTCTTAATTCAATCCCAGCTTCTCCAGAACATACTGCAATCACATGAGTAGCTACTCCAGCATCTGGAACAGCAATTTTTTTACCCGTAATATTATTTTTAGAAGATGATACAGAAATATTATTTTCAGTTGGAGCAAGCAAATCTTCTGTTATAGCAAGAGTACCAATGCATTCACCTGATACAAGTTTAGGAAGAATATCTTTTTTTATATCTTCACTCGCATATTTAATAATTGCTTCAGTAAACAAATATACTGATGAAGAGAATGGAACCGGAGCCAAAGCTCTACCTAACTCTTCAGCAATTACACACAATTCAAGATGACTTAATCCCAAGCCATCGTATTCTTCTGGAATTCTTATTCCAGTCCAACCCATTTCAATTATTTTTTTCCATAAATCTTCATCAAGCCCGGCCTTATCGTCAAGAACTTTTCTATTTCTAGTTAAAGATCCCTCCTTTTCAAAGAACTTTCTTGCTTCTGATTGTAGAAATTTTTGATCATCTGAAAAATCTAAATTCATAATTTTATTTTTAGTAATATAATGTTAATAAATGTTAATAGAATATAATTCTAATTACTATAATTTCACTAAAGTTAAGTTCAAAAAAAATGTCAACACAAGATCAAGAAATTAAGGTTAACAAAGAAGATAGCAACTTTTTAAATAACCAAAAGCAGTCAGGAGGTTTATTTCTCGGCTTTATTTTTGTTCTTATACTTTCTAGTATTCTTGCTTTAGCGCTCTGGATTAATCAAATCTCAGAAACCAATAACGAAACTATTAAAGGCTATGAAGAGAGAATAGGTATTTTAGAAGAGCAATTAAGTATCGTAGATTCTGTTAATACTGACTCAATGACAGGGATAGCCTCCCAACTTCAATTTTTAGATAAAGAAATTAGAAAACTCTGGGATTTAAGTAATAAGAGAAACAAAGTCCAAATTCAAGAAATTACTAAACAAGTAGGGGTTATTAATAAAAGCATTAAGTTAATAGAGGATACAACTGGCAAACTATCATTATCTAACTCAAATGATATTAAAGTCTTAACAAATAAATTATCCTCGATTGAAGCAGAAAATAAATCAATTGATAAAATATACAAAGATCTAAAGTCTTTAAATACAGATTTTCTATTACTAGAAGAATCAATTCAAGCTTTTGATAATTATAGGAAGCAAAACAATGAATACATTATTCAACTTCAAAATAAGATTAGATTGCTAGAAAATAATTATCAAAATCTAAACTCTAACAGTAATGTTTTAGAATAAAACATAACTTAATTTTTATTAAAATTTAAGATTTCTCTATAAATTGACATTACATCAAATTCGTAGTTTTATAGGCTTGATTTGATGAATAAATGGGTAATACAATTTTCTCTTTTTCTAGCTTTTATACCGCTAGCTATACTAATAGGTTATGGATTAATTGTTTTTGCTCCCATTTTTTGTAGTTTTACAGCAATAAACTGCTATCGCTACAACAATCAAAAAGAAATGTATATTTGGATTGCAGCAGGGGTATTATCTTTCTTTCTAGCGCTTTTCATGTTGGGTGTATTATGATTTTATTTAGAATATTTATTTTTATTATTTCATCTCTTTTTGTAGCAGCTGGCCTAACTACGATTATAGGCCCTGATATTAATAGTGTTTTTTTGCCAGTGTTGGTTAATGATCAGGCAACTTCAATATTGATAAGGGCATTTGGTGGGGTTGTTACAGGTGTAGGCTATTTATCAATGAGATTTATATATTCATCTTCCAAGGTTCAGGTTGGGACTGTTATTTTATATATAATTTCGACAACAGTTATAGCTAAAATATTTAGCTTTTTTTATGACGGGTATACGCATTATTCAATGGCAACTTTTGTTATTCTAATTCTTTTTGCTTTAAGTTTGTTTATAGTTCAAAAAGCTAGAAAGAACGAGATCGGTGACCAGAATTTTTTAAATTAATCTCTCTAAAATAAAGTTAGAATATTCTTTTATATGAGTCACAAATAAAGAGAAAATAGGATAGACTACTATCTATAAAAATTGCATCATTTTGGAGCTTTTATGCAAAAGAATAAATTACTCAGTATAACTTTAACTATTTTATTTATTGTTTCTTGTGGCGGCGGCGGAGGAGGAGGTTCTTCAACCCCATCAACCCCTTCACCAACAGTTACAATTTCATCTTCTGCATCAACGGTTCTTATTAATGAAACAGTAACTTTGACATGGTCATCAACTAATTCAACTAGTTGTTCTGCATCAGGATCATGGACAGGCTCTAAAGCAACAAGCGGGAACGAGGATGTAACTATCGCATCAACCGGTAGTAACAATTTTAGTCTTTCATGCACAGGTGAGGGCGGCAGTTCATCTGCAAGCGTTACAGTAACAGGTATAGGCAATGTATCTGGTGTCGTTGTAGATGGTTATATAAGAGATGCTTCAGTATTTTTAGATACCAATGGCGATTTTATTTTAGATGCTGATGAAACATCTACAACCAGTGATGCTAATGGAGGTTTCACATTACCTAATTACGATAATAATGTTGTAGCAATCAATGGTGTTGACGCAGACTCAAATAACACATTAACTAATTTTAGTTTAGTTCAGGCAGCAAATACATCTGTTAGCTCTAGAGCTATAACACCTTTAACATCAGTTGCATTCCATCTAACAGATCCAACAAGTATTAATAATGTTTTAGGTCTTGATGCTTCAATAGATATTAATTCTACAGACCCCGTTGCAAATATTAACCAAGGCAGTGCATATAAATTCTTATACGAGAGAGGAAATCAGGTAACTTTACTTATTTACAGCCTTCAATCAGCTTTAAACGATTTAAACAGCTCTCAAGATACTTCAGAGGCTTATTTTTCTGCGCTTGCATCTGCATTAAGCACTCAATTTGATGCTTCTTCAGAGGCAGTTAATATAGAATCTCAGGCATTTATTGATGCTTATGTTGATTTAGTGACAACAAATATTACTTCGACCATATCTTCTGCTGATGTTGCAAATGTTAAAAATGTATTAAAGGCTATTTTGCCGGTTGTTTCTGTTCGAGAAGATTCAAGCGTTACTACTGCTATTACAAATTTTGTTACTGGAACATTTGTAACGGATTTTATTTCTATTGCTAGGGGTCAAGCTACGGCTGGTCTAATCAATAGTTATGAAACTGATATCAACTCTCTTATTGCTAGTGACCAAGGTATTGATCCAAGTCTTCTAGTTCAACAAATTTCTTTAACTGATGATACTTCTAATGTTGATGAGGATGACACGGTGACATTTGACATTCTAAGTAATGACACTATTGCAGTAGGTTCTGATTATTTTGGATTATTTGTTACTTTATCTTCTGCTTCATCTGGAACAGCTATTTTAAATTCTGATTTAACAGTAACTTATGATCCTGAATTAGACTTCAATGGGCAAGAAGACTTAACTTATAGTGTAAATGTTGATGGAACTGTAGCAACAGCAAATATAACTATAACAGTAGATCCTGTTAATGATGCTCCTACATTTGATGATCTAGCCTCAAGTTTTTCTATTGATGAAAATACTACCTCAGTAACAACTGTTGCAGTATCTGATGTAGAGGATGATTCTATAGGATTCTCTCTAAGTGGTGACGACAAAGATTTATTAACAATAAGTGGAACAGGTGCTATTGCTTTTGCATCTAACCCAGACTTTGAAACTCCTGGAGATTCTGATCAGAATAATATTTATAGTATTACCGTTGAAGCTACAGATGGAACTGATTCAATTTCTCAAGCTATAACCGTTGAGGTTTTAAATGTTGAAAATGAAGGTAACCCAGTTATAGAAGGTTTATCATCTTCAATAGCAGTCGATGAAAACCAACAATCTATTACTCAATTTACAGTTTCGGATCCACAGAATGATACATTAACTTATTCACTATCTGGAGCTGATAAAGACTTATTTACCCTTGCATTTGATGGCTCAGCAGCTTCAATTGCAATGAGTGCAGTAGATTATGAGAATCCAACTGACAGCGATGCTAATAATATTTATTCTGTATCCGTTAACTTTAGTGATGATTTAAATACTACAACTCAAGCATTAGAGTTTTCTATTAATAATTTAAATGATAATGATCCTGTATTTGATTCTGGATTCCAGACCTCAGTTAGTATTAATGAAAATCAAACTAGCGTGACAACTGTTCAAGCTAGTGATGCTGATGGAGATACAATTGCATATTCATTATCTGGAGGCGATAGCTCTGTATTTGCTGTTTCTAGCTCAGGTGTAATATCTATGACAGCAAACCCAGATTATGAAACCAAATCTTCATATACCTTTAATTTAACTATTAGTGATGGGACATATGAAGCTGCTACAGCAATGAATATTACCATTCTTGATGTTAATGAAGCTCCTGTATGGGGTTCTTACGATACCGCTAGATCAGTTGATGAAAATTCATACGGCAACGAAGCTCTTGTTGCAACCGATCCCGAAGGCGGAACTATAGGTTATACAATTACTGGCGATGATGCTTCATCTTTTGTTATATCCGGAGCTTATATAAGATTTGCATCTCAACCAGACTATGAAAACCCTTCAGATGCTAACGGAGATAATATTTTTACAATTGCTATAGTTGCATCAGACGGCGCTCTATCAACTTCCACTGATACCATTTCTATTTCTGTTAATAATTTAAATGATAATGCGCCAGTTATTAGTGACCTGCCTTCTAATATAGATGTCTCTAATGGGCAAACAGCAGTAGTAACTATTACTGTTACTGATGCAGATAACGACACTCCAACATTAACTCTAACAGGAGCAGATGCTGCTAAATTAGCTATATCTTCAGAAGGGGCTATATCATTTAATTCAAGCCCAAGTTTTGGAGATCCCACGGATGCAAATGGAGATAATATTTATGAGTTTACTGTAAACGCGGCAGATTCATCTTATACAACCACACAATCAGCAACAGTTACAGTTCTTGAAACTAATGATCCTCCAACATTTGATGATTTGGATTCAAGTTATACAGTTGAAGAAAATACAGTAGATGTTGTTACAGTAGGAGCAACAGATCCTGATGGAAGCGCAATAGGTTATTCAATAACTGGCAATGATGCAGCATCATTTATTATTGATGCCACAGGAGTCCTTTCTTTTGCCGTTGTAGCAAACTATGAAAATCCAGCAGATGTTAATACTAATAATGTTTATGATATTAATGTAGTAATTTCAGATGGTAGTAATGAAGTTTCTCAGGCTGTAAGTATTACAGTTACTGATGCACCTGAAGCACCTGAATTTGTTGGACTTCCAGCAGTTTTCTTAATTGAAGAAAATGATAATACAGTTACGACCATAGAAGTAGTTGATCCAGAAGGGGATGATTTTACCTATGAAGTAACTGGACCAGATTTAGATCAGTTCTTAATTGGAAGTAATGGATTTATGCGATTTGCTTCGGTAGAAGGAGCAGATTATGAAAATCCAACCGATGCTAATGAAGATAATATTTACGAGTTAATTCTTACTGCAACAGAGAGCAAGTCTGGTGGTTTAGTTAGAACTCAAGACTTCCATGTTCAAGTCACTGATTTGAAAGATACCTTTAAGCTCGCAGGAACAATTTATGCTGGTGTTAATTCATTGTTAGATGGAGATGTCCCTAGAACAGGTCAGGTTCGTCCAAATCCCGATGGTGATGATGGCTTTTATGGTTATAGAGAATTCTCAAATAATTCATTAGCTGAGGCACAAACTTTAATTACTCCAACTGATGTTGATGGGTTTATCGGCGATGATGTTTTTGCTCAACTCTCTTTTGATTCAAATGGAGACATAATTAGAGATGCAAATGGCGATGTTATTTATACTGATATTGATAGGCCTGATGATGCAGACTGGTTTAAGATTGAAACTGTACCAAATCTTCAAGTGACATTAGCTATAGAGGATTATCAAGAAACAGTTACTGATGATAACGGAAATGAAACCACAGTAACCAATAAAGCTACACTGCTTTTATACAACTCATCTGGCACCTTGATGGACTTCCAATATACTTCTGATTCCACAGAGGAATATCAAACTATTAATCTGCCTGATTCAGGTACTGTTTATGCTGTAGTCAAGCAAGACGTCAATAATACTAAATATACTCTTGCATTAGGTTCAGTCGTAACTTCAGCTCAAGCAACATTCCTTTCATCTAAAGATGCTTATGCAATTGGCAGAATAATGACCTACAGAAGTTTTAATAAAGACTTTAACTATATTGATTCAGATAATAATATTGCATCAAATATAGATTTAGTCAGCAGACTCACATCATTAAATGAATCAGATTTTAAAGGTTTAAAAGTAATAGATTTTGATTACCTTCAAGAATATTCATCTATTTTTGGAAGTAATACATATTTAGATTCGCCAGAATTTATTAATATATCTAGCCTGGATCAAATTCAATACTTAAAACATTGGAAGATTCTTCAACACTATAGAAATGAGTTCCCGCAACTTGATCTAGAGTTTGATTTTAAAGTTTATAAGTCAGCTGGCTTTACCAAAGATGAGTATTGGGCATACCAGTGGGGACTTCAAAATATTGGACTCGAACAAGTTTTAAATGCAATTGGGCAAGAGACTCAAAATGTTGCAGTTGCTGTTATTGATTCAGGCTCGCCTACTCAAGGTTCAACTGCATGGAATACTTCAGCTTTCTTAGAGGGTGGTTATGACTTTGCTCCAGCTTCTGATAGTTCTGATGGCGATGGGCCCGATCCAGATCCTACTGATCACAATCCTACGGGCGGATCTCATGGTACCCATGTTGCTACAACCATAAATGCTTTAAACGACGGTAATAATATAAATGGATTTGGAGTTCATGTAGTTCCGTTTAATGTATTTGGTAATAGCGGTACCGCATATTCTTCAGACGTTGTTGGAGCTATGCTCTTTGCTGCTGGTTTATCAAATGAAACAGGAACTTTTTATACTGGAAGTGTCCCAATTCGGGTAATTAACTTAAGTCTTGGAAGTACTGGTGGTTCATGTGGTGGATCATATAGAAATGCGATTGCTGATGTTAGAGCGTCAGGATTAACTGTTGTTTCATCTTCAGGAAATGAAGCAATAGAAGCACCTGGGGCATACGGTTACCCAGCTTCTTGTGAAGATGTCATATCTGTTGGCGCTGTAGATCCAGTTAATAACAGAGCATATTATTCAACTTATAACGATATGGTGGATATTGCTGCTCCAGGAGGAACTGTTGGTACAGATATTAATGGTGATGGTCAGGGTGATGGGATCTTAGCTTTTGATGGAAATGAGAGTTTAGCTAACTATCAAGGTACTTCTATGGCATCACCTCATGTAGCAGGAGCTATCGCAGTTCTTTATGGACTAAAACCAGAGTGGACAACCATTCAAATGGACGCATTTATTAATGGCGGATATTTAACAGATGATATTGGAGATGAAGGAAGAGATGATGAATATGGTCTAGGGATGCTTAATCTATCTAAAGCTTTTACAGCTTTAATTGATGGAGGCTTAGATTTTACATATGCAACCATTACTCCAGGTTCTCTTAATTTTGGATATACAGACACAGAAAGAACAATTACTGTAAATAAAATTGGTGATGGTGATTTATCTGTAACACAAATTGTTCCATCTAACACATCATTGGTTAGTATTTCAGCTGAGGATGTAGACTCTAATGGTTTTGGAACATATAAAGTTACTCTTACAAGAGGCGATATCCCAGATGGCTCTTATCAAAGTTCTATTACTGCTCAAATAAGCGATGATACATCTACAAATATTACATTTACATATTCAATTGGTGCAGAAAGACAACGACCAGATATTGGCTTTACATATTTACTTCTTATCAATGATGACGGTGAATCTGTTGGAGGTTGGTATATAGACTTGCGTCCAGAAGGTGTAGCTTTCGAAGTAGATGATATCGGCATTGATAGTTATTACTGGTTATTCTCAACAGAAATTGATGGCGATGGTTATGTGGGTGGATATGGTGAAATAATGGAAACATATCCAGAGATATCATCAAATGCAGATTATTTTGAACTGGTAGACACTGATATTAATAATTCAGCGGTTACTATAATTACTAGGAAAAGTAGTGGATCTCTAAGCGCAAGTCCATTGGATTTAAAGAATAAGAAAATAAAAATTGAAATTGATAAACCTAATCAACCTACTTTAAGGATCATTAAAAAACAGGATATTAATTAATAAATACTTATTTTTTAGATTATAATTCTTCAAATTTTTATTATAAGAATGGGGATGTGGTGGAATTGGTAGACACGCTTGGCTTAGAACCAAGTGCCGCAAGGTGTGGGGGTTCGACTCCCTCCATCCCTACCATTAATATAATATAATCCCTTAATGAATTTCCCTTATCGCCTGAGATTAATATCTCTTTCTACCCTTGCAGTATTTATTTGCTATATAGATAGAATTAACATTTCTGTTGTAGCTGTTGAAATCCAGGATCAATTTGGTTGGGACAATACTATGCTTGGTCTAGTTCTTTCATCCTTCTTTGTAGGTTATTTTTTTACTCAATATATAGGTGGATATTTGGCGGACCGATTTGGGGGTAAAGTAGTTCTAGGGTACGGAGTTTTATTTTGGTCTTTTTTTACAATACTTACACCAATAGCCGCTCACCACGGATTTTTTTTATTATTGATTACTAGAGTTTTTATGGGTTTAGGAGAAGGAATAACTTTTCCAGCTTGGCATAGTCTATACGCTCGATGGGTTCCATTTAAAGAAAGAACAAGAGCTATAGCTTTCACTAATAGCGGAATAGCTCTAGGGAGCATATTTGCTTATATCACAACGCCTTTAATA
>CABXPU010000006.1 GCA_902514105.1 uncultured SAR86 cluster bacterium
CAAAAGAAGTTATATTTTTAAGTTTTTCAAAATCCTTTTTATCTATATTCCTTAGGCCGTATAAATCATAATGAGTTAATGTGATAGCTAAAGGTATTTTATTTCTATCATAAATAGTACCTCTTACAGGAGTTAAGACTCTATATGCAACATGTTGATTTTGACCCCAATTTTTTAAAAAATTTTCTTTATCTATTTGCAAATATATAACTCTAATAAAAATAGCAGCTATAGATAGAATAAGAAAAACTATAATGATAAAAAAACGCCAATTAAAAAAATTTAATTTTCTCATTTCTCTATAACCTTAGGTTTTGGCTTAACTTTATGCATCAATAATTTTTCTTTAGCGTATTTTTCTACTCTAGCTGGTGAGTTTAAAAAATATGCTTCGGTCTTTAATTTATATTCTTCTTCTTTTAGGTTTTGATACTCAGCATTAATGCTATTTTGATTCCCATATAAAACACTTATTTCCCATCTAACTTTAATTTGCTCAATAGACAGAAAGATTATTAAACCTATTTGAATAAATAAGAATAGGTAATCTTTCTTCATGATATTTTCTCAAAAACCCTCATAATCGCGCTTCTTGATCTCTTATTTTTATCAATTTCATCTGAACTTGGTCTTATTTTCTTAGCAAGACAATCAAAATCTTTTTTAATTATGGGGTTTAGCGGTATTTCTTTTGGCAAGCTTTCTATTTCTGGCTTAAAAGAGTTCTTAACTATTGAGTCTTCTAGTGAATGAAAAGAAATAACAACAATCCTTCCCCCAACTCTAACAGCTTCTTTAGCTCTTAATAATGCTTCTTCTAATTGAGTTAGTTCATCATTAATAAAAATCCTAAAAGCTTGGAAAGATTTAGTTGCTGGATGAATTTTAGAATATTTAGCAGATGAAACAGATAGGATTATTTTACTTAGTTGAGATGTTCTATTTATTTCATCAACTTTTCTATTTGTGCAAATAGCTTTTGCTATAGATTTGGCATTCTTTTCTTGTCCGTATTTAAATAAAACTTCTTTTATTTCTTCTTCTGAAGCATTATTTATCCATTTAGATAAAGGCTCACCTGAGCTAAAATCAAATCGCATATCTAAAGGCCCATCATCGTTAAAACTAAAACCTCTGGACTTATCATCAAAATGAGTTGAGCAAGTACCTAAGTCAAACAAAATACCATCTAAAGAGTTATTTTTAAAAACTGAATCTATTTTATTAAAAGATTGTTGAATAATTTGGAATCTAGAATCAGAGATTTCTTGATTTGCATAATTGATAGCATCTGGGTCTTTATCAAAAGCAGATAATATTCCTTTATTAGAAAGTGTTTTTAAAATCAGTCTTGAATGGCCTCCCCTTCCAAAAGTACAGTCGAGATATACACCATGTTTGTTATGAACTAGAAAACCAATAGATTCTTCCAGTAAAACTGGAAAGTGCAACATTTTAATCTACTTGTTTTCTCATAAAAGTCGGCACATCAAGGAAATCAATTGCCTCTGCAGACGATGTGCCAACTTCTTGACTTGTTTCTAGGGGAGTTTCTTTGTCTAATCCAACAGGATTTAATTTTATTGAAGCGCTTCTTTTGTTATCAACAGCTAATGTTGGTGCTTTTTGATTAACGCCAGTTGCAACGATAGTTACCAATAAATCATCTTCAATATTTGTATCAATTACAGTTCCATAAATTACATATGCATCTTCAGCAGTAAATTCTTCTACAACACTACTTACCTCTTCATAATCATTCAGAGTAGGTTCTTTACCAGATATATTAACAAGAACCCCTCTTGCATCTTTTAAATCAATATCTTCAAGCAGCTCACTTCCAACAGCTTGAGTTGCTGCTTCAGAAGCTCTATCTTTTCCGCTAGATCTACCAGTACCCATCATGGCAATTCCTTTTTCAGACATAACTGTTTTGACATCGGCAAAATCAACATTGATAAGACCATCTTTCATAATTATGTCTGATATTCCTTGAACAGCGCCCTTCAGAACATCATCTGCTTTAGCGAATGCATCAGTCATACTTGTATTGCCACCCAAAACTTCAATTAATCTTTGGTTTGGAATTGTTATTAAGCTGTCTACTTCTTCAACTAAAGCTGCTAACCCTTGTTCAGCTGCAGTCATTCTCCTTTTTCCTTCAAATTTAAAAGGTTTTGTCACAACAGCAACAGTTAATACGCCCATTTCTTTTGCTATAGAAGCAACTACAGGAGCAGCGCCAGTACCGGTTCCGCCTCCCATACCTGCAGTAATAAAAATCATATCTGCACCATCTAGAAGCTCTTGAATTGCTTCTCTATCACCCTCTGCTGCTTGACGTCCAACTTCAGGGTTTGCTCCAGCTCCTAGTCCTTTTGTTAAGTTAGTTCCTAATTTTAAAGATATAGCCCCCTCAGCTCTTGCTAGTGCTTGAGTATCAGTATTAGCGCAAATAAAGTCGACACCTTGAATATTATGATTAATCATATGAATGACGGCATTTCCGCCTGCTCCACCAACCCCAATGACCTTTATGTTTGCTTGTTCTATGTGTTGATCAATAACTTCCCAATTCATACTTATCCCCTTTTAAAAAGACATTTCTTTAATACTTTCTGGAAGAACAATATCTAAAATTTCTGTAGCCAAAGATCCTCCTGTTTGACGTAGATTCCAATTTTCTGTGTTCCATATTTCAAATTTATTACCCATTCCTATAAATGAAATTTTATTATCATGGTTTAGTTGGGCATAATTTCTTAGCTCTTCTGGAAGTAAAATTAACATTCTTCCATTGGCACTAAAATCCGTAACATTTGCATTCCCTAGAATAGTCCATTGAAGGTTTCTAACAACTGGATCTAGCCCTTGAAGGGATTGAAGTTTGTTTGCAAGAATTTTCCACTCTGACCCTTTGTATAATTTTAAAGAAGGGTATTGTGGGTCTTTTGTTACAACTATTTCTTTTTCATTAGTTTTTAAAAAATCAGCACGATATTTGGCAGGAATTGAGAACCTGTGCTTTTGATCCAACGTTATCGTGTTATATCCAAACATAAAGCTTTTAACTTTTAATTATTTAACACACTTTATAACATTTTTTACACACTTTGACACACTTTTTTTAATATTTTTAAAAAAAGTTGAGTTGGTCTGTAAGCCGGATTCTGTATAAGATGATCATCTATCTTGGCAATGTGTCGCCACAATGCTCTAGCAACCTACCCAAATCCTAGACGAGCAACCTAAGGATTTCTATTTGGTCTTGCTTCAGGCTGGGGTTTACAATGCCTTAAATGTTACCATTTAAGCGGTATGCTCTTACCACACCTTTTCACCCTTACCAATAAATTGGCGGTATATTTTCTGTTGCACTTTCCGTAGACTTGCGCCTCCCAGGAGTTACCTGGCGCCCTGCTCTATGAAGTCCGGACTTTCCTCTAAAGAGAACTTTAGCGATCATCCGACCAACTCGGCATGAATTATAGTCATTTATTTATCTATCAGCCACTTATAAAGATCTCTTTTATTGTGCTTGGTTAATGCTGCAATAAGTTTTGCAGCATCTTTTGGAGGCAGGTGTTCTAGATATAATTCTTTAATTTGATGTTCGAAAGCAAAATTAAAAGAATCATTTTTTGCTCCCCCTAAGACAATTACAAATTCTCCCTTTAGGGGAAAATCATTATTATTTAATCTATTCTTTATATCTTGAATAGAGCCTCTAATAACTTCTTCATATTGTTTTGTCATCTCTCTACATAAACTTATTTGCCTGTCTGGATTTAAACATTCTGTAAATATATCAATTGTAGAATTTATTCTTTTAGCTGATTCAAAAAAAATTATGGTTTCATTAGTACTTTTTAAAAAATAAATTATGTCCTTTTGTGTGCTTTTTTTTCTTGGAAAGAAGCCTTTGAAACTAAATGAGTCTGATGGGAGGCCAGACAGAATTAACGCATTTATAATAGAGGATGGTCCAGGCAATACCGTGTACTGAATATTTTTTCTTATGCATTCTTGGGCTAAATAAAATCCTGGATCTGAGATATATGGAGCTCCTGCATCAGAAATAATTGCAATCTCAGAACCATTAATAAGTTTATTTATAATTTGTGGGGTAACTTTTATTTCATTATGCTCATGAAATGAAATTGTTTTTTTATTAATATTAAATTTTTGAAGCAGTTTGTTGGTCTTTCTTGTATCTTCTGCATAAATAAAATCTGCAGACTTAAGAAGACTTATTGATCTCATAGAGATATCATCTAAATTACCAATTGGACTGCAAATAAAATTTAACATAAATAAAAAATTGATAAAAAAATTAACATTAAAGCTCTCATCATTTATTTTAGCAATATTGTTGCTAAATAGTTGTACTACATCATCAAATTACAATATAAATAATATTGATCAAGTAGCTGAAAATAAATTCCAACAAGGTTACTCAGTTTTAGAGTTATTAGAAAAAAATAGAATTAATAATCCTAAAGAAATTAGTCTTAAAGTTAAAGTTGACGAAAAATATAAGAATTATCTTATTCAAGCTGTTTCAAATATTGATATTGATGTAAATTTAATTTTTGAAGAAGATGCTGAGATTATAATAACTCCAGATATTATCAACGGGATTCTGCCTGGTTTTTGTAATTCATACCAATATGACCAACTTGCTTCAATAGAAAAGGCTATTTTTTCTAATGATATTCCAGACTACAAACACACATTAATCATATATGAAAAATCTTTTGATTCTCAAAAAGATAAGCTCACAAATAAGTATGAAAATATTAAATCTGCAGCTTATAAAGGAGAGCGATATGAAGAATTCGCAGCTAAAATCCTTGGGGTATCAGAAAGCAATAATAGATATAAGAAAATAAATGCCTTACTGCCGAATATTAATATTAATAATTCTCCCAGAGTTAATAAAGATATAGAAAATATTTATTTTATGATGACTTATGAGAATGCTAAAGGCTTAGTTCCTGCCTTTAGATACAATTATTCAATTAATATAAATTCTTATGCTTCTATTAATTTAATAGAAAGTATTAATGATCTTAATAAAATTATAGATTTTGAATCATTAATTATGCCTGCTTCATACTATTTCAAAGATAAAATATTTACTGATCAGTTCTCAAAAAATGAAAGTGTTCGTGATCGATTAATATATGACAACCTGCATGATTTTATTGCCTTAAAAATACTTTCTTTAAATAATGTAAATAAAGGTATATTTAATGGAAGAAGTGGTTTGCTCTCTATAAAAAATGGTCAGTGTGTAACTAGAGAGTTACATTTAAAGAAAATTAATTCTGAGGGGAAACTTATTCTTGTCTAAGATCTCTTTCAAGAGAAGAAAGGCTGTCTAGAAAACCAGGTCTCTCAAAAATTATCTTTTGATAATCAAGCAAAGGCTTTAAATGCCTGTTAACAGGAAGGTTTATACCTATAGAAGGTAATCTCCATAAGATAGGTCCAAAACAGCAATCTACTAATGAGAATTCATCGCTCATAAAAAATTTAAACTCTTTAAAGGTTGAAGCAATAGAAGCAATTTCATGCAAAAGATCTTCCCTTACTTTTATTAATTTTTTTTCTGTTAATTTTTTTTCAATAAGGGTGTCTACCATTGGACACCATTCTTTATCAATCCTAAGCATTAAAGTTCGACAATTTGCTCTAGCTACAGGATATACTGGCAATAAAGGTGGATGTGGAAATCTTTCATCTAAATATTCCATCATTACGCCTGTATCGTATAGCCCTAGCTCTCTATCAACCAATATAGGAAGTTTATGATAAGGATTAATTGAGAGAACCTCTTCTGAAGTTTCCTCTAAGGAAGATTCTCTGATCTCGCATGTAATATCTTTTTCAGCAAGCACTATTCTTACTCGTTGGCTATAATGGTCATCTCTGTCTGAATATAAAATCATAATATATAAATCCTAATGGTAGTCTTTTTGGTATTCTCTATATAAAAGAGAAGAAAGAGCTGTGAAAATAATAAAGAAGAATACCACATACCAACCCAACCTTTCTCGCTCAATTTTATCTGGGTCGCCTACATATGTGAGAAAATTTGTTAAATCATAAATCAATTTATCAAATTCTTGTTCATTTAATGTTCCTGTTCCTTCTTTAACAGACAAGTAACCGCACTTTTCTTCAGTTATAGTCTTTCCAAGGTCATCCCTCTTCTCACCGCCATTGCTGGCAATTACAGGTACATTTTTACAAACTAATTGTTGATTACCTTGCAGAGCAGCTAAAACATTGGGCATTGCAACCCCAGGATAAACTAAATTATTTACTCCGTATTGTTTTGAAGAATCTTCATAAAAGGTTTTTAAATATGTATAAACCCAATCAGATCCATGAAGTCTAGTCACAAGAGTAAGATCTGGTGGTGCAACCCCAAACCATTCAGCAGAATCTTGTTTAGACATAGAGCCGACCATTAAATCTCCTGGTTTAATAGATGGATCAAATACAAGGCTATTAAAAAAAATTTCTTCAGGTATTTCTAGATCACTAGATACTCTATTCCATCTAGAGTATTGAAGAGAATGACATCCGTAACAATAAGTTATAAATGTTGATGCTCCGCTTTGTAATGAAGGCATGTCCGTTAAAGAATGTTTAAACTCTTCACATTCCCCATAATCTTTACAAGGACCCCCTTCAGCAGCATAAGTTTTATTTATAAATATACTTATAAAGAAATAAAGAAATAAAGTAGAAGAATACTTAACAAGCGAATAGCACAAAGGCTTAAAATCTATAGTCATAATCTATCTGGAACCGGTTTAGTTTTCTCTATACTGGTATAAATTGGCATTAATAAAAAATAGCCAAAATATATAAAGGTACAAATAATACTCATCGTTTTTCTATGCTCAGTAACACTTACTGTACCAAGATATCCAAGGGTTAGAAAACTGATGCCAAATAGAACTAATGCTATCTTACTAAGAACCCCTTTATATCTTATTGACGCAACTTTACTTTTATCTAGCCACGGCACAACAAAGAAAATTGCTACTGCAGCACCCATAACAGCAAAGCCGCCAAGTTTATCTGGAACCGCCCTTAGCATTGAGTAATATGGTGAATAATACCAAACTGGTGCGATATGATCTGGGGTTACTAGAGGATTAGCTTCTTCATAGTTAGCATACTCAATAAAGTAACCTCCTCCTTCGGGGAAAAAGAACATAATGATTGTAAATACTGTTAAAAATACTCCTATTCCTACTAAAGCATTTAGAACCTTGTATGGAAAAAAGGGGACGCTATCAAGTGGAACACCGTCCTCATCTGTATGAGCTTCAATATCTATACCCTCTGGATTACCAGCTCCAACTTCATGCAAAGCAACTAAATGAAGAAATACTAATGCAATTAACACTAACGGAAGAGCCACAACATGGAGTGCAAAAAATCTATTAATTGTTATTCCAGAAATATAATAATCTCCTCTCATCCATAATTCTAATGATTCACCTATGTATGGAAGAGCTCCAAAAAGAGAAATAATAACTTGAGCACCCCAATATGACATTTGGCCATATGGTAAAACATAACCTAGGAAACCTTCTGCCATCATTGCTAAATAAATTGTGCATCCAAAGATCCAAACAAGTTCTCTGGGTTTTTGATAGGAGCCATAAAGCAATCCTCTAAACATATGCAAATATACAACAGCAAAAAACATAGAAGCTCCAGTAGTATGCATATATCTTATGAGCCACCCATAATCTACATCTCTCATCATATATTCTATAGATGCAAAAGCTCCCTCTCCTGGTGAATAGAGCATAATTAACCATATACCTGAAACAATTTGAATTACTAAAACAACAGCTGCCAATGCACCAAAGAGATACCAAAAATTAACTTTCTTGGGAACTGGATGCTTTGAAAGGTGTCTTTCAAAGGTATTCTGAACAGGTAGCCTATGATTTATCCAATTGAAGACTTTGGTTAGATTGTCAGACATTAAGACATCTCCTCATCTTCACCAATTGTAAGAATATTTCCTTTAAAGTTATGAGGTGGAACTTTCATGTTAGTTGGTGCAGGAACTCCTTTAAAAACCCTTCCCACAAGATCAAACATTGATCCATGACAAGGGCAAAAATATCCTCCTGTCCAAGAAGCATCCCAAGATTTAGGCTCAACTTCAGGAAAAAATTTTGGAGAACATCCCAAGTGAGTGCAGACTCCTACCAAAATAGTGAATTCAGAACTTTTAGATCTAGTTAAATTAATATCTCTATATGGCTCATCAATACTTTCAGATTTTGGATCAGCTAATTTTGACAAACTAGATTCAATATTATTTATAGCTTCCTTGGTATGTCTAATAACAAAAATTGGTTGTTTGCGCCATCCTACTTGTATTTGCTGTCCGGGTTCAAGCTTAGATACATCAACTATAACTGGAGCTCCCATGGCTTTAGCTTTTGCGCTTGGATTCCATGAAGCAATGAATGGAGTTGCAGCGAAAGGAACTCCTGCGGCACCAAATGCCGAAGTTAACCCAATTAATACTTTTCGTCTTGAGTTTATTTTCTTCTCCTAAAGTTAAAAAGTGAATAACTCTCGAAAGATTATTAACGTTTTGAGAACTGCTTACTTTTCCTTGCTTTAACTAAACCGGGTTTCTTTCTTTCAACTTTTCTTGGATCTCTTGTAAGAAGACCGGCAGATTTCAATTGAGGTCTTAGTTCTTCATCATAAGAAATTAAAGCTCTAGAAATGCCATGCCTTATAGCTCCAGCTTGTCCAAAACTTCCACCACCTTTAACTTTAACTTTAATATCAAATTTATCAACAGATTCAGTAAGTTCAAGAGGCTGTAGCACTAACATTTGAGCTACTTTTCTTCCAAAATAAACATCTAACTCGCGATCATTGACCGTTATATTTCCTTTACCTTTTGTTAGATATACTCTTGCAGATGAAGTTTTTCTTCTACCTGTTGCATAATGCATTTCTGATTTCATACTTTTGGTTCCCAAACTTTTGGTTGTTGTGATTCGTGATCATGATCAGAACCACTAAAAACTTTAAGCTTCTTAATCATTTGTTTTCCAAGCTTGTTTTTAGGCAGCATTCCTTTGACTGCTTCAATAATAATAGTTTCTGGCTGATTCTCATTTAATTCCCTAAAGGTTCTTGTTTTCAAACCTCCGGGGTATAAAGAATGAGAGTAATATTTCTTATTATTATATTTTGAGCCGGTAACTTTGATATCTTTTGCATTTATGACCACAACATAGTCACCCCCATCTGTATGAGGAGTAAATGTAGGCTTATCTTTACCTCGAATTCTGTCTGCAATTTTGGTTGCAACGCGTCCAAGAACTTTGTCTGTTACATCAATAACAAACCACTCTCTTTGAACTTCTTCTTTTTTTAATGCAAATGTTTTCATGTGACTTACGTTATAAGACGGCAATATTAATGTTTACGGAAATAATTAGCAATATTTTAATATATTTAATTTATTTTTTCGCTAAATTTAGCAAATATTTTTTACTTTTCATTTCCTTGATTCTACTTTGTGATCTGTCCCAAAGGTACTGAAAATTATCTCCTGTATATATATTCTCAGCATCAATGCCATCATTAAAAAATTTTACTTTAGAATGTTCTTTATATGCTATATCAATAAAACTAATGAATCTCCTTAAGATATCTCCATGATCATCATCGCATTCAATAAATCCATCAATTAATAACCAATCATATTTATTAACAATTTCGATATAATCTTTAGAACCAGAAGGCTCACTAAAGAACTTTTTAAAACTTATCCATAAAAAGGAATTATTGAACCCATTGCAGCTAAAAGTTCGTTTATTAACTATTATCTTTTCTTTAAAGTCTTCGCAGCTAAATGCTACTGATATAAAATCTTTTATCTGTTTCTTATTAAAGATTGCTTCATTATTATTCCTTTCAAAGTTTGAGATCATTGAAAGCCTGTAATCATTGTTTCCTTCAAGCTCATAAACATTTAAATTTCTTAATAATAAGTCTATTGCTTTTAAAAATTTCTCTCTTTGAAGGCCATCTAAATATAGGTTTGATGGATGAGCATTAGAAGAAAGAAGAAAATATATATCTTTTTTAAATAACTTCTTGAATAAGTTAGTAATTAGCATGGCGTCGGCAACATCCTCAACCTGAAATTCATCTATAAAAATAATTTCATATTTTGAATTTAAAAAATCTGCAACATAATCTAATGGATTTTTTTTTCCATCCAATTCTTTTAATTTGTTATGAATAAATTCCATAAAATCAATGTAATGAAATTTACCTTTTTTAAACTGCAATTCATCAAAAATACTATTTAAAAGAAGTGTCTTTCCTCTCCCAACATCACCCCATAAATAAAAACCTTTAATAATACTTTTTGAAGATGTAAAAAATAATCCGCCCCTATTAGGCTTGTTATTATCAAAAACCTCGATAAAATCAAGTTGTGAGTCATCTAAGTTGATGTCTTTAGATTCGAATGTTTTTAAAATATTCTCCGAAATAGTCATTATGCAAAAAGAAAAAAAATTAAGTTTAAATAAAGTTACAAATATTTTATTTACAAATATAAAAATTATTTATTTTCTATTATTTGTAGTTATTGTCTTGCTGGTAGCATTATCACAATTTTCTGATAAGAATGATAATAAATTTGTCTCTGCATCTGAGAAAGCAATTGCCTCAGTGGTCACAATATATACATCAAATAATGAGAATACATCAAGAAGTCTGTTCCAAAGAAGCAGATATTCAAATTCAGAAAATATTGGTTCAGGAGTAGTTATATCAAATGAAGGTCACATAGTAACAAATACCCATCTGATGATTCCTAATGGAAAAATTGTTATTGGGCATACGAATGGTGAAATAAGTAATGGGGTTCTAGTTGGTAAGGATGTTAATTCAGATATATCAGTTATTAAAATAGATGTGGATTTTGATTTGCTTCCTGTTGAAATTGGAAATAGCTCAGATGTCAAAATAGGAGATAAAGTTCTTGCTATAGGTAATCCATATAACATTGGTTTGACCGTTACCAGTGGTATTATTAGTGCAACTGGTAGAGATTATGGAAATCCTTATTTAGATTTAATTCAAACTGATGCAGCAATCAATCCTGGTAACTCTGGAGGCGCCTTAATAAATGAAGAAGGTTATTTAATAGGAATTAATACTAAAATATATTCTCAAACAGGATCATATGAAGGCTTAGGCTTTGCAATACCTTCTGAAAAAGTTTTTCAAGTTGCATCTGAATTAATTAAATATGGAAAAGTAAGGAATGCTTGGATTGGTAATTTTAGAGTAAGGCCTATTATGCTATCTGCTGACTCTAGATCAATAGCATTAGAAATAATAGAAATTGGAGATAGCGGCCCCTTAATTGAAGCAGGAGTTAAACAAGGTGACTTATTAACCAGCATTAATGACAATATCGCATCGTGGGGTAATCTAACTAAAGCATTAAAGCTAGCTTTTCCAGGAAATCTTATAAAATTTGAAATTTTAAAGAGTGATCAATCTACAGAAATATTAAATATAAAAACAGAGCCTCTTAGCTAGGCAATCTTGTGATATCTGCTCCAAGATATGAAAGTTTTTCTTCTATCCTCTCATAACCTCTATCAATGTGATAGATTCTATCAACTACTGTTTCACCGCTTGCAACTAGTCCTGCAAGGATAAGACTGGCTGAAGCCCTTAAGTCAGTTGCCATAACTTGAGCGCCTGATATTTCTTTCACACCAACTATCTCAGCTGTATTTCCATTTGTAGAAATATTACAACCCATTCTATTTAGTTCTTGAACATGCATAAATCTATTTTCAAATACATTCTCTTCAACTTTTGAAGTGCCATCTGCCATTGCATTCAGAACAGAGAATTGGGCCTGCATATCAGTTGGAAAACCCGGAAATGGTGCTGTAAAGATATCAACTGGAATTGGTCTAGTTTTATTCATTTTTAAACTAACGCTACTCTCATCAAAATCTATTTGGGCGCCAGAAAGTTTTAATCGATCTACAACATTCATTAATCTTTTTGGTTGAATTGAATCAATCTTTATTTCACCACCAGTTAAAGCGGCTGCTACAAGATAAGTGCCTGCCTCAATTCTATCTGCAGGAATCGTATAGATTGTTGAATGAAGTGATTCTACGCCATTAATTGTTATAAGATCAGAACCAGCTCCTTCTATTTTGGCTCCCATTTTATTTAATAAGTCTGCTAAATCGCTTACTTCAGGCTCCATTGCAACATTTCTTAAGGTAGTCGTCCCTTTAGCCAAACAAGCTGCCATCATAATATTTTCGGTACCAGTTACTGTAATGCCATCAAAAACTATATCGGCTCCTTTTAATCTATCTGCTTTTGCTTCTATATAACCATTTTTAAGATCAATTGAGGCTCCCAATTGCTTTAATGCATCTAAATGAAAATTAACTGGTCTTGATCCAATAGCGCAACCTCCTGGAAGAGCAATCTTTGCATAGCCATATTTTGCGACCATAGGGCCTAATACCAGAATAGATGCACGCATAGTTTTTACAAGTTCGTATCTAGCTTCTAGATCAACTAATTTATTAGAAGAAATAGAAAAATCCATGCTTTCATCAAGCGTAATTTTTGCTCCCATTGAACCCAATAACTCAAACATAGTTGTAATATCCTGAAGATATGGAAGATTTTTAAAAGTGACTTCATCATCATTCAAAATTGTTGCTGCAAGCATAGGTAAAGCAGCATTTTTTGCACCAGAGCATGAGATATGCCCTTTTAAAACTTTTCCACCTTTAATTAGCAGTTTTTCCATTAAGAGTTTTCCGCCTTTGTTTGAGTTTTTAAACTAAGAGCATGTAGCTCCCCTGATTGAAAAGATTCGCTCAACATATTTAATATTATTTTATGCCGCTTAACCATAGGCATTCCTTCAAAAGTATCAGAAATAATTCTTAACTGAAGATTACAATCATCACCTATAAACTCAAGCCTTGCATCTGAAAGAGCATTTTGAATTATTGTTTGTATATGTTCTTTATTCATCAAACCCTGCATCTGAAACCCAGTATGAGATTGTTTTACTAATATTGCCATTATTGCTATCTGCTAGTGCTCTAAATTGATTTCTAAATGTTAATCCAAGATTTACCCCATTTACTACAATATTAATTATCTTCCATTCATCTCCAACACGTCTAACGGTATATTTAATCGGATAAACACTGCTAGAAGTATAAAGATTTTGTTTTACATTTACCTGATTTGCAAAAATTTCTCCATCAGGGAAAAGAGTGACTATTTTTTGATCTTGCCACTGAGCAAGAGTCTCTGAATATGTATCAAGAAGAGAGTTTTTAAAAACTTCTATAAATTCAAGTCGTTCAGACTTAGATGCAGCAACATAATATTTTTTCCCCATAACTAATGCGGATACTCTCCTAAAATCTATAATTGGTTCAAAAATTACTTTAATTTGATCCTCGTATGCATCCTTATCAATATAATAAAGTTCGCTGTTTTCTTTAAGAACTTGAACCATTTCTTGTGCTTTACTGTCAATAAACTCATGAGGGTTTATTTCGGCTTTTGCTATGAAAGGAAAAGTAATTATAAGAACGAATAAAAAATAATTTTTCAGTATTGATGACATTGAACTATTATATCATTTGAAGGATAAGAAAAATGATACAGAATTATGAAAAAATTTGATTTTATAGGCGCTGCAAAAAATATCTTTGAGATAGAATCAAGGGTGGTTTTGGAGTTATCTGCTCAGCTTAATCAGAGCTTTGTTACTCTTTGTGAAGATGCTCTTAGTTGCAATGGGAAACTTATTTTAATGGGCATTGGTAAGTCTGGTCATGTGTGTCAAAAAATAGCTGCTACATTATCAAGCACCGGAACACCCTCTTTCTTTATTCATCCCACAGAGGCTGCACATGGAGATATGGGCATGATAGGCAAAGAAGATATTCTTTTAATTTTTTCAAATTCTGGTGAAACCCAAGAAATTATTTCAATTTTGCCTGCTTTAAAAAGAGCATCAAAAAAATTAATATGCGTTACTGGAAATAACAATTCTTCTATAGCGAAGATTTCTGATAATGCAATTGAGATTAAAACTTCAGAAGAAGCTTGCACCCTTGATCTGGCTCCAACTTCTTCAACAACAGCTGCAATGGCGCTTGGAGATGCTTTAGCGGTCTCACTTCTTCAAGCTAGAGGTTTTACAAAAAATGATTTTGCAAAGTCTCATCCTGCAGGAAAGCTTGGAAAAACATTAACTGTTCTAGTTTCTGATGTGATGCATTCGGGTGCTGAAATGCCACTTGTAAATGCAGATGCATTATTAAGCGATGCTTTATTAGAAATAACCAATAAAAGTCTTGGAATGACTTTGGTAGAAGAGAATAATTCAGTAGTTGGTATCTTTACAGACGGAGATCTTAGAAGATGTATCGGAAATAAAATGGATATAAATAAAACAATTATTAAAGATGTTATGACCCGCGATTTTAAATCTATAGAATCTGATGATCTTGCTATCCATGCTGCAAAGACTATGGAAGATAATAAAATCTTTACTCTAGTTGTATTTAAAGCTAATAAGGGTATTGGGGTAGTTTCAATGCATGATTTACTTCAGTCAGGAATTGTATAATTGAAAAATATTTTATTTCTTCTTTCATTTATTTCGTTTTATTCGTTTGCAACAACTGCAATAAATATTAGCAATGAAGATCTCTATATTGAGTCTAATAAAATAGAAATACTAAAAGAAAAAAATGAGATCCATTTTCTTGGTAACTTAAAAATTGCTAATAATTATATGCGTATTTCTGCTGAAAAAGCTGAATATAATAGTAAGAATAAGATTCTGAATATTATTGGTAATAATGCTGAAATTATTTCAAACTCCTCTGATTCTAATTTTTCTGGTCATGCAAAAAAAATTATTGTCTACGATAATAATAGTATCGAGCTATCTGGTGATGCTTATCTAGAAAATGATGGAATTAAATTTAAGTCCTCTTCAATTAGATTTAACCAAAAAGATGGAAAAATTTTAAACTAAAAATGAGTCTTTTATCAGTTAAGAAAATTTCAAAAGTAATTAAAAAACGAAATATTATTAAAGATATTTCTTTTAATGTTAATAATTCGGAAATAGTTGGCTTGCTTGGTCCAAATGGAGCAGGAAAAACAACCACCTTTTATACAATTGCAGGGCTTATAAAACCTTCAGATGGTCAAATATTCATTAATGATGATGAGATTACAAAAATCTCAATGCATAATAGATCTAAACTAGGAATTTCATATTTGCCCCAAGAACCTTCTATTTTTCAAAATCTATCTGTAAAAGATAACATTTTAGGTTTAGCGCAACTTTCTTTAAACAGTGGTGAAGATATAGATAAAAAGTTTAATGAAGTTGTTGAGCAGTTTAATTTATCAAATATCTTATCTCATAAAGGAATTGAGCTATCAGGAGGTCAAAGAAGAAGGGTAGAGATTGCTAGAAGTCTAGTTACAAACCCAAAAATTATACTTATGGATGAGCCTTTTGCCGGCATTGATCCTATTGCAGTAGACGAGATAAAAAAGATACTTCATCAATTAGTTTCTCAAAATATAAGCATACTAATAACAGATCATAATGTTCGAGCTGCTCTTGAGATATGCAATAGAGGTTTAATCTTAAGTGAAGGTAAAATTTTAGCTGAAGGGACTACTGATGAACTAGTAAAAAATCCTAAAGTTCAAGAAGTTTACCTTGGTGAAATGTATTCATAGAAAATGGCAATTTCTTTAATTAGAGAATTTAGCCAAAAACAAAAAATTGCTCTTACCCCCCAATTAAAAAAATCTATAGATCTGCTGCAACTTTCAAGAAATGAAATAATACAAAAAATAAATCATGAAATAGAAGAGAACCCCTTTCTTGAAAAAAGCTCTGATAATTCAATAGAGACTTTTGAAAAAATTCAATCTCCATCAAGCGATTATCAAAAAGACATAGTTGGAAATGAAACCTTAAGGGACAACCTGCTCAATCAATTAAATGATCTCAATCTTAATAATAATGAAGACGCTATTGCAAAATCAATAATTGATTCTCTTGATGAGTCTGGCGCATTAATCGATGATATTTCAGAGATTGAAGTTATCTTGAACTATAAATTTTCATATACTGAAATAGAGAATGTTCTAAAAACAATTATTCAAAATCTAGAACCTTACGGAGTAGGTTTTAGGGATATAAAAGAAACTATATTAATTCAATTAAAGAAAAGAGGTATCGATCCAAAATTATTTACAATAGCCCAAAAAATTATAGATGGTAATTTTGTTGGTAATATTTATTCTATTAAAGAAAAATTATCAGAATCATATAATAAAGATTCAATAAATAAATCAATTGAATTAATTAAGGGTTGCGATTTGGCTCCGGGTCTTGATTTTAGTAATACTATATATGTTGAACCAGATCTTGTTGTTGAAAACTCAAATCAAATAAGAAAAGTTAATTTTATTAACGAAAAATTTCCTGAGATTAATATTGATCACCATTTAGTAAAATCTGTAAAACAAGAGCTAAAGAATAAGCCAAATAAAAAACTATCAGAGAAAATTAAAGATGCAAAATGGTTTTTAAAAGCTATTAAAAAAAGAAATGAAACGGTCTTAAGGGTTGGAGAAATAATTTGTAATAAACAATTTGCTTTCTTCGAAGATGAGTTATTAGAAATTAAACCCCTGACCAGTAAAGAGATTGCAAAACAATTAAGGGTACACCCTTCTACAGTATCTAGAATCTTAAGATCTAAATATATCCAGACACCCAGAGGAATTATTCCATTAAAGTCATTGTTAATAAGTTCAGTTTCAAAAACTAGAAATGTGACTCCTATTCAACTAATGGAGACAATTAAACTTGCTATACAGAATGAAAAATCTAAATTAAGTGATCAAGATATAGCTACATTGCTTAATAAAAGAGGTTATAACTTAGCGAGAAGAACTATTTCTAAATATCGCCTTAAAATGAATATACCTTCTTCTAGAAAAAGATAAAATTTCCTTCTTGATGTAGAATTAAAAGATGAATCAAGAATCTGATAAGAAAGATACTTTGGAGATTCTGCTTGATGAATCGGCAAATTTATCAATTAATCAGATTAAAGGATTATTAGATAAAATGAATTCTGCTGAACTTGCTCATTCACTTGAATCATCTCCACCAAAACAAAGAAAATTATTATGGTCATTAATTGATAATAAAGATGAGGGAGATGTTTTAGCTGATTTAGGAGATGAGATCCAACAAGAGCTTCTTTTAGATATTTCTAATGAAGAGCTCTCTGAAATTGTAAGTGACCTAGAGCTAGATGAAATAGTGGATATCCTCCAACAACTTCCTGAGAATAGGATGAAAATGATTCTAGGAAAAATGTCATCTCGAGATAGAACTAGAATTGAACAAGCCTTAATTTATCCTGAAGATTCTGCTGGTGGGCTTTTAAATACTGATGTAATAAGTGTAAGACCCAACCATTCTATAGAAGTAGTAATGAACTATTTAAGGGCCCAAGATGAACTTCCTAAGAATACAGATAAAATTTTTGTTGTTTCTGCTGAAGATTTATACCTTGGAGAATTATCTATTACAAAATTATTAACTTCAGATGTCAATCTAACTGTTAAAGAGGTTATGGAAACAGATATTACTCCCATTAATGATAATCAAGATGATAAAGAAGTATCTACTCTTTTTGAAAGAAATGATCTTGTATCGTCTGCTGTTGTTGATAAAAATAAAAAATTGCTTGGAAGAATAACAATTGACGATGTTGTTGATGTAATCAAAGAAGATGCTGATCAAAACCTCCTAGGGATGGCCGGTATAGCAGAAGACACTTTCCAACCTCCAGCAAGAGCTGCAAGAAGTAGAGTTTTTTGGCTAAGCATGAATCTGCTAACAGCTTTTTTGGCTGCTATGACAATCAATATTTTTGAAGACGTATTAAAAGAAGTATTTTTTCTTGCTGTCTTAATGCCTGTTGTAGCAAGTATGGGAGGAGTTGCAGCAACTCAGACTTTAACAATTGTTTTAAGGGGGCTAACTCTAGAACAAATTAATTCATCCAACCTTTCTTATTTATTTAAAAGAGAATTAGCAGTATCAATTCTTAATGGCATTGTTTTGGCAAACTTAATAGGCTTAATCACATTTGCGTGGTTTGGTGATATTACGCTAGCTCTTCTTATCTCTGCTGCACTTGTAATTAATTTAATAAGTTCAGGTATTGCCGGAATTTTTGTCCCAATAATACTTAGAAGATTTAAACAAGATCCTGCCATCGCAGGTAGTGTTGTAGTAACTACTGTTACTGATGTGGTTGGATTTATTTCATTCCTGGGTCTTGGAACAATATTTCTACTCTAATCTTAATAATTCTGGATTATTAATATCACCTTGAACTTGATAATTAATGGTGGATATCTCATTAATCCCTTCTTCAAAAATACTGCCTATAACCATACCCCCAGCAACTGCAGGAAATCCACCTAAAAATGCTGCATACCAAGGCAGGTTATCAGATATAGTAAGTCTCATCTCAAGAAATAAATCTAAATCAGAAAGGTTATTTCTTCTATCCTTTTGGATATCTCCAATCCATTTCATTTTTGCAAAATTAGTTTCGATAATTAAAGGATCTGAAATTCTTGCTTTATCTTTCATAAAAATAAAACTGCCCTCGCCCCGTCTGATATTTAAATTACCTCTATTTTCTTCTGAAAGATCTATTTCTGATAAAGTTGAGAAAAAAGCTTTTAAATTAAATATGCCTAAAGTTTTTAATAAGACTGAATTTGAGATCTCTTGTTCTAATTTAAGACCTTTAACCAAAAAAGATAATTTCCCCTGAAGGTTGTTTAATTTTTCTGTACTTATCCATTCAACATTCATGTCTGTTTTTAGATAGTCAAAATCATAGTCTAAATAGTCTTGAATCTGTTTAGAGGGCTTATTAAATTCAAAAATACCTTTTACCTTATACAGATCAGATTTCTTGTTATAGCTAATGTAAGCCTTCTCATCATTGCTTAGAGGGCTTATATTAATATTCTTACTAACTACTTTAATATTGTCTATCGTAATTACATCTCGATTTTCAAGTATATAAATATCTAAGTCTTTTATTTTGATTCCGTCTATGTTGATATTCTTCCCCAAAAGTCTCATTTTCATATATTGATCTCCACCAGATCTATTCGGAAATGAAAAATAGTTGATCTTTGAGTCTTTTAAGTCAATCTTAGTAAAGCCATCATCACCAAAAGAAATGGTGCCATTTAGATCATTGCCTTGAAGAGATAATTCCGTGCTATTGCCCATAAGGCTAATCTTGCCACTTTGACTATTAAAAGAATTGCCAAATAATAATAATTCATCGAAATGAAATTCAATATCTTTAATAAGTAATGTGGAGCCAGTATTTTGATTATTTATTTGATTAAAGCTGAGATCTTCAAAATTTAACTTAGGGATATCAATAAATAACTGAAATTCTATATCATTTCTTAAAGATAAAACCTTTTTATCAAAGTAATCTCCTGACTTAAAATATCCACCTATATTTTCTTCATTGAGGATAATCAGGGTATCAAAAATATCATTATGAATCTTAATATTGGGAGTAGATAAATTTGAGATTTCTACATGAGTTGGTAATTGAACCTCAAACGGTTTATTAAAGAATTGAATATCAGATAATATTTCCGTAGATGATAAATTATTAAAGATATTAATCTTGAAACCATTTTCTAAATCATATGATAATTTAATTTCTGATAATTCTTTACCATCAATGCTGAAAAAATTGCTGCTAGGGAAAAGAGCTGCCATATCTATCTCAATATCTGATCTAATTGAAATAGAAAAATTACTATTTAGATTCTTTGCCTCAACAAAACCATTGATATCTTGATTAAACCCAATAGCGCTTATATATCCATAAGCATGATTAAAGTTATCAATAAAGATATTGCCTTTGGTTTTTTGGATATCGAGATCGGATGATATTTTCAACTCAAGGTCTTCTAATTTTAGATTAGCATAATTAACATTATTTGAGCTTGTTAGATTAATGATACCTATTGAATTTATGGGGAATGATGCGTCTTGATCTTGGACTAATTCTATTAACCCATTATTACTCTCTATTAAATCATCTATTGTGATTTGATGATTGGAAGAATACTTTAGAATATTTGATCTAGTGTCTATATGACTGTGTATGGATTGAAAAGGGAAAGAATTAAATGATCCATTTTCTAAGATAATAGCTATATCACTGTTATCTAAACTCAACTTAAAAGAAACTGATTCAATTAATTGGCTGTCACTTAATTGATATTTAAATTGATCTGATTCAATAGATCCCCTCAAATAATTTAGACTATTATCATCAAAACTATTATCAATAGTTAAATAAAGATTGCTTAAAGAGTCGACTTTAAGAGAACTCCTAAGATTATTCTTGAGACTTGTTAGATTTTGAGGCAATAATGAGATAAATAGATCTGAACTGATATCTTTGGTGATTAAATCTAGTTTATATTTTTCTTGAGAAAAATTTCTCATTGTTAATTGCAATTTTTCATTGCTATTGCTTAATAAAATATCAGAATCTAATTGATTCATTGCATCAGAATATGAGATTGTGCCTATAGCATCCATCTTATAAAAACCATCATCATAAGTTTCTAATAAAATCTGGCTTCCCCCCAGCTTAAATTTAGTCAAATCATTATTTAAAAGAATTATTCCAGATAAATCATTTATAGATTTAAGATATAAATCATTAATATCCATAGACTCAAATCTTGATGAGAAAAACGGGTCATTTTTTTTAAAAATGTAGGTAAGATTCTTCAATCCTATTTTCTTTATATTGGGTAAAAAATCTATATCAAAAAAATCTCTATTTATGTATAGATCAGAAATCCGAGCTAAACTCTTTTCAAAATCTATCAAAATAAGGTTTTGTTTACCTAGAAAGGGTTTATTAAGTTCTCTCAAAGAGAGAAATATCGATTTATCTTGATATAGACCGGAAAAGCTTCCATTAATTTCCTTCAATTTTAAGAAATTTGATTCTAATTCTTTGATATTTAATGATCCAATGGAATTCCAAACACTTGATTTCTTATCTCCTATCAAATTAAGAGAAAATCTTAATTTTTTAAGATCATCATTAAGCTCAATGGGCAAATTAGATAGCCATTCATTGCTTGGAATATTAATTAAATATTTCTGTGTATTATTTTTTGATGTTAAGAATACGCTAGCCATTGTATTTTCTTTAACTAGGTGAGTATAGCCATCAATATGATCATCTGTATTAATATTTAACTGTATGTTAATTTTCAAATGATCTTTATCAATTAAAGCAGAATCATTTAAGAAAACAGTTCCATTCTTAATGTTGATACTTAATATTTTAGGCCTCATTGAAAATAATGAATTTAGGATATCTAAAGACCCCGAGAGCTCATCTGCTGCTAAAATTAATTTGTCTTGTTTAAGTATCTCTAGGTCACTAATCTTAAAAGCTGGATAGAAAATATTTCCTCTGGACTCAATAATTGAGAATTCGACATTAAAATTTTTAATAAATTTATTATCGATAAAATTTATAGTTTGTTCTGGTAATTTTGATAAGGAAAAACTAAGTAAAATTAAAGAAATTAAAACAAATGAAAATGTATTAATAATCATAAGAAGGAAACTTTTACTTAAAAGAAATCTTTTCATAATATAAATAATTTATTTATAAAATATCTTTTTAAATCGGTTCATAAGAATATATATAAATATCCATGCAATGCCATTTAGGAAAAAACTTAAAAATATAAGAAGATATGAGAAATTTGCTGTATTCATAAAAATATGAATAAAGCCTAAATAGAACATAGACAGGAATGCAAAAAAAATAGTTACTTGAAGGAAAGAAAAAATCTTAAATGAGTATCTGTAAGAATGAATAATATAAGAAGATATTGAAAATAAAAGTGCATTCAACCCAAATGGGCTCCCAGAAAGTAAATCTATAGATAAACCGATGCAGAAGCTTGGGAGAGCGTATAGATGTTCTTCAAGAGTAAAAACCCAATAAGAAAATACTAAAAAACCTAGAGTAAAATTTAAATAGTAATCTGTAATAAAAAAATTAATTTTTGAATTAATATAATTAGCAAAAATAATTGTAATGAAGATTCTAATGAAATTATTTAATGTCATTTGGATATAAAACTATTACATTTTTTTGAGTTAATGGATTTGCTATAGATTTAATATTAAGAAGGATATCTCCGTCTTCAACATTTTCTATAGAGATAATTGATCCAATCATAATACCTTCTGGGAATATCCCGCCCAATCCAGAAGAATAAAAGATACGACCGATTTCAAAAGATTCTTTCCATAAGGATGGATCGTATTTACATTCTAATACCTTAGGCCTACCTGATCCGCTTGCATTACAGAAAAAAGCATTGGATTTTATGGGTATTGAATGATTTATATCGCTGATTAATATAACTTCACTGACTTTATTATTCGAATCAGAAATTTGTCCAATAATACCAGTTGAATTTATAACCGTTCCACCCTTTTTAAAAGGCGAAGAATTATTAAAAAGGTGTAATCTATGATTGTCACAACATTTATACAGGTTTGTATCAAATGAAGAGATGGTTGCTATTTCGTGTGGATAATCATTAGAAATATTGTTAATAAATTTATAAAGCTCAGAATTATCATTAAATAATTTATCTTTATTTAAAATTAAAAAATTCTCAGATTTACTAAGCTCAAGCTCTTCAACCAATAACTCATTAGAGTTAATGAGTGCTAATTTATTATTGGTTAACTTATAAAGATTGCTTATCGGGCTGAAAACAATATTGTTTATAGCTAAGTTGGTTGCAATTAGCCCTGCATTGAAAAAATTCTTTGTTGAAGTAAAAGTTTTATATTGGATATCTAGATATAAAAATAAGGAAGCAAGAATTATTAAAACAAAGTATCCTAATTTTGGTGTATTTCCAGGCGCAATTCTCGCCATCTAGATTACTCTGATGAAAGTAGGTCTATGTTGTACTTATCCATGATTTCTAAAGCCTGACCTCCGCCTCTAGCTACACAAGTTAAAGGATCTTCAGCAACAATAACCGGGATTCCGGTAGAATTTGAAATAAGTTTATCCAAATCTCGCATCAAGGCCCCGCCGCCTGTTAGGACTATTCCTCTTTCGGCTATATCTGCAGCTAATTCTGGTGGAGATAACTCTAATGCATTTCTAATAGCTCTAACAATGCCCATTAATGGATCTTTCATAGCGTCAAAAATTTGCTCACTATTTAGAGTAAATGTCTCAGGGATACCTTCTGCAAGATTTCTTCCTGTAACCTGCATTTCTTTTTTTTCTGACTCTTCAGTACAACAACCTATTGTTTGTTTAATTTTTTCTGCAGTTGACTCGCCTATAACACAACCAAAATTTCTTCTAATCCATGAAGTAATGGCTTCATCCATTTTATCACCACCAATTTTCACAGATTCAGAATAAACAACTCCATTTAAAGACAATATAGCAATCTCAGAAGTTCCTCCGCCTATATCTACAACCATATTACCGCTAGCTTCTTCAACTGGAAGTCCTGCACCAATTGCTGCTGCCATAGGCTCTTCAATTAACTTAACATCTCGAGCGCCAGCGCCAAGAACTGATTCTCTTATAGCTCTTCTTTCAACCTGTGTAGACCTGCATGGAACACATACTAAAACTCTAGGGCTAGGTTTAATAAATCTTTGTTCATGCACTAATGCAATAAATTGTTGCAACATTTTTTCTGTGACTTGGAAATCAGCTATAACTCCTTCTGATAAAGGGCGAATAGCCTTTATATTTCCAGGAGTTCTTCCAAGCATCTTTTTTGCTTCTGTACCAACAGCTACAACTGTTTTTTGGCCCCTAGACTCTCTTATAGCAACAACTGAAGGCTCGTTAAGAACAATACCTACGTCCTTTGTATAAATTAAAGTATTAGCCGTCCCTAGATCTATTGATAAATCATTAGAGAAATAGCCTCTTATCGTTTTATATAAATTAAAATCCAATGTAATATTCCAAAAAAAAATTGTAAAAAAATAATTAGTTAAGCTAACATCGCTCAACTTAACTATAATAACATCGTATATATGGATAAAGAAACAGTTGCAACTATATCTTACTTAGCAAGACTAAGGTTTGATGAAGATAATAAAGAAAAGATCACTAAAGATTTAGAGAATATTATTGAGTTTGTAGATCAGCTTGAAAGTGCTGATACTTCTGATATTGAACCTTTAGCAAATCCTCTGGAAAAAACTGCTAAAACAAGATCTGATGAAATTACTGCTGAAAACAGAAAAGAAACCTTTCTTGAAAATGCTCCAGACTCTAATGAAGATTATTTCTTAGTTCCCAGAGTTGTTGAATGAGTATTCAGTTCAAAACAATTAAAGAATTGTCGTTAATGCTTGAAAAAAAAGATATTTCAAATCATGAGCTTATTGAAGAAACTTTTAATTTAGTAGAGAAATACGATAAATTAAATGCATTTATTACTTTAAATAAAGAAAAGGCTTTAGAGAAAGCAAAAGCGCTTGATAACAAGTCATCAGATCTAGCTTTATCAGGAATACCAATAGCGCAAAAAGATTTATTTGTCACAAAAAATCTTAGAACAACATGTGGTTCAAATATACTATCAAATTTCATACCCCCCTACTCAGCTACAGTTATAGAAAATCTTGAATCATCAGGCTGTATTTCTATTGGCAAAACAAATATGGATGAGTTTGCTATGGGCTCTTCTAATGAAACTAGTTTCTTTGGAAAAGTGAATAACCCATGGGGTGCAAACTTAGTGCCTGGAGGAAGCTCAGGAGGCTCAGCAGCAGCAGTTGCAGCTGGTATTGTCCCTGCTGCAACAGGAACTGATACCGGTGGATCAATTAGGCAACCAGCTTCTTTGTGTGGGATAACAGGCATTAAACCAACATACGGGAGGATCTCAAGATGGGGTATGATTGCATTTGCTTCAAGCCTTGATCAAGCTGGTCCAATGGCAAGAACTGTAGAAGATTGCGCAATTCTAATGAATCAAATGTGTTCGCATGATAGCAAAGACACCACCTCATTAGACGAAGCTATACCTGACTTCACTAAAAACTTGGATAAAGAAATCAAAGGTAAAAAAATTGGAATAGTAAAGGAATTTGATTTATCAAAATTAGACAAAAATGTAGTAAAAGTTTTCGAGGAATCAAAAAAGCATTATGAGTCATTGGGGGTCGAGTTTATTGAAGTTTCCCTACCCAATATTTCTCTATCTGTTCCTACTTACTATGTTGTTGCTCCTGCAGAATGTTCTTCTAACCTCTCCAGATTCGATGGTGTTAAGTATGGAAAAAGGTGTGAAAACCCCAAAGATTTAGAAGATTTATATATTAGAAGTAGGTCAGAAGGATTTGGGGATGAGGTAAAAAGAAGAATACTAATTGGGGCATACGTTCTTTCAGCAGGTTTTTATGATGCTTATTATAAAAAAGCGCAACAAGTAAGAAGATTAATTAAGAATGATTTTGATGATGCATTTAAAAAAGTAGATTTAATTATGACTCCAACAACTAGAGGGCCTGCTTTTGAGGCTGGTTCTATGAGCGACCCTATAGAAATGTATTTAGAAGATTTATTTACAGTTCCAGCAAATTTAGCTGGACTTCCAGGTATATCTATTCCAAGCGGATATGTTGATAATAAACCTTTAGGACTTCAATTAATTGGAAACTCTCTGCAAGAAGAACAATTACTGAATGTTGCACATAATTTCCAAAAAACTACAGATTGGCATCTAAAAACTCCAGATATGGAGATTAAGTCATGAGTTGGGAAACGGTAATTGGATTAGAGGTACATGTGCAGCTATCCACAAAAACTAAATTGTTTTCAGGTGCATCAACAGGTTTTGGTGCTGAGCCTAATACTCAGGTTGATCTAGTAGATTTAGGCTTGCCTGGGGCTCTCCCTGTCGTTAATAAAGAAGCTTTTTATAAAGCTATTCGTTTTGGTCTTGCTACTAAAGCAGAAATCAATCAAGTTTCAATGTTTGATAGAAAGAATTATTTCTATCCTGATCTTCCTAAAGGCTATCAAATAACTCAAATGGAAAAACCCATTGTAGGAATGGGCTCAATAACAATAGATGTAGATGGTAAAGAAAAATTAATTAATATAACTAGGGCTCATCTAGAAGAAGATGCAGGCAAATCTATTCATGATTTGTTTGATGGTGAAACTGGTGTTGACTTGAATAGAGCTGGCACTCCCCTGCTTGAGATAGTATCTGAACCAGAAATATCTAATGCAAAAGAGGCTGTTGCATACTTTAAGGCTATCCATCAGCTTGTCACATTCCTGGATATTTGTGATGGAAATATGGCTCAAGGCTCTATGAGGTGTGATGTTAATGTGTCTATTAAAAAAGCTGAAGATAAAGAATTAGGCACACGAGCAGAAATTAAAAATATCAATTCGTTTAAATTTATAGAAAAAGCCATAAATTTTGAGATTGCTAGACAAATTAAACTCCTGGAAAAAGGCGAATCAGTTGTTCAGGAAACTAGACTTTATGACAGCATAAAAAATGAAACAAGATCTATGCGCTCTAAAGAGGCTGCTAATGATTATCGATATTTTCCTGAGCCTGATCTTTTGCCAGTTGTTATTTTAGATAAAGAACTTGAAGAAATAATAGAGGGTTTGCCTGAATTACCTAAAGAAAAAGAAAAAAGGTTTATTGATGAGCATAATTTAGAAGTTTCTGAAGCAAGAATACTTTCTTCTTCTAAAGCAATGGCAGAACTCTTTGAAAAAGCCTCTGAGAAGACAAAGGACTCAAACCTTGTAGCTAAATGGTTGGTAGGAGATATAAGCGCCCTTCTAAATAAAGATAATATAAGCATTGAAGAGTCTAAGTTGTCATTAGAAAACTTTGTAAAATTAATTGAAAGAATTACTGACAATACTATTTCAGGGAAAATAGCTAAATCCCTTTTAGAAGATGTCTGGGAAACTGGCAATGATGTAGATAACCTTATTCAAGAAAAGGGGCTTGTCCAGATTCAAGATGAATCAGTATTAGAAGAAATTGCTACAAAGGTTATACAATCAAATGAAGATCAAGTAGCTGCGTACAAAAGTGGTAAAGATAGAATTTTTGGATTTTTTGTTGGTCAAGTTATGAAAGAAACTCAAGGAAAAGCAAATCCAAAAAGTGTTAATGATATCCTGAAAAAATTATTAGGTTAGTTGTTAGACAATAAACATACTTAAGGTTTCAGCAACAAATGCTGGTTTTTCAACACCTTTGATCTCCATGGTTACTTCATTTTTAGAAAGGTACTGACCCGGATTCTTTTCAGTTATATCAATACATTTCATATGGATCCTGACTTCTGAATTAACAGGAACAGGACTTAAAAATCTTACCTTGTCTAGTCCATAATTTAATCCCATCTTAGTGCCTTCTAAAACCATACCTATTTCTTGCTCAAAAGGTATTCCAGCAACTAATGATAATGATAAAAATCCATGGGCAATAGTGGATCCAAATACCGGCGCTGCCTGGTCTGGGTCAACATGAATAAATTGATGGTCCATTGTTGCATCTGCAAATTTATCTATTCTTTCTTGATCAATAGTTACCCAATCTGATACCCCCACATCTGATCCTATTACGGAGTCAATTTCTGATAGCTTTACGATTTTTAACATATTATTTCTCCATATAATGATTATTATATTCGTCTCTTAATTCAAATTTCTGTAGTTTCCCAGTAGCTCCATGAGGCAATTCTTTTAAGAAAATAATATCATCTGGAAGCCACCACTTTGCAACCTTGGAGCTAAGAAAATCTAAAATACTTTCTTTTTCTACAGGCTCTCCGTCACCGGTAACTATAAATAATAATGGTCTTTCGTCCCATTTTGGATGAGGTATGCCCACAACACATGCTTCAGCTACTTCAGGGTGGCCAAAAGCTGCATTTTCAAGATCTATCGAACTTATCCATTCACCTCCTGACTTAATAACATCTTTGGCTCTATCTTTAATAGTCATATATCCATCTTCATCTAAAACAGAAATATCACCCGTATCAAACCAACCATCTTTATCAACAGCGTCTTTTTCTGCTTTAAAGTATTTTTGAAGAATCCATGGACCTCTTACCATTAAATGACCTTGAGATTCACCATCGTTAGGTAAATCTGTACCGCTATCGTCTACCACTTTAAGCTCAACTCCATATATTGGTCTGCCTTGTTTTAATTGGATTGCATACTTTTCTTCTTTACTCATATGCTCCATTTCTGGAGTTGGTATATTGGTAGTTCCAAGAGGGCTCATTTCTGTCATACCCCAAGCATGAATAACATTTACATCGTGGACCTCATCAAATTCTTGAAGAGTAGAAAGCGAAAGAGCTGAGCCTCCTATAATAGTATTTTTAACAGAACTTAAGATCTTATTATTTTCTCTACAATATGCCAATAAGCCCATCCAAATTGTTGGCACCCCAAAAGCTAAAGAAATATCTTCTTTGTCTATAAGATCATACAAAGGCTCACCTTCCATCTGCATCCCTGGCATTACAAGCTTTAACCCAAACATAGGTCCAAAATAAGGTATGCCCCATGCAAGAACATGAAATAAAGGTACAACCATTAATATTGAATCATCTGGTTTAATACTCATTGCTGTTAAAGCTGCCTGCGCATGCAGAATATTAGATTTATGCGAATAAAGAACACCTTTTGGATTCCCTGTAGTTCCAGATGTATAACAAAGAGCACATGCCGCATCATCACCTACATCTGCCCAACTATAGTCCTCATCACCATCTTTTAAATATTCTTCATATGAAATTGCATTTTTTAAACCTGTTTCTGGCATTTCAGATTCATCACAAAGAATGATGTATTTTTCGACAGTTACTAACTTATCTTTTAGTCCCTCTAGAATTGGGATAAATGGAACTTCACAAAAAATAATCTTATCTTCGGCATGATTAATTATGTAAATAGCTTGTTCTGGATGTAATCTAAAATTTAAAGTGTGATTAATAGCTCCCATCCCGGATATGCCATAGTACATTTCTAAATGTCTATATGTATTTAAAGCTAGAGTTGCTATAACATCTCCCGGCTTATACCCATCTTTTTCTAATGCTGAAGCCAGTTTTCTAGCTCTTATACAAACCTCTTCATAATTCGTTTTATGAATATCACCAGAAACCATTCTGCTGACAACTTCCTTGGTTGGGTGGAACTGCTTAGCATGCTCAATTATGCTAGCAACATTTGGTGTCCATTTTTGCATATCTCCAATCATATAATTACCCCATATTTTTTATACAGATTATATAAGGAACCTCATTTTATGCCTATAGTTATTCTAGGATGTCCTTGATAATCTTTAAAATTCTTAATTTGATTAAAATAGTTTGATTGCATTATTTCATTAACTTTATTAGCTTGATTATATCCGTGTTCAAAAATAAGAATGCCTCCTTTTTTTAATTTCTTGTATGCTTGTGTCGATATTTTTTTAAAATCTGAGTAGCCATTTTCTGAAGAAATTAGTGCTTTCTTTGGCTCATGCATAAGATCTTTTAGATGCTCATCACTAGAACTAATATAAGGAGGGTTAGAGACAATAAAATCAAAATGCTTATCTTTAATACCTTCAAGCCAATTTGATCTTCTTAGTTCAAAGTTCGAAGTTTTATGAAGATTTTTATTTTTTTTAGCTACCTCTAGAGCCTCTAAACTATTATCTATACCAGTTACAGATGATCCAGCAATTTCTATTGCTAAAGATATTCCTATACACCCAGACCCCGTTCCAAGATCAGCAATCTTTGGATTGTTTGATGCTGAGTATTCTTTTACTAAATCAACTATTAATTCAGTCTCGTCTCTAGGGATTAAAACTCTTGAATCTACATAAAAGCTTCTTCCATAAAACTCAGAATCATTCAAGATGTATTCAATAGGAGTTTTATTTCTTGATAGACTTATAAAGTCTTCTATTTTATTAACTTCTGCTTCAGAAATATTCATCTCATTCTCTAAAATAATATTCAAATCAGAATAATTAAGAGATTTTTTTAAAAAAAATCTAAAATTTTTACTTATACCTGGAATGCTCGATTCAAGTGACGATATCTTTCTTGTATATGTTGCTATAGAAATTAACAAAAATAATTACTCTTCTTCGAGTTGAGATAACATAGCTAATTGATTTTCAGACAATAAAGCGTCGCAAATACTTTTAATATCACCATCCATTATTTGATCTAAATTGTGTTGAGTTAATTTTATTCTATGGTCTGTCATTCTTCCCTGAGGAAAATTATACGTTCTTATTTTCTCACTCCTATCACCAGTACCTACCAAAACCTTTCTCTCACTTGCTATACTCTCTTGCTGTTCTTCAAGCTCTTGCTGTTTTAATTTTGCACCTAATAAAGAAAGTGCTTTCTCTTTATTCTTATGCTGAGACCTTCCATCTTGACACTCAACAACAAGTCCAGTTGGTATATGAGTTAAACGAACCGCTGAGTCTGTTTTATTAACATGCTGCCCCCCAGCGCCTGATGCTCTATATGTATCGATTCTTAAATCTGATTTAGCAATATCTACGTCCTTTATTTCTTCTGATTCTGGCAAGACAGCCACAGTACATGTTGAGGTATGAATCCTCCCCTGAGACTCGGTTTCAGGAACCCTTTGAACCCTATGTACACCAGATTCAAACTTCATAACTTTGAATACTCCTTTTCCTGTCAATTTTGCTACAGCCTCTTTTAATCCGCCTTGTTCTGCGGGCCTTGTATTGATAACTTCAATACCCCAACCCTCTCTTTCAGCAAGTCTTGAATACATCCTAAATAAATCTCCTGCAAAAATACCCGCCTCATCTCCACCTGCACCAGCCCTAATTTCAAGATATGCAGAACCATCATCAGCTGAATCTTTGGGGAGAAGCATAAATTTAAGCTCTCTTTCAAAATTCTCATACTCAGCCTGAGACTCTTCAAGCTCTAATTTAGCAAGATCTTTAATTTCGTCATCATTAGATTCAAGAAGCGATATAGCTCCTTCATATCTATCTTTTGTTTTGTTGTAATCATCAAATTTCTCAATAATTGGTTTTAATTCTGAGAACTCTTTGTTTAGCTGGGTATATCTATCGATATCTTTAACGGTATCGCTATCAATAAGCGCCGCTTCAATCTCATCTAATCTTGATTTAAGTTGTTCAAGTTTTTGCAACATAGAATCATGCATTATTGATTAAACCTTTAATGATTTCTTTAACAGAACTTTTATTAAAATCTTGTATGTCTTCAATACCTTTAGATACACCTTTCTCTTTAGCTTTTTTAATAAAAAAAGTATCTAAATCTATATTATTAAGAACATTTTTCTTAAGTAAGCTAATGTCATCTTCAGATAATAAATTTATTAACTCTTCTAAATCATTTTTTAGATTTCTTTTTTTGATTTTATTAGTTATTTCAGTGTTAGCAATCTGAACTTCCTGGACAATCAAATTAGATGCTTTCTCAGCTTCTGCAATTCTCTCACCAAAATTATCTTTTGTAATCTTTTCTATATCGTCTATAGAAAATAAGTACACTTGCTCCAAAGATTTAATCTCAGGCTCTATATTTCGAGGAACAGCTAGATCTATCAATAGCATAGGTTTATTCTTTCTAGCCCTTAGCGCGCTTTCAAGAGCTCCCTTTCCTATTATTGGCAAAGAAGTAGTTGCAGAAGCGATAACTATATCTGCTTCTTCAAGATATTTCTGAGATGAAGATAGAGGCATAGACATAACATTAAAATTTCCAGTAATATTTATAGTCTTAATACTTCTGTTAATTGCGTTTATGTTTCTTATTCCTGATTTATATAAACTTTCAATAATTGACTTAGCCATTTCCCCGCCGCCAACTATCAATATATTTTGATCTTCGGGGTTTTCAAATATTTTTCTAACTAAATTAAGAGTAAGGCCACTGACAGACAGTGGATTTATACCTATTTTAGTTGAAGTTCTAATTCTCTTACTTATCTCGATAGTTTTATCAACATATAATCTAAGATCCGATCTGATTAAGTTTAAATCATCCGCATTCTTATATGCATCTTTAAATTGTCCAAATATTTCTTGCTCACCAATAACTTGAGAGTCAATACCAGATGCAACTTTGCACATATGAATAAAAGCATCTTCTCTATTAAAGAAGTAAAAATGGGAATCAGATACATTATTAATATCTAAGGCATGCTTTATTGAATTAAAAAGATCAGTAACAATATTATCATCAGCAATAAAATAAAATTCTGTTCTATTGCATGTAGATAACCCAAAAAATGACCCTAAAGATTTTTGAAACTTATCTTTTAAATAATTTTCTAAAAAAATATGAGCAGACTCATCTATAATAAATCTTTCTCTTTCAGAGACATCAGAGGTTTTATGATTGATGCCAAATAAATGTAAATTCATCTTTAAAAGTTTCTCAATATTTTTTTTATTACTAGTAGCCTCGTGTGCTTCATTGAACCAGCAACAATCTTTAGAAGCAACATATATTGGTAAATTTCAGCTTACTCAAGATAATAATAGTTCAATTTTTAATATAACAATTTCTAAATCTTCTGAGATGATCATTATACAGGTTAAAAAGGCCCTGCTAGGGAATGTAGCGAAGATTACAATAGAAAAATCTAAGCCTATTTCAGTTTTTCCAAAACCGGACTATAAATATAGAAATTTATTAAATGAACTCAATTCAGATAAATATTTTAGTTTTATCAATGGATGTTTAGAATTGCAAAAGGTCGATAACAAAATAGCAGAAATAATTAATAATAATTTAAATATAGCCTGTAAATTTGAAGATAACTTTAAATCAATATTAATTCAGTCTAGGGACGGATACCTTGTACAAGGAAAATTAAAGAAATATGAAGACTAGAAATTTTAAATCTCCTGCAAAAATGAATTTATATCTAAGGGTTTTGAACAAAAGAAAAGATGGATTCCATAACTTAGACTCCTCATTCCAATTGATTGATCTTTTTGATCAAATTGAAATTACTAATATCGATACAAATGAAATTGAAATTGAATGCAATCCAAATATTATTAAAACTAAAAATAATATTGTGTATGCAGCAGTAAATATACTAAGGGAAAGATATAAAGCAGATAAAGGCATTCGGATAAAAATTAAAAAAAATATTCCTATAGGCGCTGGCTTAGGCGGCGGAAGCTCAAATGCGGCAACCGTTTTAATCGCACTTAATCAGATATGGGATCTTAAAATTCAAATACATGATTTAATGGAAATTGGCAAAACCCTTGGTGCAGATGTGCCCTTTTTTATAAAGGGAGAAAATGCTCATGTTTCAGGGATTGGAGATATATTAACCAAAAAAGAATCTGATAAAGCTAAATATATCCTTATATGTCCTGATATATCTATTTCTACAAAAGATATGTTTTTATGCTTAGATAGGAAAGAAGATTATTCTGATGATAAAAAAGAATTTATCCAAAATTCATTTTTACAACCTGTCTGTGAAAAATATAATGATATCGATCTATTTTATGAGAATAACAAAAAATCATTTGATATATGTCTAACAGGCACTGGATCAACAATGTTTATCAGGTATAAGGATTCAGATGAATTAAAAAAAATTTTTAAAATAATACCTACTAATTGGAGATTCTTTTTAGCTGAACCATTACAATATTCACCTTTAAAAGGAGTTTAAATGCATTGGGGTGTAGCCAAGCGGTAAGGCAACGGGTTTTGATCCCGTCATGCGTAGGTTCGAATCCTACCACCCCAACCAATTTGATATAATTAACAACATGATAAGTAAACCAAATTTAGACATTTTTACAGGAACAGCAAACCCAGATCTTGCTCATGATGTGGCTAAAATTTTAGGCATGCAGATATCTGATGCTGAGATAGGTTATTTTTCAGATAAAGAAATTAAAGTTGAGGTTCAAGAAAATGTTAGGGGTCATGATACTTTTATCATTCAGCCAACATGTGCACCTACGAATAAAAACCTGATGGAGCTTATGCTTCTTGCTGATGCTCTAAAAAGGTCCTCAGCATCCAGAATAACTGCGGTTGTGCCCTATTATGGATATGCAAGACAAGATAGGCGTGTAAGATCGGCAAGAGTTCCAATAAGTGCGAAAGTTGTTGCCGATATGTTTCATAGTGTTGGGATAGATCGCGTCTTAACTGTTGACCTTCATTCAGAAACAATACAAGGGTTCTTTAATATGCCTGCAGATAATGTTTATGCAGCTGGTTTAATGGTTCAAGATATACGAACTCAAAGCAAAGGGATTATGAAAGATATTGTTGTTGTATCACCTGATGTTGGAGGCGTTGTAAGATCAAGAGCAATAGCTAAGCTGTTAGATGGAGCAGAGTTAGCAATTATAGATAAGAGAAGAGCTGTTGCAAACGAATCTGAAGTGATGAATATTATTGGTGATGTAAAGGGTAAAACCTGTATTGTTACAGATGACTTGATTGATACTGCTGGTACATTATGTAATGCTGCTGAAGCTTTAAAAGATGCCGGCGCAGCTGGTGTTAAAGCGTATATAACCCACCCGGTGCTATCAGGCCCTGCAATTGAGAGGATTTCTAATTCTTCAATTGATGAATTAGTTGTAACAAATTCCATTCCATTGTCCCAAGATGGAGAAAAATGCAGTAAAATACGCGTCATTTCGCTAGCACCAACAATTGCTGAATGCATTAGAAGATTAAGCAATGAAGAGTCGCTAAGCGCAATGTTTACATAGAAATGATGAGGTTAAAATGACACAAGAAATAATATTAAATGCTGATCCAAGAGAAAGAACAGGATCAAATAAGGCAAGAGTAATAAGAAATATTGATGTAATGGTACCAGCAGTTATCTATGGAAATGATATTGCAGGTGAAAATATAAAATTACCATTAAACGAGCTTACGAAAGCTTCAGAAAATGAACTATTTTATACTCAGGTCCTAAGAATCATGATTGGGGATAAAGAAGAGAAAGTTGTACTAAAAGAATTACAAAGAGATCCTGCTAAAGGAAAATTTCTTCATGCTGATTTTTTAAGAGTTTCAAGCAAAACTAAACTTAAAGTTATTGTGCCTATTAAATTTATAAATGAAGATGATTGTGCAGGCGTAAAAATGGAAGGAGGAGTTTTAATCAAAGCTCTTCGTGAAATAGAAATTCTTTGTCTTGCAGGTAATATTCCCGAGTCAATAGACGTCGATGTAATTGATATTCCTTTAGGAGAAGCTATAAGGCTAACCGAGTTAAATCTTCCAGAAGGTTCTGAAATATCTGGCCTAGAAGATGGTCAAGATCAAATGGTAGTTTCTGTAAATACTCCAAAAGCTATAGAAGAGGAACCAGAGCTTGAGCTTGAAGAAGGCGAAGAAGGTGCTGAAGGCGAAGAAGGTGCTGAAGGCGAAGAAGGAGATGAAGCTGAATCTGAAGATAGCTCAGAAGCTTCTGATAAAGGATCTGAAGAAAGCTAAAAAGTGTCTAAATTATGTTTGATTGGCATTGGTAATCCTGGTGCTAAATATGATGGAACGAGACATAATATTGGAAAAGAATGGCTACTAAAGCTTGCAGCCTCGAAAAATATTCAATTTTCATTAAAAGACAAATTAGAAGCAGCTATTGCTTCATCTGATGAAGATAATATCCTATGGGTTATACCAAATAATTTTGTAAATAATACAGGCTCATCGATACAAAAAATAATCCGTTATTCAAATCTTAATAATGAAGATTTAATAATTTTTCATGATGACTTAGATCTAAATCCTGGAGAAATTAAAATAAAATCAGGTGGTGGTCATGGAGGTCATAACGGTCTTAATGATATCTTTAAGAAAATTGGAACAAAGGATTTCTTTAGAGTTAGGATAGGAATTGGCCATCCTGGTAAAGAAAATGATGTTACAGGATGGGTTCTAGGCAAACATAGCCAAGAAGATAAGAATCTAATTGAAAAAAGTTATGAAAGGTTTGAGAGTGTATTTGAGCTTTTATGCAACAAAGAATTTTCTGAGGCCCAACTCAAGCTTCATACAAAATAAGAAATGGGTTTTAAATGCGGAATTATTGGTTTACCTAATGTAGGTAAATCAACTCTATTCAACGCCCTTACAAACTCTAAAATACCAGCAGAGAATTTTCCTTTTTGTACAATTGAACCAAATGTTGGTATTGTTCCACTGCCTGATAAAAGATTAGACTCAATTCAAAGCATTGTTTCATCTAAAAAAATTATACCTGCTGCACTTGATCTAGTTGATATTGCTGGCCTTGTAAAAGGAGCTTCACAAGGAGAAGGTCTTGGGAATGCATTCCTTTCAAATATAAGGGAAATGCAAGCATTAGCTCATGTGGTTAGATGTTTTAAAGATGACAATATAACCCATGTCGATGGGTCTATTAATCCTATAAGAGATGCTGAAATTATTAATCTTGAATTAATTTTTGCTGATCTTGAAACAGTAACTAAAAAATTACTAAAAACTGAGAAACTCTTAAAAACTAATAATGATCAGATTAAAAAAGATTATAAGATTCTTCTTAAATTAAAAAATGAACTTGAAGCTGGGCGCTTTATTTCGTCAAATGGAATGAATGATGATGAAAAAGTATTTGTTAGAAATCTTCAACTCTTAACTACTAAACCAATTTTTTATATTGCCAATATATCAGATGACTTAGATTCAAAGGATTTATTAAATAATTTTAAGGAATTTGCTAATAAGTCAAACCATGAGGTTGTGCCAACATTTATAAAAAATGAAGAAGAAATAGCATCACTTGAAGAAAATGAAAAGAATGAATATCTAGAACTTTTGGGTATGGATGAGCCTGTTCTGAATAAAATAATATTTAAAGGCTACCAAATACTTGGCTTGCAAACATATTTTACTGCAGGCCCTCAAGAGATAAGAGCTTGGACAATACCTATAAACACAGCAGCTCCAAAAGCAGCAGGCATAATTCATACTGACTTTGAAAGAGGCTTTATTAAAGCAGAAGTAATTTCATTTAATGATTTTATAGATAACAAGGGTGAGGCAGGCGCAAAAGAAAACGGTAAATGGCGCTTAGAGGGAAAAGATTATATTGTAAACGACGGAGATATCATCCACTTTAAGTTCAACGTGTAAAAGGAATTTATTAAAAAATGGTTGACTCTTTTAGTATACTAACTATCATCTTACGCTTGGCTATGTAGCTCAGATGGTTAGAGCACAGCACTCATAACGCTGGGGTCGGTGGTTCAATTCCACCCATAGCCACCAATTCTAAAAATCAATAGAAACTAAAAAAAATGAAAAGGATTTTATAAAAAGAGAAATCTTTTTATTGAAGCCAAAAACTAGTCTAACTTAATCGTTCTTTAAATATGCAAGAATAATAACCAGAGATACTAATGCAAGAAGAGCGTCTTCTCCAAGCATATTAAGAATATCTGATACATTCTTATATACATCTCCTACAAAAGGAGTATCAGTACCAAAAATAATACCTAATAGTAATGAAACTAGAACAAGTGGTATTAATAGCTTTGATACCTTATTTAAAAAGGTTGTTAGGCTGGCTAGTGTAACTTTGAAATTCATATCTTATTAAAAAAGTTAAGAAGGGCCAAAGCCCTTCTTAACAAGAGATTCTTAAGTAATTACTTAAGTAGACTCATTAGAACTGCTAAAACAAGTAGTCCTACAACCCCACCGTTAGCTAATTCGCTAACTAATGCAGTGATATTACCTATAACATCTAGTCCAAGTATATCGCCAAAAGCTAAGCTTCCAACAATTCCTAGTCCTAGGATTCCTGTTATAACACCTGTTAGATTTCCAACTAAGTCGTTTATCATTCTCCATGCATTATCCATATTAACTCCCCCTAAATTAGGTTTATATATGATTTGCAGATTCTATAAAAACACAAAAAAGCAAAAGGATCAAATTTTGTAAAAAAATTAAGAAACTTTATTTGACATTTGGTTTATTCTTTATTAAGGAGTGCTTTCATTGATAATTTCATCTTTCCACGATCAAATCCAATAAGCTTAACCTCAACCTCTTGTCCTTCTTTCAAAACAGCACTGACATCTTCTGTTCTTTCTTCAGCTATCTCAGAAATATGGAGTAGCCCATCTTTGCCTGGAAGGATGTTTACAAAAGCTCCGAAATCAACAATTTTTACAACTGTTCCTGTATAAACCTTATTAAGTTCAGGATCTTCTATAATACCTTCAATAATTTCAACAGCCTCATTCATTGCGCTCTGGGTTTGTCCAAAAACTGATACAGTGCCATCATCACTAATATCAACAGTTGCTCCTGTTTTTTCTTGCATACCTTTAATAACCGCGCCACCTTTTCCTATAATTTCTTTTATTTTGTCTGTATGAACAGTGAACTTTTTCATTGCAGGTGTGTGCTCAGATAATTCTTTTGGCTTATTAATAACAGCATTCATTTTACTTAGAATATGGGCCCTTGCAGCTTTAGCTTTTGTTAGAGCAACCTCCATAATTGATTCGTTGATGCCCTGGATCTTAATATCCATTTGTAATGCCGTTATCCCTGTTTCAGTTCCAGCAACTTTAAAATCCATATCGCCAAGATGGTCTTCATCGCCAAGAATATCTGTGAGAACAGCAAAATCATCACCTTCTTTAATTAGTCCCATTGCAATTCCAGCAACTGGACTTGATAGAGGAACTCCGGCATCCATTAAAGATAAAGATGTTCCACAAACTGTTGCCATTGAACTCGAGCCATTTGATTCAGTAATTTCTGAAACAACTCTTAATGTATATCCGAAATCATCTACATCAGGTAAGACCGCCTTAATAGCTCTTTTAGCTAAATTTCCATGACCAATTTCTCTCCTCTTTGGTCCCATAGGCATGCCTATTTCTCCAACGCTATATGCAGGAAAATTATAGTGAAGCATAAAATTATCAGTGCCTCCACCTTCAATTGCTTCTATTCTTTGGGCATCTCTTGGAGAACCTAAAGTTGCTACAACTAATGCTTGCGTTTCGCCTCTAGTGAATAAAGATGAACCGTGTGTTTTTGGAAGCATACCTGTTTCAACAAAAATAGGTCTTACTGTATCTAGGTCCCTGCCATCGATCCTAGGTTTATTTTCAATAATGCTCGTTCTAACAATATGGGACTCTAATTTTTTAAATGCGTCCATAACTTTTGATATCTTTAATTCATCTAAATCTTTATATTCATCGATGATAGTATTTTTAATATTATCAAGAGCCTCGACTCTTTCTGTTTTATTAACTAGCTTAAATGCTTCGCTGATAGCATCCGAATGTTTATCTTTTAATTCATTATAAAAAGATGGTGTGTCTTCATCGACCTGAATGACCCAATCTTCTTTTCCAGCTTTATCCTTAAGTTCTTGGCAACCCTTAATAACTGCTTGCATTTCTTGATGAGCAAACAGAACTGCGCCTAGCATTAAATCTTCACTCAATTCCTTAGCTTCTGACTCCACCATTAATACAGCTTCTTCTGTACCAGCCACAACCATATCTAAATATGAATTCTCAAGCTCTTCAAAAGAAGGGTTTAAAACATAATTTCCATCAATAAAACCAACTCTTGCGGCTCCCATAGGTCCATCAAATGGAACACCGGCTACACAGAGAGCAGCCGAAGTAGCAATCATTGAAGCAATATCAGGATTATAATCTTTGCCTGAAGATAGAACAGTACAAAAAACTTGAACATCGTTTTTAAAGCCTTCAGGGAATAAGGGCCTAATAGGCCTATCAATTAATCTTGATGTAAGAGTTTCTCGTTCGGTTGGACGAGCTTCTCTTTTAAAGAATCCACCTGGTATAGATCCGGTTGAATAAAATTTTTCTTGATAGAAAACAGCTAATGGGAAAAAATCTTTTCCAGGATCTGCTTCCTTTTTAGCTACAACAGTAGCAAGAACAACTAAATCATCTATAGTTGCAAGAACAGCTCCTGTAGTTTGTCTAGCTATTTTATGAGTTTCTAATTTGACAGTTTTATTGCCGTATGCAAATTCTACTGACGAAGAATCTAAATTATTATTTTCCACAATTTTCCTCTATTTGTTATTTTATTATTTTATCCGCGTAGTTTGAGGGCCTTAATTGTATTCAAATAACTTTCTTGATCTTTTCTTTTTAAATAAGCCAATAATTTTCTTCTAAGATTCACCATTCTAATTAATCCAGTTCTGGAATGATGATCTTTCTTATGAGTTTTAAAATGATCTTGAAGTTTATTGATATTTTCAGTTAAAAGAGCTATTTGAACCTCTGGAGATCCAGTGTCTGAATCATTTTTTTGAAATTTACTTACAATACTTGCTTTTTCTTCTGCTAATAAAGCCATTTCTAATCCTTGATATACCTATAATTAATGAGTGCAAACCTCGTATATCTAAAGTCTGAGCGCGTAGCTTATTACTAAATTGGATATTAAACAAGTTGTTTTAACTTTAAGCCCTTATCGCTAACTTCCCCTAAACCAATAAACTGATTAATATCAGAAAATATTTTGAATATCTTTTTTTTACCATACAAAGATGTCACCATGCCACCATTTGTATATATTTTGGTTTCTTCTTTATTTAAACTAATGGAATCTAGGTTGGGAAATGCCTCTTTAATAGTAATAATGTGGTCTTTAGAAATTTTATCTATACATTTTGCTGACTTTATAGAAAAACAACCCTGCTCTATTCTTTTAAGCTTAGATAAGTATCCTCCACAACCTAATAATTCTCCAATATCTCTTGCTATAGCTCTAATATATGTTCCTTTAGAGCAAGTGATATCAAATGAAAGTAAGGGGTTTTTAAAGTTTGGATTTTCAATTCCAAATATAGTTATTTCTCTTGGGGGCTTTACGACTATCTTCCCCTCTCTTGCATATTTATATAAAGGTTTACCTTTATGCTTTAAGGCAGAATAAGAAGGTGGTTGCTGAAGAGAATCTCCTAGAAAACTATTTAAAAAGGTAAGAACTTTTTTAGATGATAAATTTATATCTTTTTGATATAAAAATTCTCCCTCGGCATCATCTGTGTCTGTGGATCCCCCAAGAGTAACTTCTGCAGAATAAGCTTTAATTTCATTTAGAAAATAAGATGAAAATTTCGTAGCTTTATTTACAGCGATTATTAATAGACCTGTTGCCATTGGATCCAAAGTTCCTAAATGTCCAACTTTCTTAAAATTAAATTTTTTTTTAATTCCTTGTACTACAAAGTTAGAGGAAACCCCTTTTTCTTTATTTAAAAGAAAAAATCCATCCATTGCTTTATTTTATTTTATTAAGAAGCTTTTCTATGTTGCTTGAGTATTCAATACTTCTATCAAATCTAAAGTTTAGTTTAGGAACTCTTCTAATATTCATGATTTTAGATAGTCTTGATCTGAGCATGCCGCTTAATTTTTCAAGAATTGCTGGATTTAACTCTTCGTGACTTACTTCGGTATTAATCAGTGTATAAAAAACGCTTGCCTGACTAATATCAGCTGAAACCTCTACTGCCGTTATATTAAGATTTTTTAATCTTGGATCATTTATTTCAGAAGAAATTAAAAGGGAAATCTCTTTCCTTAGAAAATCGCTAACTTTTTGCGCTCTAATAGAAGACATATTAGAAATTAAAGAGTCTGTGCCTCTGCCTTTCTATCAAAAACTTCTATCTTGTCGCCAGGCTTGATATCTTTATAGTTCTTAATTCCCATTCCACATTCAGTGCCATTTTTCACTTCTTTTATATCATCTTTGAATCTTCTTAATGAATCTAATTCACCTTCAAAAATAACAACTTCATCACGAAGAACTCTAACAGGCTTGCTTCTAAATACACTTCCTTCTATAACCATGCATCCAGCAATTTGACCAAATTTAGGAGAATTAAATACCTCAAGAACCTCAGCTGTTCCAAGAATTTCTTCTCTTATTATAGGATCTAATAAGCCACCTAATTTGATCTTAATATCATCTAATAACTCATAGATGATGCTGTGGTATGTTAAGTCTATTGATTCTCCTTCAATAATCTTCTTAGCCGAGTTATCAGCTCTAACGTTAAAACCTAGGATAATGGCATTTACTGCTACAGCTAAGTTAGCATCTGATTCAGATATACCTCCTACGCCGCTTGAAACTATTTTAACTTTTGCTTCATCTGTGCCAAGATCATTTAATGCTGATACTATTGCCTCGGAAGTGCCCATAACATCAGTCTTAACAATAATATTTAAAACTTTTTTGGATTCTTGGCCCATAGTTTCAAAAATATTCATGCTTGCATCTCTTTGTTTAAGCTGTTTTCTTTCTTTTTCTTTATTAATCCTGAATTCAGCAATTTCTCTTGCCTGTTTTTCATTTTCTACTACCTGAAATTGATCGCCTGCATTCGGAACAGAATTTAACCCTAAAACTTCTACAGCAGCTGAAGGGCCAGCAGTTTTTAGTTTAGATCCATCGCTACTAATAATGCTCTTAATTTTTCCAACTGAATTTCCGGAGGCAACTATATTCCCAATTTTTAATGTTCCATTTTGAATAAGAAATGTTGATACGGCTCCTCTAAACTTATCTAGTTCAGATTCAATAACAACTCCCTGAGCTGGACCATCAAAATGAGATTTTAGTTCTAACAATTCTGATTCAAGATAAACACTCTCTAGAAGCTGATCTACACCTTCACCAGTTATAGCTGAAACTGGAACCATTTGAATAGTGCCTCCCCAATCTTCAGGGGTAAGATCTTTTCCTGCTAAATCACCTTTTACTTTTTCAACATCAGTATCTGCTAGGTCTATTTTGTTTATAGCTACCACAATAGATACATTTGCAGCTTTTGCATGATTAATAGCTTCTTCTGTTTGAGGCATAATCCCGTCATTTGCAGCAACTACAAGGATAACTATATCTGTTGTATTGGCACCTCTAGCTCGCATAGATGAGAATGCTGCATGACCAGGAGTGTCTATAAAAGTAATTAAACCTTTTGAGGTTTCTACTTGATATGCTCCTATGTGCTGGGTTATTCCTCCCGCCTCGCCATCAACAACTTTTGATTTTCTTATATAGTCTAATAAAGTAGTTTTTCCATGATCTACATGCCCCATTACAGTTACAACTGGTGCTCTGAGTTGAGGTTCATCTGAATAAGTTATTAAACTAGCTATTTCTTCTTCTACATTTTCTGATTTTAATGCATTTCCTGAATGGCCCATTTCCTCTAAAACTAAAATAGCTGTCTCTTGATCAATAGCATCATTAATAGTTGCAACAACGCCAAGACTCATTAGCTCTTTTACAAGCTCTCCTCCCTTCACAGCAATAAGCTTTGCAAGCTCACCAACCTGTATTGTTTCTGGCACATCAACACTTTTTGATTTAACTTTAGTAGGGGCCTCAAATTGATGCTCTGCTTCACTGCCTGGGATTATCTTTTGTTCTTTTCTAGTATATTCATTTGCAGCTTTTGAAAGCTGGTCTTGGACATTTACTTTTATTTCTGGTTTTGCAGCAATCTTTTTCTTTTCAGCTTGTTTTTGTACTCTTTCTTCTTTTTTTAATCTTGCAGCTTCTTTAATTTGGTCTTCACGTTTCTTTTGTTGTTCTTTTAATTGCTCTGATGCAGCAGCTCTTTTTGCTTCTATATTATCTGAATAGCTTTTAGGTGAATCGCTATCACTAATATTCTTACCTTTTGACACAACTTTAATTCCTGAATCTGAAGAAACAGTAGAAGTTTGGGCTTTTCTATTTTTTAATGATTTTAATAAAGCTGATTTATCTGCAGGAGTAATCTCATCCGACCCTGATTTATGAGATAAGCCAGCATTCTGCATTCTTTCTAACAAAGCAGATTCCGAAATCTTTAATGTTTTAGCAAAATTTTTAACAGTTAAAGCCAAAATAAATACCCCTTTTAATTAAACCAATGCTCTCTTGCTTTCATAATTAGCGCTGATGCATCTTCGTTACTTATCTCAATAATTTCTTGAAGCTCGTCTACAGCAAGTTCAGCTAAATCATCTTTATTCTTGATAGATTTATTGGCCAATTTTGCTAAATCTCCTTCGCTTATATTTAAATCAGTTAGAGATTCTGCGTCTTCTTCTTCAGCCGATATTTCACCCATAGCTTCCATTAAAGCTACGTCTTCTGCTGCAGACTTTAATTTTTCAATCTCAGCAGGGTCGGAAACTATTTGCTCAAGAACCTTATCATCTGCATAAGCAATATCATCAAATGAACTCATTCCAGCCTCAACAATGCTTTCTGCAACTTCTTCAGAAATATTTAAACTTTCCATTAGGCTCGCTAAAAACTCTGTTTGGTCAACTTTCTCTTTAGCTTCAGCCTCTTCGCTACTTATAATATTTAGATCCCATCCAACTAATTTAGATGCAAGTCTAATATTTTGGCCTCTTGATCCTATGGCAAGAGCTAAATTTTCTTGATTGACTGCGATATCCATTGATCTAGAAGTTTCATCCATAACAATAGACTCAACTTTTGCCGGAACTAATGCATTTATAACCAATTGAGCAGGGTTATCATCATAAATAATAATATCTATTCTTTCATTGCCTAGTTCAGCAGATACAGCTTGAACTCTTGACCCTCGCATCCCAACACAAGCTCCAACAGGATCTATCCGACCATCATTTGTTTTTACAGCTATTTTTGATCTAGAGCCAGCATCTCTTGCAACACCTCTTATTTCAATAATATCTTCGTTTATTTCAGGAACTTCTATGCCAAAGAGTTCAGTAACCATCTCTGGACATATTCTACTTAACATTAGTTGTGCTCCCCTGCCTTCAACTTCTTGAATTTGGAGAACAGCCCTAATCCTATCATTAACTTTATAAATTTCTCCTGGCATTAATCTATCTCTTGGCAGGATGGCTTCAGCTTCATAGCTAATATCTACAATAATATTATCTCTAGTAACCCTCTTTACAGTTCCATTAACTAAATTATTATTTTGATTTTTAAACATTGAGACTACTTTTTCACGCTCTGCTTCGCGAACTTTCTGAAGCATTACCTGTCTAGCAGCCTGGGTTTCAATTCTTCCAAAAACAACGTTTTCTACATCTTTTGTAAAAATATCATTTACTTCTAGATCAGACTCTGAAGCTTTTATATGAGTTTCAATATGAAACTCTGGATCTTCTTCTTCAGCAACAATCCAGTTTCTATATGTTTGATAATCACCAGATTCTCTATCAATTTTTACATGAAGTTCAGCATCTTCATGAAAATGTCTTTGTGATGCTGACGCGATTGCAATCTCAATTGCTTCAAATATAGAATCCATCTCTAATCCCTTCTCATTAGAAACAGAATCAACAACAGCTAAAATTTCCTTACCTTCCATAATTTTCACCCATCCTTACAATATCTTTAAAATTCGGATTCACGCGACACATTTCAATATCTGAAAACTTAATTAAAAAGCTTCCATTCTTACAATCAATAGTGAAAGAATCTTTATTATAATCACTAATACAACCTTCAAAATTCTTAATATTATCTTGAGCTTGACGTAATTTTACCTTGAAATTCTCGCCTAAAAGACCTTCAAACTGATCAATATAAAAAATCTTCCTATCTATTCCTGGTGTAGACACTTCTAATATATAGTCCTCCATAAAAGAATCTTCTAGAGCTAATTCATAATTAAGATCTTTGGAGATATTTTCACAATCTTCTATATTAGCCCCTTCATCAGTTTCTATGTAGATTCTAATAGTTGGTCTTTTCTTGCCTCTAAGTATCTCAAGCCCCCATAGAAAACAATCCCTGTTTTCTATAACAGGTCTTACAACTTCTATAATTTCATCTCTATTCATTTCTTTTATGTACAAAAAAGGGGCAAATGCCCCACAAAATCCAAAATTACGTGGTAGCGGGGGCTGGATTTGAACCAACGACCTTCGGGTTATGAGCCCGACGAGCTACCAGACTGCTCCACCCCGCAACGCAGCGAAGGTGAAGTGTAATTAAATCAGGGTACCTAGGTCAAGTCTATTAAAAATATTTTAGACGGAAAAAAATATCTTGTTTATAATCCAACCTCTTTAGCCGAAGTGGTGGAATTGGTAGACACGCTAGCTTGAGGGGCTAGTGAGCGAAAGCTCGTGCGGGTTCAAGTCCCGCTTTCGGCACCATTATTTAATAATTAATTAAAAATAATTTCTTCTGAATTTGCTGGCAAACTTATCAACATATCTTCTTCTGAAGCAATTAAGACCTTTTGATTTGAATCTTTAAAGAGATGCTTAACTCTTCTTTCTGTCATAGGATTAACAGCTGGAACAAAATGAGATAAAAGAAGTAATTTTGTATTTCTGCCTTCAATGTTGTCTTTAATATCTCCTACATCTGCGTGATAGGTAAGAATGTCATTAAATATATGAGAAAGCCTCTTATTTCCAACCTGTTTTGCAACCGAAGATAATATTTTTACTTGATCTTTAAACATTGCCTCATAAATCAGCATGTCTGCATTTTCTGCAAGTTTAAAAATATTTTCTGAAATATCAGTATCACCAGAAATAGTTATAGATCTTCCACCAAAGGTAATTTTGTATCCAACACTCCCCTCTACAGGGTGGTGAGAGTTACTCACTGTATAAACCATCACACCTTTTTCATTAAAGATTAATTGGGGCTCATCAGATGGCTCAAATGTAATAGCATTTAAATTCTGGGCTGATATTGATAAAAAATCTCCATCGCTCCAGTTAGAGTTATTGTGATGATCTGTTCTGTATTGTGTATCATTCTTATATACCATATTAAAACCATCAACAACATTTTTAATCTCGTTTGAGCCATAAACCCTTAATTGCTCATTCCTTCCTAAAACCCATGATGCTAAATTAATTTCTCCCAACCCTGCAATATGGTCAGAATGCGCATGAGTTATAAATACTGCAGATATTTGATCTGGACTTATAAGAGTATTTCTAGCAATTGAAGCTGCTGATCTAGCGCCTGCATCAAATAAATAAATTTTGTTATTTATTTTAACTGCAATACAATTTTGAGCTGAACTAATACCTAAGGGAGAACCAATTCCACAAAAAGATAATTCTATAGTATCTATAACTGATTCAGTATCTTGAATTTGAGACTGTAAAACTCTTACTACAATCTTATCTTGAAATTTTGGAGAGTTAAGTAGGTTATTTACTATTGATACACCAAAAACAATAATTAAAAATATTAGAAAAATTTTGTTTTTAAATATTTTCACTTAACTGGTTGGAATTTCGTCCTCTTCAACTTCTTCTATTGATAACTCTTCGGGAGCAATATCAAAAATTTCTTCGGTATTTTGAGACTTTAAAATAAATGCTAATGAAAGAACTAAAATCATCCATACAGCAACTAGTATATACGTTAATTTTCCAAGGAATCCTGCTGGTCCAGTTGCGCCAAATACAGAATTAGATGAGCCGCCCCCAAAAGCAGCTCCCATATCTGAGCCTTTTCCTTGTTGAAGCATGACTAAAGTTATTATTACTACCGCCAATAAAATACTTAAAGCTGTTATAAAAGTTACCATCTCTATAATCCTTTAATTTAGATAAATAAAATTATAATTGTTGCTGCAATTAATACGCCTAAAGCTGTTATAAAAGTTATCATCTTTATAGTCCCTTGTTTAAAAATTGGTTTGCAATTTTAGCAAACTCTTTACCATTAAGCGAAGCCCCTCCAATTAAAGCTCCATCAACGCAATCTTCTTTAAATAATTCTTCTGCGTTTTCGCTAGTTACGCTGCCTCCGTATATAACTTTTGGCACCATACTGTTTTTAGATGTGGATTGTACTATATCTTTAATATATTTATGAATAGTATTTATTTCGTGCATTTTTGGAAGTTTTCCAGTTCCAATTGCCCAAATAGGTTCATACGCAATAGTAAAATCTTCTGCAAGATCAACATTTTTGATTGTTTTATTAATTTGATTAAATAGGTAATCTTTAGTGTTCCCAGAAAGATAATCTTCTTCTGGCTCACCTATACACATAACAATAGACATCTTTTTATCTTGAGCTACCAATAATTTTTCTCTTACATTAAGATCTGTTTCACCAAATAATGTTCTCCTTTCAGAGTGACCAATTATAGAAAATTGGCATCCTAAATCTTTGCACGCTTCAATTGATATTGATCCAGTTCTTGCTCCATTAGAAATATCTATATCTTGAGATCCTATACTAATGTTTGCCTTATTAATTATATTAGAGACCTGGTCTAAGTATAAATAAGGGGGGCAAATTGCAGTGGAAGAAATGGCAGAATCTTTAATATTTTCTTGAAAATCTTTAAACCAAATCTTATTTAACTCTAGGGAGCCATTAGATTTCCAATTACCAATAATTGATCTATCCATAATTTATGATTTTGATTTAATTAATTTAGCTATATCTTCAGCAAATTTCTTGGCAACATTTTCTACAGATGCTTCTACCATAACTCTAATAATATTTTCTGTTCCTGATGGTCTAACCAGCACCCTGCCAACAGTCATATCACCTTCAATCTCTTTTATAAAAGATTTAATCTCAGAATCATTAACTAGATCTTTATTCTTAACTGGAATGTTGATATTAATTTGGGGAAACTTCGAATAATTCGCTAAAACTTCTTGTGGATCTTTCTCCAACATAAGCAAAGAACTTATAACTTTTAAAGCGGCAATAGTCCCATCACCTGTGCTAATAAGATCTCTACAAATTATATGGCCTGAACTTTCTCCACCAAGCATCCAACCCTTTTCGGTAAGTTTTTTACTAACAAACTTATCTCCCACATCGGCTCTAACAAATTTATAACCTAACTTTTTAATACCTTCTTCTAAGCCATGATTTGACATTAGTGTGCCTACTACTCCTGACCAAACACCTGTCCTATTTGGATTAGCAAAAGCTAAAATGTATAACAGATCATCTCCATCTAAAATATTACCTTCTTTATCTATTAAGATAACCCTATCTCCATCTCCATCCAAAGTTACTCCAAAATCAGCTCTATGCTTAACAACCATTTTTTGGGCAAGCTCAGGATGTGTTGATCCGCATTCATGATTAATATTAAACCCATCAGGTTGTACCCCAAACTCTATTACTTCGGCTCCTAATTCTCTAAAGATTGCTGGACTAACTTTGTAACAAGCGCCGTGTGCACAATCAATAACAATTCTAAGATTGTTAAAAGAAACACCTGAAGGAACTGTAGATTTACAAAATTCTATATATCTTGCACCAGACTCATGAAAAGTTTCAGCTTTTCCTAAAGTAGATGTTTCAACTAAATTTAAATCAGATTTAAGAACTTTTTCTATTTTTCTTTCAAGATCCCTAGAAATTTTTACACCATTAGCATCAAAGATTTTAATTCCGTTATCTAAAAAATTATTATGAGATGCACTAATAACTATTCCAAATTGTTTGCGAAAAGTCTTTGTAAGAAGAGCAACTCCTGGCGTTGGTATAGGGCCTAATAACCTTACATTTACTCCTGAAGCTATAAAGCCAGCTTCTAAAGCTGCCTCTAACATATAACCAGATACACGAGTATCTTTTCCAATCATGACAGTATCAAAACCTTCTTCCTTTAAAACAATTCCAGCAGCATGTCCTATCTTAAGACATACTTCAGGGGTTATCTCTGTTTGAACAGGTCCTCTTATTCCATCAGTTCCGAATTTCAAGTCCATGATTTTGAATTACAGCTCTTCTGCTGGACCTTTTATTGGAGTTTTCTTTGATTCCTTTTTTGATACATCATCATCTGTCCAATCTTTTGGAGCTCTTGGTTTGGCTCCTGCCATAATGTCATCAATTTGATCTGCATCAATAGTTTCATACTTAAGCAGAGCTGAAGCCATCTCATGAAGCTTATCTAAATTTTCATTTAACATTTTCTGAGATTTTTTATAACAAGTATCTATAATTGTTTTAACTTCAGAATCTATAATTTTTGATGTCTCGTCACTTCTAAAGCTTGCTGGTGAAGCTGCAGAGCGACCTAAGAAAGGACTACCCTCGTCTTCTCCAAACTTTAAAGGGCCTAAAACTTCAGATAAACCCCATTTCGTAACCATATTTGTAGCTATATTAGTTGCAACTTCAATATCATTAGATGCGCCTGTGGTAATTCCTTTAGGCCCATTAATAATTTCTTCCGCGATTCTGCCTCCATACAATGCACAAATCCTAGATAATAAGTATTCTTTGCTTTGCATATACATATCTTCTTCAG
>CABXPU010000007.1 GCA_902514105.1 uncultured SAR86 cluster bacterium
AATTTATTCATTTGTATCAAGTCCATTGATAAATGCGCTGCCAGAGGGCGCTACTATGATAGCCACTGAAGTAAGCACCCCTTTTATGGTTCCAATTAAGCTAACCATCTTTGTTGCAATGTTAATAACCCTTCCATATATGTTTTATGAATTATGGATGTTTATGGCTCCTGGATTATTTGAGAAAGAGAAGAAGTTTGTTGCGCCCTTAATGTTATCAACAATAGTGTTATTTATATTGGGAATATCTTTTGCATTTTTTATTGTTGCCCCAATTATTTTTAGCTTTTTTATAGCTGCAGCCCCTGATTCAATCCAGGTTATGACAGATATAAATCAGTACTTTGGGTTCTTTATAAAACTAATATTTGCCTTTGGGATCTCGTTTGAAATACCTGTAGCAACTTTTATTTTAATTAACTCAAATATTGTAGAGAAAGGAGCATTAATCAAAGCAAGGCCGTACATAATTGTTATGTTCTTTATTTTTGCAATGTTTTTAACGCCACCAGATGTTTTCTCTCAATTATTTTTGGCAATACCAATGTGGCTCTTGTTTGAGCTTGGTATCTTAATATCGAAGAAATAAATTAACGTTATAGCCCTAATCGATTAGTCCAATCTTCATCGGCAGGCCTGTCCTGATTGATTACTTTCTTAACTAGGTCTTCACATGAATCAGAAATAATTAAATCATCAAAGTTTGCATGGGAAATAAAACCTTCATCGACGGCCTTTTTCATCCAGGATATTAAGTCGTCATAATATCCGGCTGTATTTAGAATGCCAATTGGCTTGTTTATTATTCCAAGCTGATTGCTTGCCATAACTTCAGCAAGCTCATCTAAAGAACCAACTCCGCCAGGTAGTACTATAAAAGCATCTGATCTATCCATAAAGACGTCTTTTCTGCCAAGAAGAGTATCTGCTACCACAACTTCTTTTAGCCTTGGATTAACTAATTCAAGCTCATGAAGAGATTTCAAAGAAATTCCTAAAACTTCAACTCCGTTATCTAGAGCTTCATCAGAAATTATTTTCATAAGGCCAACATTCCCACCACCAAAGACTATATTTATCCCTTGCTTTGATAGGATTGCAGCTATTTTTCTAGCTTCCATGGCATAAAGTGGATTTTTGCCTTCATGTGCGCCACAAAAAATTGATACGTTTTTTATTTCCAAATTAATTCACCTGAAAGTTAAATGTTACAGGCCCTTTGTTGGTTAAATTTATTTCCATATATTCACCAAAAATACCTTCTACTATATTGTTTTGCTCATTCTTAAATGCATTAACAAATTTATCATACAGCACTTTAGCTTCTTCGGGTTTGGCTGATTTATGAAAGCTTGGCTTGGTACCTTTTGTAGTAATAGCTGCTAATGTGAATTGACTAATAATCATAATATCTTCTTTAAGCTCTTTTAACGAAGCAGTCATGCTTTTGTTATCTTTATCCAGCAAAGAAAATGAATAAATTTTATTTTTCATTTTTATAACCTCTTCAGAAGAATCTGTAGATTCTATACAAATAAATATAACAACTCCCTGTTTGATAGATGAATATGATGTCCCATTTATAGAAACCTTAGCTTCTGTAACTCTTTGTACTGTTGCTAACAATTATTTATTGGTCTTCTAAGCCAGAATCCCACTCACCTAAAGATGCTAACTTATTCATTGAGGCTCTATGAGAGAGGGCGTCTTGAGATATAAACATATTCTCACGCTTGCCTTTCCATGCTTTAAGAGCTGCTGCTTGAAGGGCTCTTCCATAAGAAAAGCTTAATTTCCAACTAAACCCTCCTATTTTATTCATTGCATCTAAATGAGCAGTAGCAAGAATGTCTGATTGTCCGCCTGATAAAAAAGTGATTCCTGGAAGTTCCGGTGGAACATTTGAAATTAAGCAATCAAGAGTTCTTTTGGCAACCTCATTAATATCAGCCTGATCTTTTGCTAAAGAGCCTGAAGTAACCATATTTGGCTTGAATAAAGAGTTCAGGAGCATCAATAAAGATACAAACGTTTTATCATTTGAAAATCAGGATATCTCACGGAGTCATACCAAAGATCTGGGTGATGTAGCTATTTCTTATCAATATGTTGTAGAAGAAGCAATCTCAAAAAAGATAAAACTTAATGACCATATTGCTCATATGTTCATTCATGGAGTATTCCATATTCTTGGGTATGACCACGAAAATAATCAAGATGCTGAAAAAATGGAATTAAAAGAGATTGAATTTTTATCAAAGTTGAATATCATTAACCCATATAACATATGAACGATAAAATAGAACCCGACTCGGGAAACTCCTCTTCTGGATTTTTTTCAAAACTTAAGAAATATTTAAGGAACCCCTTTTTTATTAAAACTACTTCAGTGGCAGAAGTTTCGGAATTCCTTGAGAGCGCAAGACAATCTAATGTTATAGATAAAGAAGCCCAGATAATGGCTAACAAAGCTTTAAGGCTAGGCGATACATCTGTTAAAGAAATAATGGTCCCCAAAGTAGAAATGATCACTGTTGATATTGATGAGCCAGCATCATCTTTTATTGAAAGAATAATTCAATCTGGACACTCTAGATATCCTGTTTTGGGCAAAACTATGGACGAGGTTAGTGGAATATTGCTTGCAAAAGACCTTTTGCCACTATTATCAGTTGGTCAAACAGAATTTAATATTGAAGATATGCTTAGAAAGGCCAATGTTGTCCCAGAAACCAAGAAAGCTGACTCCTTACTAGAAGAATTTAAAAAAGATCGCTCTCATTTAGCAATAGTTGTTGATGAATATGGAGCTATATCTGGACTAGTAACAATTGAGGATATTTTAGAAGAGCTTGTTGGAGAAATAGAAGACGAGCATGACAATGAGGAAGAAGAGCTTATACAAATATCAGAAAATGAGTATATTGCTGATGGCAAGTTAGATATTGAAACATTTGAAGACCATTTTGAGGTAGATGTAGGAGATCAAGATGTAGAAACCATAGGCGGCTTGATGATTAACAAGCTGGGCGTGCTTCCTAAAATTGATGATGAAATTATGCTTGGCAACATGAAACTAAAGGTAGCTATAGCCGACAAAAGGAAGATCAAGAAAATTGGAATCAGCATTCTTCCTGAATAAAGTTAAGCAATCATTTAACTATTTAATACCTCTTATTTTTGGGGGCATGGGCGTCTTAGCATTTGCACCCTTCTCTCTTAAGTTCTTAATAATTCCCTCCTATAGTTATCTTATTTGCTCACTATTACTTGATGCAAATGACTCTTATAAAAGGACCCTTGTAATGTGGACTATCGGGCATTGGGGAATAGGTGTTTCATGGATAATAGTAAGTGTTTACTATTATGGAAATATTGGATATATAGCATCTTCAATAGTTTATATGTTATTTCTGATTTTGATTTTATTATTTGCAGTTGCCCCCATACGCTTATTTAAAATAAAGAAAGAATATCCTCTCAATCTTCATTCAGCCCTATATATTTCATCAGTGTTTGTATTGCTAGAGCTATCTAGAGATTTTTATTTTGGTGGATTCCCGTGGTTAGTTCCAGGAACTGTAGGTATAGATACAATATTATCTATGGCCCTTCCTTTGATTGGAGTAGCCGGCGTATCATTTATCATCTATTTATTATCTGCGGTAATTGCAATGTCCTGGAATAATAATAGAAAGATTTCATATTTATTCCTTGCATTGTCTTTTTTAATATTTATTCCATCTAATCCCCACACAGAAGAAGCAGATGAAACAACATTAAAGATCTCTCTTGTTCAACCCTCCTTAGACCCCCAATTAAAGTTTAAAAGAGGATATAAGGCAGAGATCGAGGGAGCTCTTTTAACGCTTACTAATAAAATTCAAAATGAATCGGATTTAATTATATGGCCAGAAGTAGAATTGCCTTATTCATATAACAGTAAGCAATTTAAAGAACTAAAGAATAAAATAAACCCTTCAACAGAATTAATAACAGGAATATGGCATTTTGAAGAAAATAAACTATACAACTCACTAATTAGCATAAAATCTGATGAAATCTACAAAAAAAGGCATTTAGTGCCATTTGGCGAATATATTCCCTTTAAATCTATACTAAACCCTCTTTTAAACTATTTTGGTGCCCCAATATCAGACATTTCACCCGGGACATCAAATCAGGAGCTAATATCCATAAATAAAGCTATAAAAGCAGCTCCATTAATATGTTATGACATAGTTTTTGCAAATGATGTTAGAAAAGCGGTCAAAAGTTCTGATTTTATTATAAATATAAGCAATGATTCATGGTTTGGAGGATCTTTAGGCCCTTATCAGCACCTAGAAATAGCTAGAATTAGGGCTATTGAGAATAATAGATGGATTGCTAGATCTACTAATGATGGCTTCACAGCATTTATAAATAATAAAGGGACAATAGTTTCTTTGATGCCAAAATATCAACAAGGATCAATAACAAATGAAATAAGTTTAATTAAATCGTCTACCGTATATTCTGAATATGGTTATTATGTGACATACTTATTCTCTATTATTTATATATTTATTACCTTGAGCTTATATTTATGGTCAAAATTAAGAAATTAATATCAATATTTATTATCTTTATTTGCTTTAACATAGATGCTGAAGAGTCGATTCTTGTTAAGATTAGTGAGCAAAGACTTTATTTGATAGATAATAATCAAATTATAATTAGTTTTCCAATATCGTCTTCTTTTTATGGAGAGGGACAGGAAGAAAACTCATATAAGACCCCTCTTGGGAAACATATCATCAAAGAAAAGATAGGATCTAATGCCATCCAGGGCACCATCTTTAAGTCACGTATAAATACAGAAAATATAGCTCAGCTCGTAAAGGATCATATTGACACAGAAGATGACTATGTTACATCCAGGATTATGTGGCTAGAAGGCGAAGAAGAGGGCTTTAATAGGGGTGGTAAAGTAGATTCTTATAATCGATATATATACATCCACGGAACCCACGAAGAGGGCCTAATTGGATCAAAAGCATCCCATGGATGCATCAGAATGTTCAATAATGATGTAATAGAGCTCTTTAATAGAGTTGATATAGGGACAAAAGTCGATATTAAATCTTAATCTTGCCCCAAAACTCTATTTTTATAAATTACCAGCTACAGAAGACTTCTCAAAGCTTAATTTCTCTTTTCTATCTTCTTTTGCAGGAGCATCACCAAACTTACCATCCTCTTCAGCAAGCTTTTTAATAAGGTTTGCTGGCTTAAAGGTATCGTTTTTAGTTAATTCATGGTATTTATTAAGCTTATTAAGGACTTCTTTCATGCCCATTGCATTAGCATGATGCATAGGACCGCCTCTCCATATAGGGAATCCATATCCATTAATATAAACTACATCTAGATCAACAGCCCTTTGACCAACACCTTCTTCTATTATGTCAGCACCCTCATTTACAAGAGCAAGAATACACCTATCTATAATCTCTTCATCTGATATTTCTCTTCTTTCAATCCCATTCTCAGCAGAAACAGCTTTATAAATGTCTTCATTCTCTGGAGCTGGGTTTGGAGCTCTAGATCCTTCGGTATAGTTATAAAAGCCTTTACCATTCTTTTGACCAAACCTATCTTGCTCACATAACTGGTCACTTATTTTAGAAGGAAGGGCAGACTCAGTGCCGCTTAGTTTTCTAGCACGCCAACCTAGGTCTAATCCAACTAGATCTAACATCCTAAAAGGCCCCATATTCATTCCAAATTTTTCAAGAGCTTGATCAACTTGATGAGGAAGAGCACCCTCTAATAGCAACATATTTGCCTGGGCAGTGTATCCAAATAACATTCTATTTCCTATGAATCCAGGAGCATTAAGAGAAACTACAGCAGCCTTTTTAAGCTTCTTGCCCACTGACATTACTGTTGCTAATGTTTCATCAGAAGATTGTGACCCTCTGACAACCTCTAAGAGCCTCATTATATTGGCTGGGCTAAAAAAGTGAGTACCCACTACCTTATCAGGCCTATTGGTTACTGATGCAATAGAATCTACATTTAGTCCAGAGGTATTACTTGCAAGGATTGCATCTTTATTAACAACCTCATCTAGTGTTTTAAAGATCTTTTCTTTCAGCTCAAGGTTTTCATAAACAGCTTCAATAACAATATCGCAATCTGAGACATCTTGATAATCGAGACTTGAAGTAATTAGGCCGAATACCCCATCTTTCATTTCTTGATTCATCCTTCCTCTATCAACCATAAATTGATAATTTTTTTCTATTACTGACATGCCCCTTTTCAGGTTGTCTTCGTCTTGATCAATTATGTGAACAGGGATGCCTGCATTAGCAAAACACATTGCTATTCCACCACCCATTGTTCCCGACCCAATAATGCCAGCTTTTTTAATATCTTTTACAGGAGTTTCTTTAGGAACGTCTGCTATTTTAGATGCAGCTCTTTCACCAAAGAAGATATGTATCATTGCCTCTCTTTGCGGATTTACAAGGCATTCAATAAAGCAATCACTTTCAGTCTTCATGCCATCATCAAAATCATCAAGGTTTATTGCAGCTTCAACACATTGGATTATCTTTCCAGGTGCAAATTGACCCTTTCTTGTTTTTGCTGCCATTGCTCTAGCTTCAATTAAAACATTGTCTGAACCTCTAGCTTCCACTACTTTTTCACTTAAATCCCTTACTTTAGGATGATTTTCTGTATTAGCAGCTTTTTCTTGAATAAATTTAATGGAATCATTAACTAAATCATCAGAAACTTCATCAATAATGCCCATAGATAAAGCTTTTTTCGCTGAAACGTGCATCCCAGTTAACATAATTTTTAAAGCTTCAGCAGGGCCCACAAGCCTTGGAAGTCTTTGAGTACCGCCTGCACCAGGTAAAAGGCCTAAATTAACCTCTGGGAGGCCCACAAAGGCCGCAGGACCAGCAATTCTATAATTACAACATAATGCGGTTTCTAAGCCCCCGCCTAGTGCAGAGCCATTTATAGCTGCAACTACAGGTTTTGAGCAAAATTCTAGCTTTTTAAAGGCCTCATCAAGCCCTGGGCCATCAGGCTTAGTGCCAAATTCAGAAATATCTGCACCAGCAATAAAAGATCTTCCTGCTCCAGTAAGTACAAGACCTATAACATCTGGATCATTCTCAGCCTTAGTTATATTCTCGACAAATCCGGCTCTAACACCAGCACTTAGTGGGTTTACAGGCGGATTATCAACAGTTAATAATGCTACGCCATCTTTTACTTCGTAATGTACAGTTCCTTTCAATTTATTCTCCAAAAAAAATCAAGAAAAGCATTATACATAAAAAAATATAGTTTATCTTATAAAAAGTATTGATATTTAATTATAAATATATATAATAATACCTGTCAGCACTTCTCTTCCCCCAATCTAGAATGCTGACATCCTCTGGAATTATGTGGAGAGCCTAGCTCTCCACGCTTTTAAAATTAGGTTATATATGAATAAATATATTGAAAATTTAGAAATTTTGGTCTTAATTCTGCTCTTTATGAGCACTTTATACGCCATTACACCAATACTGTAGTATCATTTTGCTGATGAAACAGCTAATTTTGCTATTTGCAGCGACTCTATCTACTTATTCATACTCTTGTTCAGATCTACTTAATTCTGAGTTAAGAGTCTTAGACTCATCTGAAAAAAGAAATATGTGTGAATATAAAGGCGATGTACTCCTTGTTGTTAATGTAGCAAGCAGGTGTGGCTATACATATCAGTATGAAGGCCTTCAAGCTTTATATGATAAATATAAAGATCAAGGCTTAACAATTATTGGGATTCCTTCAAGAGATTTCAGACAAGAGTACAGTGAAGAGTCTTCCGTTGCTGAATTTTGCTCCACTGAGTACGGCGTCAACTTCCCGATGTTTGCTACAACAAAAGTAAGGGGGGATAAAGCACATCCATTTTACAAAAAATTATCTGCTCAATCTGGAATGACTCCAAATTGGAATTTTAATAAATATCTTATTGATAGAAATGGAGAAGTGTATAAAGGGTATAGAGCCAAAGTTAAACCAGACTCAGACTTGCTCATAAATTCTATAGAAAAATTACTTTAAACTTCGCTAACCAAAACAACGCTTGGCTTATGAAATGCAAAAATTCCATTATCAACAATTCCAGCAATTGCGTTTAATCTTGATTCCATTTCCTTGGGGTTAGAAAGATCTAAATTTTTAACATCAAGAATTTGATTTTCTTGATCTGTGGTAACCCCTTGACGCAATTCAGGAATCCCGCCCAGCGCAACAATTTGCCTAGCTACAAGACTTCTTGATTCTGGTATAACTTCAATTGGAAGGGGGAAGGAGCCTAATTTATCTACAATCTTTGTTTTATCAACTATGCATATAAAATCTTTTGCCGCAGATGCAACAATCTTTTCTCTGGTATGGGCTGCGCCCCCGCCCTTAATAAGATTATTATTTTTATCAACTTCATCAGCGCCATCTATATAAAATTCAATTCCGTTTACATCATTCAAACTGAAGACCTCTATACCCTTTGACTGTAATAGTTTAGATGAGGCGTTTGAACTAGAGACAGCACCTTTAAATAAATTTGAATAGCTGGCTAGCTCTTCTATAAAGCAATTAACTGTTGAGCCCGTTCCAATTCCCAAAATCATATTTGGTGTTAGTTTGTCGGCAATATATGATACTGCTTGTTTTGCAACATTGATTTTTGATGCACTCATGCGGGTATAATACTAGAAATTTAATAAGACTATTACATTGAGACTTAAAATAAATAAAACAGGAAGCTTTAAGCATTCTAAAAAATATCTAAAACTCATTAATGAGGCTAATGTTTATGATGTCGCAATTAAGAGCCCTATAACTTTTGCCAAAAATATATCTGCAAAAGGTAATAATAAAATTTTTTTAAAAAGAGAAGACCTTCAACCAATTTTTTCATTTAAAAATAGGGGAGCTTATAACAAAATTATTAGCCTTACGCCTTCCCAGAAGAAGAAGGGAGTAATTGCAGCGTCTGCAGGAAATCATGCCCAGGGTGTTGCTTATGCTTGCAAGAAATTAAGAATCCCATGTTTAATAGTTATGCCGATAACCTCACCAGATATTAAAGTTTCATCAGTTAAAAGTTTTGGTGCAAAAATATTATTAGACGGTGACAACATTAATCAATCTCTTAAAACAGCGCTTTCTTTGGCCAAGAAAAAGAAGCTTGAATTTATTCATCCTTTTGATGACCCTTTAACAATAGCAGGACAGGGCACGATAGGAAAAGAAATTCTTGAAGATGATGAAGACTATAATGCAGTTTTTATTCCTGTTGGTGGAGGAGGTCTTCTGGCGGGGATATCATCATGGATTGCTCAACATGAAGATAATAAGAAAATAAAAATCTATGGAGTTGAGGTTGAAGACTCAGCATCTTTATTAGAAGCAATTAAATTTGATAAAAGGGTTAGATTAAGAGAAGTGGGACTATTTGCCGACGGCGTTGCAGTTGAGCAAGTAGGGAAAGCAAACTTTGATGTGATCAAAGAGTGTGTTGATGGGGTAATAACTGTTAGTGTTGATGAAGTATGTGCTGCCGTTAAAGATATTTTTGAAGACACAAGAGTTTTATCAGAGCCTGCTGGTGCTGTAGCTCTTGCTGGCTTAAAAAAATATGGTAAAAAAATAAAGGATAAAAAATTGCTAGCTATTAGCAGTGGAGCAAATGTTAATTTTGAAAGATTAAGTTACATAGTAGAGAGATCTGAGCTAGGTGAAAATAAAGAAAAAATATTAAGCATCCAAATTCCCGAAAAGCCTGGAAGTTTTTTAAAATTATGCAGAATTTTCGGTAGGGCGCAGATAACTGAATTTAATTATCGTATGGCAGATAATGATATAGCTTATGTTCTTGTGGGGATCAGAACTAAGACTGAAGAATCTTTTAAAGCCCTAAAAGTAAAATTAAGAAAATCTAGTTTTAAATTTAATGATCTAACAAGAAATGAAATCTCAAATGATCATTTGCGTCATATGGTTGGAGGAAGAAATAACCAAGATATTAATAAAAATTCAGAACGTATTTTTAGAAGTGAATTTCCTCAAAAGCCTGATGCGCTTCTTAATTTCCTTAAAGATTTTGGGAATAATTGGAATATTTCATTATTTCATTATAGGAATTTAGGGGCTGCTTTTGCCAAGGTTCTTATTGGCATTCAGGACAATCAAGAAAATGGCAAAAAACTTGAAGCTCATTTGAAGAGTTCTGACTATTCTTTTATTGAAGAAACCTCAAATAATGCTTATCAAGATTTCCTAAGATAAACTTTTTAAAATCTTAACCTTAATTTAATTGCAAAGATCTTACCAGATGGAGTTTTCCATGAGTCCTGAATAATAGAAGCACTATCAGAATTTATATCTTCTTCATAGATACTCCCTCCCTGATTATAGACAACATAAAGATCTGAGAGGGGGGCTATTTCATATTTGTATCTTATCTGAAAGGCCGCCTCACCAACATTAAATGAGCTCACTTCTTGGTCACCCAACAAAAGATAGCCCTGCTCATTTGACATCAAACTAGTTGGATTAGATGCCTCTAAAGCAACAAATTGACCCTTAAGTCTAAGTTCATGCTTATTACCCTTAAAATAATTAAGATTAAATGTTAGAAATTTTTCAACCGCATCGTAAGCAGTCAAATTATTTGTATTAATCCACCTAATCCAATCGTTTTGATCTCTTAGGCTCAAACCAATTTTCATTGTTAAAAAATCTTTAGGAAAGAAATAGTAGGCAGCTTCCATCCAGTTTTTTTCATAACCCTTAGAATCCCAAGACTTGTTTCTATTTCCTCTTTCGAAATTTATCTTAAGTCCTATCGCATAATTAGAATAATTCTTAGAATCAAATGAGGCTCCCATATTGTATCTAGCAGGTCTTTTTATATAAGGAGAATCAACATACTTCCTTGTAATTGTTGTATTTTTGCCGGATGATTTAATAGCAGTCCAAAAATTAATTGAAGAAGTATCCCATAATCTAAATTCAATCTTTGGGTTAATAAAATTTTCAATTGAGTTGCCCTTAGTATCAGCTTGGTGGCCATATCTTACCGAGTATTCTATATTTTTAAATTTTGAGCTTTCATCATAATATTTATCAATTGAAGATCTACCACCAATAGATACCCAGTCATTTTTTTGTAAATAACCCATATCATTTATATCTAGGTCGTCCCCATAATAATGAAATCCAATGCTATGACTTTCGTCTTTGGTCGGTTTATATCGAAAGCTACTTTTAAGTCCCAGGGAAGATTTATCACCAGCATCTGCATGTAATAATATTGATGAAATCCTTAATTTTTCATCAACTATATTGTCATAATCAAGGGTATTTACTATGGCAGTTCTGTCTAAAATAGGGTCATCAGTATAAGTGACCATATACCCCAAAGTTTTATTATTATTTTCTTTTTTTATTCTCGCAGCATAATAAGATCTGCCGATGGAGAAATCTTCGTCTTGCTCATTTGCTGTAAAAAAACCATATTCAGTTCCACCTTCTTTTTGAGTATATCTAAGAGCATAATCAAGGTCTGAATAATTTTGCTTAGAATTATTACAGAGCTCTTCATTGTTTGATTCACTACAATTGTAAGAGGGCGAAGAGCCAATCCTTCGAGTATGCATAACTTTTAACCTCTCCCTATCACTAATATCAAAAAGGGTTTGGTTTTCATTAAAGAAAGCTCTTTTTTCTCCATAAAGCGTCTCTTCTGCAGAAAAGTTAACAACCACATCATCACTTTCTACTTGTCCGAAATCTGGATTTATAGTCGCATTTATTTGTTTGCCCGTACCTGTGTTGTAGAAGATTTCTACACCAACTTTATTTATTTCATTATTTGTAACTGAGTCTTGAGCAGCAACAATATAGGGGAAATAATTAATATTACTTTTTGCTGGGAAACTATCAATTTCATATTCATCAAGCTGATACATGTATTTATCTCTTTCAGCATTAGTTTTTGCTGTCCCATTCAACTCACCATTGAATGCTAAATATCTAAATGCACCAAACTTAATTTTTCGTTTTCCGGTTATCGGGATCATGTTTCCTATAGACCAAGGAATAAAAATTTCAGAAACCCAATTGTCTGAATTTATTTTTGTAGCACCAATCCAATCGCCATTCCAGTCATAACTTTGATCATTTCCATTTCTAATGGTCGAATCTAGCATTGAATCACCCAATGACAGCATAAATGTATACGCAGTATTCCCATCTCCATCAAAATCTACAATAAATGCATTTCTATCGGTTTTAGTATTCCACTCATCTCTTACATGTTTATATGAGCCCATTGTGGAGGGTTTTTGAGGGTTTATGAATCCAACATATACACCTTCTTCATTTGTAAATATTTTTACCTCTGTCTTATTCTTTGCTGGCTCAAGCGTATACGGGCTTACAATATAGAATTCTGAGATAGAGTCAGCCTCATTCCATTCAGCCTCATCTAAGACCCCATCTATTTTCATTGAATAGACTTCAAATGAGATGAGTATATTTAAAATAAAAAGTAGATTTTTCAAATGATATTTCCTTATGGGGACTATTTTATATATTTATATGTATTTTTTATACAGACAATCTTCTAGAATTTTAAAATTTTATTTTCTGTAATCAGAATATCAATCTTAATATCATGAGACTCGCCAAAGTCTTGATCTATATTTTGGAATTCATATCCAAGGCCAATGATTAGAGGCTTATTGAGCGATTTATTGGTGTTATGAAGGCCTCTATCATAGTACCCACCCCCATAACCTAATCTGTAACCATTGTTATCTACCCCCACTAACGGGAGTATGATTAAATCTAATAAATGAGGGCTTATCTCTTCCTTATCAGTTGATTCAAGAATATTGTATTTATTGTGTTTAACTTGATCATTACTTCTTAGTCTATTAAATACAAGATTATTACCAGGCTTAATTTTTGGTAGAAAAATATTTTTATTCTCTATAAACAGCATGCTTTCAATTTCATTAACCATCACTTCATTAGCAAAAGATTTATAGATAAGGATGTTTTCATTTTCTTTAAGCGGTGCAATTAAGTTAATTAGATTCATTTGAATGGCCGCAGACTTCTCTATGACTTCTCTCTCAGACATCATAGATAATTGGTGCTTAAGAGATTTTCTAATATTTTTTTTTGTCATATAGAGTCTGCAAACCCACAAACCAATTCACCGCTATGTGCTATACCTGAACCGAAAGGACAGGTGGTGAACTTCTTATCGAATCAGGCTTCCCTTTATTAAGGTATCGCACAACAACGACATTGGATAATCACCTTATAAATTAATATCGGTTCAAAATTTATTAACACATTAGCCAATGAACCAGAATGTAATTTAATTATAAAACAATTGCGGGAGAAAAAAAGAAGATTAATTTTCTAAAATATTCTCAATATTTTTAATTAATTCAGATATTTTAGATTCATCTTCAGAGCTTATTTCCGATTTATTTTCATTTTTCAGAAACTTATTTGCCAGACTAAGACCCGCCAAGATAAGAGCATTGCTTTTATTTTCAATACCATCAAGTTCTGATTTTAAAAGTTCAGCAGCCATGAGCAGGTCTTCTTTTTCATCAGCAGGGCAGGATAAACTAATGTCCCTTCCAAATATTTTTAATGGGACTACCTCCATATCACTCATCTGGGCTTTCCTTGATTCCTAGTTTTAATATTTGATCATTTAATTCATTAATTTCTTTATTTAATCCATGCTTTATAGACTTCCACTCTCTTTCTCTTTGTATATATGAATTAATTATTCCTTTTTGCTCATCGTACTTATTAATAAGCTTTTTTAATCTTTCTTCTAATGATGCTAGAAGTGTATTTTCATCGGATTCATTCATTTATTTAATTTAAAAGAGTAAAATTAACTTATGAATAAAGTATATCAAAAAAGGAGAGATATTTTAGGCAAACTATTGCCTAAAGATTGTGGAATAATCATTCCGGGCGCAGACCTGCAATATAGAAATGCAGACTCTTCTTATAATTTTAGACAAGATAGTAGTTTTTACTACTTATCGGGCTTTTGTGAGGCAGATTCAACCATACTTATAAAAAATAATAACGGAAGCATAGAGTCTTCAATTTTTGTTCCAAAGAAGGATAAATTAAAAGAAACCTGGGACGGCCATATAGAGGGTCCAGAGGGGGCTATATCAAGTTATGCGTTTGACAATGCATATGTAAATGAAGATATAGATTCTTTAATGCCCGACTTAATTATTGGAATGGATAGGATCTTTTATCTATTGGGCAATAAAGATAACTTTGACCAGAAAGTTGTTTCATGGATAAAAAAAGCTACATCTAAAGATAGGCATAGCAAATCAATAGATATTGCTAACGGCACTTCTTTAATTGGGAATATGAGACTAATTAAGGATGATGAAGAAATTGCAATCATTAAGAAAGCTTGTGAGATTTCTGCTGATGCTCATATTGAAGGAATGAGGTCTGTTAAACCGGAAATGAATGAGCAGGCTATGGAAGCAATTTATTTACATGAATTTGCAAAAAGAGGCGGGAGATTTGCTGCATACACCCCAATAGTTGCAGGCGGGAGTAATGCTTGTGTTTTACATTATGTCGAAAACAATGAGACGCTTGGTAAATCTGATCTTCTCTTAGTAGATGCTGGTTGTGAGTATGATATGTATGCTTCTGACATAACTAGAACATATCCAGTTAATGGAAAATTTTCATCTGAACAATTGGCTATATATGAAGTTGTACTAGAAGCTCTTCATGCAGCTATAGAGTGTGTAAAGATTGGAAATAATATAATGGATCCTCAGACTAAGTCTGAAAAAATTATTACTAAGGGACTCGTAGATTTAGGTATCCTCAAAGGAGATGTTGATGAACTTTATGAAAAGGGAGCTTATAAAGATTTCTATATGCACAAGATAGGCCACTGGATGGGATTAGATGTTCACGATGCCGGTGACTATATGGAAAATAATGAATATATGAATTATCAAGCTGGCATGGTTACAACAATTGAACCTGGTATATATATTAGCAATGATGCAGAAGTAGAAGATAAATGGAAGGGGATAGGGATAAGAATAGAAGACAATATTTTAGTAACTAAATCTGGTAATTTAAATTTAACCTCTAAGGTTCCATCTGATCCGAAAGAAATCGAAGCTTTGATGTCTTAAAAGCCTATGAATTATCCTGTCATAATATCGGGAGGAGGCATCATTGGTTGTTATATCAATATAAGGCTAAAGCAGGCTGGTATTGAGTCACTAATTATAGAAAAAACTCCTAAAGATAAAGATAAATCTGAAAACGTAAGAACAATTTCCTTAAATCCAAACACTTATCAATTACTTATGGATATTGGAATTAGCATTGATGCTTCCGGAGTTAGTCAGATTAGAGTCTTAGATAAAGAGGGTTCAGGGAAAATAAAATTTTTAGCAGAGGAGATAGGCACCGATTTCTTATCTTATGTCACCATGTTTAACGCTCTATCTGATCGAATGCAAGAAAAAGCTGGAGACTCTATTATGTTTTCCAGTGAGATTAAGTCTATTTCAAGATCGGGTGAATCATTAGATATTGCATTAAAGAATAATGAAGAAATTAAAGGTCTTCTTTTGATTGGCTCTGATGGCCGAATGTCTTCGGTGGCAAAGTTATCCAATTTTATTTCTAGAGACTACAACTATGATCAAACAGCCTTTACATTTTTAGCAAGTGATGGATCAAGTAGAGACAAATCCATAGCTAGTCAAATATTTTCAGATCAAGGAATTTTTGCTCTTATGCCTATTATGCATAAGGACAAAAATTTGTTCTCAGTTGTCTGGTCGGTACCAAATAAGCTTTTAAATAATATAGATAAGGATGACTTTGTTTCAAAATATATAAATGAACTTGCAAGCAAGATAGACTCAGAACTTAATATTGAGTCAGACATTATCCAGTTTCCTTTATCAAAACATCATTTAGATTCTTATACTAATGAAGGTGTTGTAATTGTTGGTGATGCAGCTCATTCCATACACCCACTAGCAGGACAGGGCATAAACTTAGGCTTTGCAGATGCTGAAGTTTTGTGTAAAGAAGTTATATCAGCTCATCGAAAAGGTTTTCCAATTGGATCATATTCGGTTCTAAAAAAATATGAATTAAAGCGAAGATCAATGAACGAGCTTATGCTAAAAACCATGGATGGTTTTGTTAACCTATTTGGTTCTAATAATATTTATGTAAAGCTTTTAAGAAATCTTGGATTAAATTTATTTAACAAGATCTCATTTATGAAAGTCTTTTTTATCAATCATGCGTCTGGGTCTCATAAGTTATAAGATTTCCTATTGATTTTTAAATGAGAATCATTATCATCTAAATACTAATCTATATAATCTAAAAAGCAATGCAATATATTAAACTTTTGTGTCTTTCAGTCTTATTAGTCTCTTGTAGTAAAGAGAATGATGAGAATTTATTAACAATCTATACATCAAGACAACCTCAGCTTATTGAGCCCCTAATGGAACAATATACTGAGAAAACTGGTATTAAGGTTAGACTGTTATCAGGGAAAGCTCCAGAGTTAATGGAAAGGATTTCTGTAGAGGGAGAAGAAACAAAGGCTGATATATTTATGACTGTAGATGCAGGAGTTTTATGGCAAGCAGGAGAAAGAGGGATTTTTGAGAATGTTGAATCAGAGATGCTAAATAACAATATTCCAGAGCACCTTAGAGATATGGACGGAAAGTGGTTTGGTTTATCTAAAAGAGCAAGAACCATAGTTTATTCTTCTGATAACATTTCTGGTTCAGACCTTTCAACGTATGAAAATTTAGCTTACCCAACTTGGTCAAATAAACTTTGCTTAAGGACCTCTAAAAAGGTATATAACAGGTCTTTAATAGCTAGCATGATAGATGCTCATGGTTATGAGCGTACCAAAAAGGTTGTTCAAGGATGGGTTAATAACCTCGCAACGGAAGTCTTCTCAAGTGACACACAGGTTTTAAAAGCCGTTTCTGCTGGCCAATGCGGAATTACGATAGTTAATACATATTATTTAGCTAGGCTTGCAGATGATCCTCAATATTCAAACCTTAAATTGCACTGGGCAAATCAAGATGGCAGAGGAACGCATGTTAATATTTCAGGAGCTGGAGTCGTTAAAGGATCTAACAATAAGGCTAAGGCTGTTAAATTATTAGAATGGCTTTCTTCTGCGGAGGCTCAAGAAGTATATGCTGGAGCCAATAAAGAATTCCCTGTTTTGAAAGGAATCAAGGTTGGCCAGACTTTATCTAATTGGGGTGACTTTAAAGAGGACCTTATTTCGGTAGAAAAACTAGGCTCATTACAAAAGGAAGCAGTTTTATTAGCTCAAGAAGCTGGGTATAAATAGGATTTTAGACTTTTTCGCCACGTGCACGAATATCTTTTAGGACTTCGCTAATACCTTTTTTATCAATAATTCGCATACCTTTAGCTGAAACCTTAAGGTTTACAAATCTATTCTCAGATTCAACCCAAAATCTGTGGGTATGCAAATTAGGAAAGAATTTTCTTTTTGTCCTATTATTTGCATGAGAAACATTATTCCCAGACTGAGGAATCTTACCGGTGACTTGACAAATTTTACTCATAGAAACGCGATTTTATAGAACACAGAGACACATAGCAATACATATATTCATAAATATACCAAGACAATTGAACTGCATTGATATTTTTTATATGTTCACTTGCAAAAATATTTAGAATACGAGAAAGTAGCGGTAATATATCTAAACTAATTTTCTATAAAATATTAAAGGTTTTTCTTGTTAAACATAAAAGTAAAAATATTAAATCCAAGAATTGGAAATGAGATACCCCTGCCAGAATATAAGACTTCAGGATCTGCTGGCATGGACGTTAGAGCTTGTATCGAAGAGCCAATTATTTTAAAGCCTGGTAAAACAGAAATGATACCTCTCGGTTTTGCCATGCATATAAATGACACCAATGTTGCAGCATTAATAATTCCAAGATCTGGATTGGGCTCTAAGCATGGGATTGTTTTAGGAAATTTAGTGGGTTTAATTGATTCAGATTATCAGGGCGAGCTTATGGTTCCAGCCTGGAATAGATCAGATGAAGATTTTAGAATTTCTTTAGGCGACAGGATAGCTCAAATGGTAATAGCTCCAATTATTCAAGCTCAATTTACATTAGTTGAAGATTTTAACGAAACTGAAAGGGGAGAAAAGGGCTTTGGAAGCTCTGGGGTGAAATGAATTTACTATTTCTTTTTACCAAATCTTTTTTCAAAACGCTGGACCCTTCCTCCGGTATCAACAATCTTTTGTTTTCCGGTATAGAAAGGATGGCATGAAGAACAGATATCCAAGGATAAATCATCTTTTAAAGTGCTCATGATAGAAAAAGTATTCCCACAGCCGCATGTGGCTTTAATTTCTGAATAATCCGGATGTATATCGTTTTTCATAATAAATCTAAAATTTGGATGAGAACTATAACAAATAAGTCGATCTTTTCAATTAAAACATGAAATTTTTTTATTATGATATAGCTGTCCCAATACCCATAAGAGAAACTTTTACCTATAAATCAAAAGATGCCATAAGAAGAGGTACCAGAGTAGCTATAAGATTTAGGAATAAGAAAATGGTTGGTTATGTTGTTAAAAGACTAACAAATAAACCTTCTTTCTCTACAATAGAGATTTCAGAAGTTCTTGATGATAGCCCAATATTTAAATCTTCTCATATTGAGATTATTAAATGGCTTGCAGATTATTATCAACATCATATAGGAGAGGTTTTTGATACTTTCTGCCCACCATCGTTAAGAAAGATAGTAAAGATTGCTTCTAAAGAAATAGCTCTAGAATCTAACCATACTTTTGTTACAGAAGATAAAAATATTAAATTAACATCAGAACAATCCATCTGCTTAAAAGAGTTAAAGAAACTAAAGGGCTTTGATCCTTGCCTTATATATGGCGTCACAGGTTCAGGCAAAACAGAGGTCTATATAAGGATTACAGACCATTACTTATCTCAAGGTAAATCCGTTCTTATTTTAGTTCCAGAGATATCTTTAACCCCGCAACTAGAAGAAAGATTTATGAATAGATTCGGGAATAGCATAGGAATTTATCATTCAAAGCAAACTATAAAGCAAAGAACTGATGTATGGGAAAAAGCTAGAAGCGGAGATATAAAAATAGTTATTGGGACCAGATCGTCGGTATTATGTCCTCTGCATAATTTAGGGATTATTATTGTAGATGAAGAGCACGATCAATCATACAAGCAGCATGAGGGCTTTAGATTTTCTGCTAGAGATGTAAGTATAAAACGAGCTCAAATAGAGAAAATTCCAGTTATCCTAGGCTCTGCAACTCCTTCTTTACAAACTTTAAAATCAGTTCAAGATAAAAAATATAAACAATTTAATCTTTTAAAAAGAGCAAATGGCTCACAACCCCCTGGCTTAATTATTTTAGATATTAATGATTCCAAATTAGAGTCTGGGATTGCAGAAGAATCATTAGATGCGATAGAAATTACACTGGGCAAAGGTAAACAAGTTCTTATCTTTATTAACAGGAGAGGCTTCTCTCCTTTATATGAGTGTAATAATTGTAGATGGATTGCCGAGTGTAGAAAGTGCGATTCAAGGCTAGTTTTTCATCATAATTTAAATAGATTGGTCTGTCATCGATGTGATTCTGCCTTTGGAGTACCAACAAAATGCCCAGATTGCTCATGCTCAGATCTTAGTTTACAAGGTTCCGGCACTGAAAGAATCGAACTATTTCTTAAAGAATATTTTTCTAAAACAATCATTATCAGATTAGATCATGATACGACTAAAAAGAAAGGAGCTTTAGAAAAAATACTTAATAATATCCATTCATCAAAAACGGCCATATTAATAGGAACTCAAATGCTAGCTAAGGGCCATGATTTTCCAAATGTTGAATTGGGTGTAATTTTAAATTCTGATGCTGGGATTATAAGCCCCGATATAAATAGTTTAGAAAAAATTTCTCAATTATTGATTCAAGTCTCCGGCAGGGTTGGAAGAAAGAATGCCAAAGGTAAAGTTCTTATCCAGACTAGATATCCAGAAGACAAGAACTTAAGAAAGCTTAGAAACGGAGATTACTTAGATTTTGCTTTAAATAACCTAAAACAAAAGAAAGAATTACATCACCCTCCATTTTCTGCAGTATGTATAGTTAGATCAACATCCCCGCTAGCTAAGCATAATGTCAATTTTCTAGAAAAGATTGCTTTATCTGCAGGTAAAGATATGAGTATTTCAGCAATCGGGCCCATACCATCAATAATCTCAAAGACTAGAGGAAATTATAGACATCACTTGATGCTGCAAGCATCTTCAAAAGTAACTTTAAATAGACTCTTAAAAAAGATCACTGCTGCTACTGTTTTGTGGAAAGAAACCAAGAAAGTAAAATGGTTCTTTGATCTAGACCCTATTGATTATAACTAGATTGCTATCTTAATTTTTTGACCAGGGAATATTGGTTTATTTTGAAGATTATTTAAGTTAATTATCTCATCAACGCTCACTCCAAATCTTATAGCTATCTCTGAAATGACATCACCCTTTTGAATAGTATATTCAACACTAGATGGAACTGGGTCCATAAACGTATTAGGCTTCGGCTTTTCTTTGAAATAATTATGTATACCAAGGAAAATTGATCTAGCTATCATCCTTCTCCCCGGCTTACCTTTTAATCTAGCAGCATCTTCAGGATTTGAAATAAAACCAGACTCTACCAAGACAGAAGGAATGTCGATTGATTTCAGGACCCTAAAATCTGCAAATTCAACACTTTTCTTATGAAGCTTAGTATAGGGGTCTAATTTTAATTGATCTAAAATCTTATCCCCCAGCATTATGCTATTTTCTATTTTTGCTTCATAGGCTAATTGATATAGTGTTCTAGCGGCATCTTCATCAAAGTCATTTACATTCAATTTGCCAATCTTAGAATTTACTTCAGGATTAGTAACCAATTCTTTTTTTGATAAATTATCGGCTGTAATGCTAGAAGCTTCTTCAGACCACACAAATACAGAAGCTCCTTTTACAGAAGCTAGTCTGAATGCATCAGCGTGAATGGAGATAAAGATATCTGCACCCACTTTTCTAGCATTTTGGTATCTATCATTCAAATCAACAAACGCATCGTTTTGTCTTATCATCACTGGGTTGTAGCCTCTTGTATCTCTTAAGGTTCTTTCAAGCTCTTTTGCTATAAGAAGGGTAATATCCTTTTCTAAGATATTTAATTTACCAACAGCACCTGGGTCTTTGCCTCCATGCCCAGCATCAATAGCTACAATAATATCTCTTATATTTTTCTTTAAAGCTTTATCTTTCTTAATTTCAAATATTAATAAAACATGATCTTTTTTTTGTACTTGCCAGGGCTTTTTCCAATAGACCGATTCATATAAATCAAGCACTATTCTCGAAGTAGAACCATCTTGATTAATACGAACCTTTTTTAATGGATAGTTTTGTCTACTATCTAACTCTCCTTGATACATGGAATCTTTAATGTCTACAACGATCCTAGACGGCTCGTCCAAAGCGTATGATTTAATTAAGGCAACTTTATCAAGCTTAAAAGTAATCCTTACTTCTCCAGAAGGGAGCTCTTTAACAGATACAAAATCTACCTTGTTACTAGCAAAGGAGTTGAAACAAAAAAAGATAATGCAGCTTAGAAAGATTATTTTTTTCATTTATTTATTTGCCTTAAGACTGTTTAGAAGAATTGTATCTCCAATTAGCGCAATTTTCCTGCTATTTTCAGCATGCAACATTTCGATTTTTAAATCAAAATCTCTATCTTTTTTTAAATTTTCTGGCCATTCAATAAATATTATTTTTTTACCATCAAAGCGTCTTCCCAAATCTAGCATTTCTATATCTTCGTATGTTTCAGTCCTATATAGATCAATATGAAGTATTAAATATTCATTAAATTCATATTCTTCACAAATAGTATACGTTGGACTTTTTACCGAGCCCTCCCAGCCTAAAGATCTTAATATTCCTCTAACAAGAGTAGTTTTGCCAGCTCCCAGTTCACCTTGGAGATGAAATTCAAAATGGGGCTCTAAAGATTCCTGGATCAGATTAGAAATTACTTTTCCAAATTCTAGTGTTTCATTTTCACCATGAAGAATATGATTTTGCATTATTTATTATTAAGCTTTTTTCTAATTAAAGGTATTAATTCAGTGGCGGCCAATCCATTCTCGCCGTGTAATCTCATAAATTCATTCCCAGCAGCGCCATGGGTTGCGACAGCCAATAGGGAAGCATTAACTTCTGAAAGACCTTGAGCGATAAGGCTCCCAACTAGTCCAGCCAGAATATCTCCAGTCCCGCCTGTTGCAAGCTCAGGACCGCCTTCTTCACACACATATATTTTATCTTTATGAACAATAATTGTTCCAGATCCTTTTAGAATAATAGTTGCGTTATATTTAAGAGCTAGTTTCTTTGCTGCTTCAATTCTATCTAGTTGTACTTCATTTGTAGAAATACTCAGAAGGGCAGCAGCTTCTCCGGGATGAGGGGTAAGTATGATTGAACCATTTAACCCCTTAATAGAATTTGGATCTTTTGCTATATATCGAAGAGCGCCAGCATCAAAGATGGCTGGAGAGTTAATATTTGTTAGATGTTGCATTGTTTTTTTTATTAATTCTTCCGACCATAGGCTTTCAGAAAGTCCCGGTCCGCATACAACTACATTTGCAGTTTCTAATATAGGATCTTTATCTTTTAAAGTCTCAAAACTGATCGCCATTATTTCAGGGTTTCTTTCAAGAGAAGCCTTTATATGATCTTTTTGCGTGAGCAATGATACTAATCCAGATCCAGATTTAAGGGCCATTTCAGATGCCATAATGGCCGCTCCTCCCATATTTTCATCTCCCCCTATTACTAGAATCCTCCCATAATTGCCTTTATGGGTATTAGCTGATCTTTTAACTATTAGATCTTTAATGTCTAAGAATTTATATGATGTAGCAAACTCTTTTATTTCATCTTTCATATTCAAACCCAAATCATGAAAATTTATTTCACCAGCTGAGATTTTACCCTGATTAAGAGCTAGCCCAACTTTTCTTCCAACAAAACTTATTGTTTTGTTTGCACAAATAGATGTTTCAAGCTCAACACCCGTATTTGGATTAATTCCAGATGGGATATCTATTGAAAAGATTTGATCATAAGAATTCATTGAATTTATTAAATCAACTAAGCTTTTATTCAATGGCCCTTTAAGGTTGGTCCCAAACACTGCATCTACAATAGCAGTTTTAGAGCTACCCTCATTTAATATCGATGCATCATGCATTAGTTTATTTTTATTTGCCTCATCAAAAGCATCATTGCATAAAGGACCCTTTTTCTTTTCGTTTAAAGCATCAATAATGCTAACCTTAAAGCCCAATCTGGATAGATTAATGCCAATGTAATAACCATCTCCACCATTATTTCCAGGACCGCACACACAAATAAATCTCTTATAATCAGTATTCTTGATAATAAATTTTGAAGCCACATCTGCAGCTTTTAACATAAGCTTTTTATCTGAATTGCCCTTATTAAAAAAAGCATTCTCGTATTCTTGAACCTGAGAGTTAAGGAATAATTTTTTCAAGAATTAATTGATTGTAAAAGATGCCATTCTATCTGAATGGAACGAACCAATATATACTTCATTACCAACCGGATAAGCAGTAGTTGGGAACCCAAATACAGTTTCTTGAAATGAATATATATTCTTCTTTTTCAAACTTGCCCTATCAATCTCATGAACTGAGAAGGGCAATGAGCAATTTATGCTCCCGTCTTCAGTACATGGCATAGCATCAAAGGTTTCATGATCTAAAGAGGTAAGCCAAATTGATTGATCTGTAATAATTATATTGTCAGGAGAATTAATCTTATATTTCCCAACAACCTGCCCAGTGAGCAGGTCAACAACTTCTAATTTATCTCCAAGATTGTGATTTATGTATAAGAGCTCTTTATCTTCATCAAGACCTATTCCATTTGGCTGACTCCCCAATGATCCAGGAACCTTTGCAAAAGATTCTTTGTCCCACTTTACGACATATCCAGTTGCATATTTAAATAAAGCAGCGCTTAACCATTCATTGATAGTGATATCTCTTTTATACATGTGACTTGCATAAAAAGAGCCATCCCTTCTAATGCTTAAATCGTTAAAATAATTTTCTTCAGGAGTATTTACACATCCCCTCCAGGTCATAACCCAATCAGATTCATTTTTATTTAATTCAAATAATTCTATTGATTCAAAAGGAAAATGATTTACAAACCCAACCTCAATTGCTCCATCATTTCTTTTTACTAAATCAATGCCATGAGGCCCAAAAGCATCTGATGTATTCCTTATACAATTCGGATCTCCCCAAGTATTTTCAGCAAAGATTATTTTAGGAGCAAATCTTTTTTTATCCACAAGACGCATAAGCGCAAAAGAACCAGCGCCATCATTTTCTTCATAAGGCCTAATGCCTCCAAATTCCGACATTAGTAGGTATTCATTATCAGGCAACAGAGCCATATCTTCCGGGTTTGTATATTCACAATAAATAGAGATTGATTCATCAGACTCACAAACATCAATATTTTTAACTGGGCCCAAGTAGTCACGGGATACCATAAGCAAAGCAACACTAAAAAACATCAGACTAAAAGGAATAGCTACCTTATAGTAGTTTTCTTTGTACAAGCTAACAAAAACTTTCCTAAAGAAATCTTCAAAGAAAATAACTATTAGACCCCTTAATGTTGAAAGGATGCCAATAATAAATAGGGCTGATTTCCACAACCTATCAGACCATGTAAAGTCTGAAACAGACATAAAAAATAGCCCTAAAATTATGCCTAAAACGCCTAGTAATTTTAGATTTGTTGTTAATACCCATTCAACTAATGGGAGCATTAGTTTTTTTAAGAGCATTACTATGCCGATAGCCAAGAAAGATATTGCTAAGACTTCATTCATTTATAAAACCCCACTTTGAAATAGTTGATTTAAGTATATCAATAATCTCTAATGGTTTATCAAGCGGTACATGGTGAGCAGCACCAGGAACTTCAATAAAATCCATGGTTTCTTTAAATTCTTCTTCCATAAATTTTAGTATTTTTGAGCCTAGCAGCAAGCTATCACCCCCATATATATATAACGCTTTGCATTTAAATATAAATTTATACCCCGACAAACGACCTAACTTCCAAAATAAGGTGTCATCAAATTTCCATCGCCATCCCTCAGCTTCTTCTCTTATGGAATGCTCAGCTATATACCTAAGATACCAATCATTTTCACATTTTTGTGCAGGCATTAGCCTAAATCTATTCACAATAGCTAGCTTATTTTCATAATATTTAATCATGCGAACAGGGCTAGTACTTCTATGTTTTTCATAGTCATAGTCAGGTGGCCTAATGGGAGTATCTATCATTACAACACCATCAATAATTTTTGGATTTTCACTTGCTATAAAGCCAGCAACATGACCCCCAAGCGAATGACCCACAAGAATAATATCTTTATCAATTAATCCTTCTTTATCCACGATATCTAAAATAGCTGTAGAAAAACTTTTAATACTATAGTCTTCTCTATGATCAGAATCCCCCATACCCGGAAGGTCAATTGCTAATACATATGCATCATTTGCTAACTGAGGGCCTATAGGGTCCCACCACTTTTTGTGAGCGCCAGTACCATGAATAAGAAAAATAATTTTCTTACTGTGTACATTTCCCCATGACTGGTAATGAACATTATGCCCCTCAGATTCTATTGTTTTATTGTCTGCAGAGAAGTTTATTGCTTTATGAAACCATTCTGGCGCATGAGAAATATCATTCTGAAGATTGTCACTTACTTTCATTGCACGTATTCTAAGCTATTAATTACAATAAATTAACAAATGAATACTCAACTTATTACTCCTGCAGCAACAGTACTAGTTATTCGTGACGGAAAATCTGATATAGAAGTCTTTATGGTTGAAAGGTCTAATAGACCGCCCTTTGGAAATCTATTTGTTTTTCCAGGTGGAAAAATAGATACCAGTGATCACGACAGCAGGGCGCATTCTTTATGCAAGAGCATATCAGATGGCGAAGCTTCAGCTCTATTGGGCATTAAAGAAAATGGTTTAAGTTATTGGGTTGCTTGTGTTAGAGAATGTTTTGAAGAAGTTGGAATTCTTTTAGCAGAAAAGAAAGACGGCACCAAGTTAGATCTAAATGGTATTGAAAAAGAAAAATATCAAAGTTACAGACAAGATCTTTTAAATGGAGATATAAGCTTCTATGATATTTGCTCAAAAGAGAACCTAGAGCTAATGACAGAAAATATAGCACCCTTTTCACACTGGATAACTCCAGATGTAGAGATAAAAAGGTTTGACACAAGATTTTTTATAGCATGCTTGCCTGATAATCAGACAGGTATCCATGATGGCAATGAATTAGTAAATAGCCTATGGATATCTCCACAAGAAGCTCTCAAGAAAGCATATGCTGGAGAGATAAGCATGATCATGCCAACTATTAAGAATCTTGAGCAGTGCGTAGGTTTTAATACAAGCGAAGAATTACTGAATCATCAAAAGCAGTTAACGAATGAAGATATCCCCCCAATATTACCCAAGTTTTTTAAGGAAAACGGTAATTGGGTTGGTCTGCTGCCTGGTGATGATGGTTATGATGAGGCATAAATGAGCAAACTTATTAAAAAAATTACAGCACCCAATGGCGGAGTATTTACAGGAGAGGGCACTAATACTTATTTAATTGGTACAAATGATATTACTCTTGTTGATCCAGGTCCAAATACCAAAAGCCACTTAGACAATATTCTTAAAGAGGGGCAAGGCAAGATCAAAAGAATCATAGTTACACATACGCACTCTGACCACTCGCCAGGAGCAAAACCTTTAGCGGATATATTAAATGTTCCTGTAATGGGTCGCTTTGCTGATTTTGATATGTCTATACAAGATTCAACGTTTGAACCAGACAAGATTTTAGAAGATCAGGACATTATAAAGACCGATGAATATACAATTGAGGTAATTCATACGCCAGGACACGCATCTAACCATTTATGCTTTCTAATTCAAGAAGAAAGATGCTTGTTAACAGGAGACCACATCATGAATGGGTCAACCGTTGTTATAGCCCCGCCTGATGGCAATATGACAGAATACTTAGATTCATTAAAAAAACTAGATAATTTTGATATTCAATTATTAGCCCCAGGTCATGGAGATTATCTTGATAATCCCAAAGCAGTTACTGACTGGATCATTAATCATAGACTAACAAGAGAAGGAAAAGTTTTACAATCAATGAAGAGCCTTAAAGAAACCAAGATAGAGGATCTTCTTTTAGATGTTTATGATGATGTAGATCCTAAACTTCACCCAATTGCATTATGGAGTTTAGAGGCTCATTTAATAAGATTAGAAGAAAATAATAAGGTGATAAGATTGGAAGATAATTTATGGAGAATCAATTAGTTCATAGGCACATCATTTTTTTTGCAATTATAGTATTTAGCATCTGCCCCCTCATCTTGTTTAAAGGCGTTAATATTTAATTCACAATTTAAGTCTTTGGATTCAGGACTTAGCAAAAGTTCAGCTGCCTCAGTTAATTTATTTACTTCACCAAAAGCTACTTTTTTATTTTCGTTCTTATCTTTAATAGCTTCATCATATTGAATTGAATCCATGCAATCAAAATAATCATAAGTTTTAAGGAGGTAGTCTTTTCCCCCCTCAATTCTTGGGCTTTGATGAGTACTATTTGTTTTTTGGAAACATGTTATTGTTTGCGAATCATGCGGCCCTGATTTTATAAGCGATAAATCATCTATATCTGGGCTAGAACTTTTATTTGATGCACAACTAGAGATCACAATTAATAATAAAAGCGGAGTTTTAATTTGCATACTTCTCTCCAAATGCAATTAGGTCTTCTACAACACTTGGATCAGCTAGTGTTGATGTATCCCCCAAATCATCAATATCTCCTCCAGCAATTTTCCGTAATATTCTTCGCATAATCTTGCCAGAACGTGTTTTTGGAAGGCCTGGCGCCCACTGGATTAGATCTGGCTTTGCTATAGGGCTTATTTCATCTGATACAAATAATTTTAATTCATTTTTTAATTCATCTTCATAGGACTCACCAGACATTAGTGTTACAAAAGCATAAATACCTTGACCTTTGATAGGGTGATCAAATCCAACAACAGCAGCTTCTGCAACTTTTTGATGAAGCACTAATGCACTCTCGATTTCAGCAGTGCCCAGCCTATGCCCAGATACATTAAGAACATCATCAACTCTTCCTGTTATCCATAGATAACCATCTGAATCTCTTTTTGCCCCATCTCCAGTGAAATAGAAGCCATCATATTGAGAAAAATATGTTTCTAACATTCTTTGATGATCGCCATAAACACTTCTTATTTGACTGGGCCAAGATTGAGTAATAACCAGGTTGCCTGAACTCTCATCTTTCAATATATTCCCGTCTGCATCAATTAATTCAGGCTTTACTCCAAAGAATGGGAAAGTTGCTGATCCTGGTTTAACTGGGGTTACACCAGCAATTGGAGAGATTAGGACAGATCCTGTTTCGGTTTGCCACCATGTATCTATAACGTGACATTTTTTACTACCAACAATTGAAAAGTACCACTCCCAAGCCTCTGGATTGATTGGCTCTCCAACAGTACCAAGTATTCTAAGTGAATCCCTTTTTGTTTTTAAAACAGGTTCATCGCCTTGAGACATAAGAGCTCTTATAGCAGTTGGAGCAGTATAAAAAATATTTATTTGATGCTTATCACAAACTTGCCAGCATCTTGAGGCATCAGGATAAGTTGGAACACCTTCAAACATTAAACTCGTTGCTCCATTCGACAACGGTCCATAGACTATATAGGTATGGCCAGTTATCCAACCAACATCAGCTGTACACCAGTAATTATCTTCTTCCTTATAACCAAATAGATATTTAAATGAAATATGTGCCCCTAAAAGATACCCAGCACTTGTATGCATTACACCCTTTGGTTTTCCAGTAGATCCAGATGTATAAAGAATAAAAAGAGGATCCTCTGAATCCATTGCCTCTGGATCACATACCGGGATCTGATCAGCTACAAGGTCTTCATACCAAATATCTAATTCATCATTCCAATCAATATTGCCATCAGTTCTTTTAACAACAATATTTTTTTTAACGCAAGGACATTTTTTAAGAGCAATATCTACATTCTTTTTAAGAGGTACAATTTTACCTCCCCTAAAACCCTCATCCGCAGTAATTACAACAGAACATTTAGCATCCAGTATCCTATCCTTAAGAGCTTCAGGGGAAAAGCCTCCAAACACTACAGAGTGAACAGCGCCAATACGTGCACAAGCTAGCATTGCATATGATGCTTCAAGAATCATCGGCATATAAATGCATACTCTAGAACCTTTTTTCACACCAAGTTCTTTAAGTCCATTTGCAAGTTTACAGACTTGATCATGAAGTTCTTGATAAGTTACCGAGGTCGAGTCATTAGGGCTATCTCCTTCCCAAATGAACGCAGTTTTATTAGCATTTTTTTCAAGATGTCTGTCAATACAATTGATAGATAAATTAAGTTTACCCCCATCAAACCAAGCAGTATTAGCAAAATCACCATTATGAACTTGATCGAAAGGCTCAATCCAATCTATATTGGAAGTAGCCATATCTCCAAAGAAATTTTCTGGTTGATTAACTGAATCAAGATACATAGCCTTATATTCATCAAAATCTTTTATATAAGGATTTTGTATATCTTTTTGAGGCTTATATATTTTTTTACTCATTTAAGTTTCCGTAGAAATTCTTAAATTATGGATGGTTGAGGGTTGATGAATTTTTTTCCTTTAGGGTCAGACATAATGTGACCAACAAGCATCTCAAAATCATCATCATTTGATTCTAAGTTTATATCTGCAGCATTAACAATTAACAATGGAGAGGATTCGTAATATAAGAAGAATCTTGAATATGCATCATTAAGCTTATCCAAATAATCTGCAGTTAAGAACTGTTCATTAGGGTTACCTCTTTTATTTACCCTATCCATCAAAACATCAACAGGTGCTTGTAGGTATATAACTAAATCTGGAGTAGGGGCATCAATTGTTGTGTGATCATATATTTTGTCATAAAGATCCATTTCTTCATTAGACAGAGTTACTTCTGCAAACAGCCTATCTTTTTGGATTAAAAAGTCAGCTACCCTAACTGTTTCAAATAAACTTCTTTGTTTTAATTCTTCAATTTGCTGCATTCTTTGAAATAAAAAGAAAAGTTGAGTAGCTAATGCAGACTGGCTTGGATTTTTATAAAAGTTTTTAAGGAATGGGTTTTCTGATGGCCTTTCTAAAAAGGCATCATAGTTAAAATTTTTAGCGAGCTTATTAGCTAAAGTTGTTTTTCCAACTCCAATCGGACCTTCTATTGCAATATATTTTGGAAGCGGTGTTTCCTTAACAGCAAGTTTCATTTATAAAAATAATATTTTTTTATTAAGATTATATTAACTCACTCGAGAATCCAAATTTTTTATCAGCCTCTTGCTCTCTTTTTACTTTTAAAGCGTTAATTGCAATCTCTCGTTCAGAGTGATTTTTATTCTGAAACTTAGTCCACCACTTACCAAGAGTTGATTTTTCACGAGCCGCCAATTCTCTTATTAAGAGAAAATCATACGCAGCTCTAAATCTTGAATGCTTAACTAACTTATGAGGATATTTTCCAATTCTGCTTTCAAGCTTTAATTGAAGAACCCATATATCTTTTATATAGGTTTGGAATTTTCTTGGAATAGCAGTTAGCCGGTGTTGTTCTTTTAGAATGCCATCCATAGATCTAAAAAATTTTCTTATGTTTATTTCTTCTTTGTTAGAACACTTTTCTATTAAAGAGGGCCAAAGCAATGCTGCAAGCAGGAAACCTGGAGTAATAGATTTTTTATTTTTTATTCTTTTATCTGTATTTCTTAGAGCCTCTATCATGAGATTCATTGAAAAGTCAGACAGGCCAGGGTTGGAAGAAATCAAATATTTAGATAAATTAAATGAATTAAGTTTTTTAAAGTTTTTTTCTGCGTGGCCATTCAAGAATATTTTACAAAACTCATCGAAAAGCCTCGCATTAGAAACTCCAGACAAAAGATGGCCTTTATCATATATTGCATCTTTAACTTTATTATCAATCTTAAATCCAAGCTTAGTACTAAATCTTACAGCCCTTAATGCCCTGACAGGATCTTCTTCAAACCTTCCTTGAGGGTCACCAATTGAAACAAGAATTTTTTTATTAATGTGCTTTAATCCGCCATGGAAATCTTGCACCTTATTCCTAGAAGGGCAGTAATATAGAGCATTCACAGTAAAGTCCCTTCTATGACAATCTTGTTGAATAGTTCCCCAGGTGTTATCTCTTAATATTTTTCCACTATCGTCTTTAACAAAATTATTTGGATTCTGACTTTTCAGTTTCCCAGCCCTAAAGGTAGCTACTTCTATTAATTCTGATCTATTAAATACATGAACAAGTTTGAATCGTTTGCCAATAATTCTTGATGCTTTAAAGATTCTTCTGATTTCTTCAGGCTTAGCATTGGTTGCTATATCAAAATCTTTAGGATTAATGCCAGTTAGGGCATCTCTTATACAGCCACCCACAAGGTAAGCTTCAAAATTATTTTCTTGGAGAGTGTGAACTATAGAAATAGCAAATTTGCTAAATTTACTTGAATCTATCAATTGTGTTTATTTCTTTTATTCAAGATTTTTTTATGAATTTTAATTCAGTTCCCCAATTCTTCTTATTTGTTTTGTAATACTCAGTGCCTTCCTGAGCTAGAAGTATTCTTCCTCCATCCATATCTACTCTAATGCTATCTGTAGTTGTAATACCACCATATCTATCATGAAAAACTCCAACCATATCGCCGGTTGTGTCTTCACTGTGTAGTTTTTGTATGAGTTTTATTAGCTCTTCTTTTTTCATTATGGATCTGAAAGATTATCCACTTAGTTGTTTTTCTTTAATCTCATCTAGTGTTTTACAATCAATGCAATGTGTAGCGGTTGGCCTTGCTTCCAGCCTTTTTATTCCTATATTAACCCCGCATGATTCACAATAACCATAATCATTTTGTTTTATAAGCTCTATAGACGAAGCAATCTTATTAATAAGCTTTCTTTCTCTATCCCTTGTTCTTAATTCAAATGCAAATTCTTCTTCTTGTGACGCCCTATCTAGGTCATCAGCTGGCTTCTCGCCTTTATCTTTTAGGTGATTAAAAGTTTTCTGCATCTCTTCTATTAATTGTTCACGCCAATTAGTTAGAATTGCTGTGAAATGTCTTTTCATAGCAGCGCTCATATACTTTTCTTTTTTCTTTGGCTTATAAGCAACAATTTTCTTATTCTTCTTTGAAGAGGATTTAATTGCTACCACCTTCTTTTTAGCAGCAGTCTTTTTAACTACTTTCTTTTTAGTAATTGGCTTTTTAGTTACAGCTTTCTTTGGTTTAGCTTTAACAGCAATTGATTTTGTTTTTTTCTTAGGCTTTGATTTTGTCATTAATAACAATATAAATTTTTAGGGTGAGCAAAATAGCAGAAACTCTATTAATTTACTAGTATTTTTGTATATTATTTTTGACTTCAATATAACCATCTTTTGATAATCTGGGCCCAAAAGTTTGTACAACCTTAGATGCAGCAAAATTACTAAATTTTGCAGCTGACTTTAAAGACATTCCATTTAGGTATGCATATATAAAAGAGCCAGCAAACATATCTCCAGCGCCATTGGTATCAATAGGATCTATTTCTTCACCAGAAACAATATCTTTGTTTCCATCTGACACCACTATACTGCCATCTGCACCAGTTGTTATAACTGAAATAAAAGATTTTTCTTTAAGATCTTCTATAGCGCTATCTAAATTATCTTTCCCAGTAAAAGCCTTTGCTTCATCATCATTCCCAAACACTATATCGATGCCGTAGGATTCTATTTTTTCAAATTTTTCTCTAAAACCAAGCACAATACCGGGGTCTGATAATGATAAAGCTTTTTTAATGCTCTTATCCTTAAGGAATTCAAGTACAGTGATTACTGCTTCAAAATTCTCGTCGCTGGTTACCATGTAACCTTCAATATAAAAGATCTTTGAATTAGCTATTGCTTCTAAGTCTAGGTCTATTGTGCTCATAAAAGCACTAACACCCAGCATACTTACCATAGTTCTTTTAGCATCAGGGGTTACCAATATAAGACATTTCCCCGTGGGTAAACTTAACTCCTCTTCACCAAAGCCCTTATGATAGACATTAGCTTGTTTTAAACTTTCTAGATATCTCATTCCATCATCATCTTTTGAGACTCTGCAAACATGATGACAGCTTGCTCCATAACTAGAAGCAGCAACTAAAGAGTTTGTTGCTGAGCCGCCACAGTCTGAAACAGATTCAATTCCCATCTCATCTAATTTTTTGGTAATTTCATTTTGCTCGTCAGCAGACACTAATGTCATTTGATCCGCCTCTAACCCTACTGATTCTAAGAATTCATAAGAGACCATATATTGAGTGTCTACTAAAGCATTTCCAAGAGCGCAAATATCATATTTCATTTTATAAACCTTCCTCTATAATTTTTTTTATTTTATCTAAAACACTTTTTAAGATTTCTTCATCATGCTCTGTAGACATAAATCCAGATTCATATTTTGATGGTGCAAAATAAATTCCCTGACCAATGCAAGCATTTAAGAAATTATTAAAAATATTATCATTTGTTGAAACTACATCGTCAAAATTTCTAGGCATATTTTTTGAAAAAAAGAATCCAAACATGCCGCCCATCTGATTCTTAACAAAATTAATATTATTAGCTTTCATGATATCTGCCATACCATCCAATAAATATGAGGACTTCATTTCAAGTGTTTTATAGGGGTTTATTTTTATAAGCTCTGTTAATAATGCCTCTCCTGCTGCCATTGCTAAAGGATTCCCAGACAAGGTCCCGGCTTGATAAATTGGACCATCAGGAGCCAATTGATCCATTATGCTTGCTTTACCGCCGAATGCTCCAACAGGCAAACCAGCACCTATAACTTTCCCCAAAGCAGTTAAGTCAGGTTTTATGTTGTAAAGCTCTTGAGCTCCACCCAGAGCAACCCTAAAACCGCTCATCACTTCATCAAAAATTAGAATCGATTTATTTTGTTCAGAAACATTTCTTAATAATTCAAGAAATGATTTGTCTGCTGGTATAAATCCCATATTGCCAGCTACAGGCTCAATGATAATCGCAGCTAAGTCTTTTTTTACTTCATCAAATACTTTTAAGAAATATTCCTTGTCATTATAAGGACAGCTAATAGTTAAAGACGCAAGATTATCTGGCACACCAGGCGAATCAGGTAAACCAAAGGTTGATACCCCAGAACCAGCCTTTACAAGTAAAGAATCAACATGGCCGTGATAACAACCAGTAAATTTAATAATTTTATTCCTACCAGTATGTCCTCTGGCAAGTCTAATACAGCTCATAGTGGCCTCAGTACCAGAGTTGACCATTCGAATTTTATCAATTGATGGCAAACATTTCTTTATTAATGTAGCTACATTAGATTCAATTTTGGTGGGGGATCCAAAACTTGTTCCTGCCTCTAATTGATTCTTTATTGCATGAACTATCTTGGGGTGAGTGTGCCCCATTATTAAAGGGCCCCATGAACCTATAAAATCTATATATTCATTTCCATCTTCGTCATATATATAGGCCCCTTTACCGCTTTTAAAGAATATCGGAGAACCTCCAATATTCTTGAAAGCTCTAACAGGAGAATTTACACCACCGGGCATTAAATTCTTAGCCTCTTCAAACAATGCTTTTGATTTATCTATTTTCTTCAATATGTTCTCTTTTTTATCAAGATTTGGTTGATTGCAATGATATCAAAGTTTCACTTAGTTACTTTAATAAGATTATTTCGTTTGCAAATTCTTTTACTTTTCCCCAATTGGTAAATTCATAAGTTTGTGAAGTATCTGTTGGGCCTTTAGTAAGCCACATAATAAAACGTATCATCTGCTTATCAACAAAATTATATTTTGGATAATCTATTTTTCCAGCAAATACACCTATTAGGGCTGGGTTCCAATTAGATAATTTAAGAAACTTTTGTATATATGGATTTGTTTCCGGGGAATCCTTTTCGGGTTTTCTTGCAACTGCATTCACTGTGAAGAAAACCGCTTTTTTCTTATTAAGAATAGAAATATTATTTTTAATAAATTTGTATACTGCTGAATCATGTTTCCCATATCTAATGCTTGCGCCCAATACAATTTGCTTATAGTTTGAGAGATTAATATTTAAAACATTTTCTAAAGAAATAACTTCAACTTTATTATCTCTATCAATTACTGAAGCAATTTCTTTGCAAATTGCTTGTGTTTGGCCATCAGTAGTTGAAAAAATAATTAATGTTGAATTCATTTAAATATATAGTATTTATGTATGTTTATTTTAGCCTTTCCTTAATAATTATTCAGATCAATTTTCCAATAGATTAATAATTATTATTAATCTGTTAAAATTAGTTTGGAGCAGGGATCATAAGTATGGAAAATCTGACACAATCATTAGTTATAACTGAATCTGCACTTGGCAGAATTGCCTCAGTTATGGATTTTGAGAAAAAATCTAAATTCAGAGTCTATGTTACTGGAGGAGGTTGCTCAGGTTTCCAATATGGTTTTAAGTTTGATGACGAGGCAGCTTTTGATGATGAAGTTATTTGCTGCGAAGGTTTTGAAGTTCTACTAGACTCACTATCATATCCTTATCTTTATGGCTCAACTCTTGATTATGTAGAGGATCTTTCTGGGGCAAAGTTTGTTATAAATAACCCAAATGCTAAGACTACATGTGGTTGTGGCGAATCATTTACAATGTAGCTTCAAAAATTTCACCTTTCTTTAAATATGCCAGATAGGCAAATGCAGCGGCCTCAACGGATTTAGATGGTATTTCGTCATCAGTAGTTCTTATTTCTCCTCCTAACTTATTTCTTATTAGACTCATTAGGAATAAGTTCTTTGTGCCGCCTCCATGAAATATTATTTCTTGAGGATAATCACAAAATTCATAAAATTCTTTTATTTTTTCGGCGGTATATTCTGAGAATGTTCTAAGCAAAGACGAGGTTTCAATTCTAAGAAAATCTTCATAATCTGAAAGTTTATATTCATCAATATTCTTAAATAACCAAGGAACAAGATTGTAATAGGTTTTTTTATCATCAGCTCTAGGATATGACATCTTTTCATTCATCAACTTATCTAGGAGTGTTTTGTTTATTTGTCCCCGAGAAGCCTCTTCACCATTCATGTCAAAAGGTTCACCTAATTTCTTTATAGCAACCAAGTCTATAAGACAATTACCAGGCCCTACATCTGTTCCTTGTGATATTGTTTCTCCCTGAAGATAAGTTCCATTAGATATTCCACCAATATTAAATACCAATTTATCTTTACCTTTTTCAGCGAAGAGGTATTTATGAAAAGCTGGAATTAAGGGGGCTCCCATGCCGCCCGCTTTAATATCGTAATTTCTAAACTCAGAAATTACTTTGATATTTAGATTATTTGCTATTAGTTGAGGATTTCCAAGTTGGTAGCTTCTAGTATATGTATGGTGAATAGTTTGTCCCGAGAAACCAACAGCACAGACATCTTTTATATTTATATTGGCATCCAATATAATTTTATTAACTAGTTCACAGGTCTTAATATTGATGACATTATCTAGATCTAGCATCTTTGATGAATCGCTTGCAAGTTTATATCCAGCTTTTACACAGTCCTCATAAATATCTTTATAAGTTCCGTTTAATGAGGGGCTTTCAAGGTCTTCAGAGGCTACATTAATAAGCTTAAATTTGTCTTCGAAAGATACCAAACACCCATCAAGAGCATCAGCACTTGTGCCAGTCATAATACCAATGAAATATTTACTCATCTTCCTTCAAAGTATACTTATTAAGTTTATTAATATTTAAACTTAACAGATTATTAAAAGAATTTATTTGATTTTGATTAATTGGTTTAGCTGACGGTAGTTTAACTTTAACAGGGTCTGTCCTCTTATTGCCCTGCCAAAACTCAAAATGTAGATGAGTTCCCGTTGCCTGACCGGAATCTCCAACATATGCAACGATGTCACCCTGTTTAACCTTACTTCCCACTTTTGATTGGGGATTGAATTTCTCTAAATGAGCATACAAAGTTTTTATATCTCCACCGTGTTTTATTTCTAAGGTTCTCCCATAACCACTTTTTTTCCCAACAAAAGAAATAACCCCATCTCCAGATGCTTTCACGGGTGTATTTCTTTTAGCAGCATAATCAACCCCATTATGAGCCTTAATTCTATGCAAGATGGGATGCATTCTATTTGGATTAAAATGAGAGCTTATGTATGCAAAATCTAATGGAGCTCTTAAGAAAGCTTTTTTTACATTATCTCCATTTTCATTGAAGTATTGCTTACCTTGTTCCTCATCATAGAACCTCTGAGCAATGTATCGATTATTTTTATTGATAAATTCAGCAAAAACAACATCCCCACTAGATATTTTTTCTCCTTGAGAAAATTCGGTTTCAAAAATAACTGAAAATCGGTCTCCTTTTCTTACATCAAATATAAAATCAATATCCCATCCAAAAATGTAAGCAAAGTCCATGATAATGCTATCTGGAATTCCTGCTTTTAATCCTGCCTCATAGAATGAAGTCTCAATAATTCCAGTTTTAAAACTTGGGACTGTCTCTGGGCTTTTAAATACTTTTTCTAATGATACGTCCTCACCAATATTAATCACTAATGAGCTTGAAGTATCTTTAATAATCTCTATTTGGACTATTCCCTCATTTAAATAAGTAAAAATCATTTTATTGCCAGGCCTGACATCCCTTAAAGATCCATTGCTATCTTTTCTAAATATTTTATATGCAGTATTTAAGGGCACCTTAAACTCCTCAAATATTATAGAAAGGTTTTCACCTTCCTTAACTGTATAAAAATCATAAGATTTAAAGGTGGCAGCGGTAGTAATAATTTCTTCTGATTCAAAGATATCCTCTTCAGGTAATTGCGGATTATTTTTAAGATCTAGATTAACCAAAAGAATAAATCCAATGAATAATATAAAAATTATCATTACATTCTTAAAAGAAACTCTTTTAAATCCAACCATTGTTTATTCTTTATCTAAATTAAGTAATTCTGTATTGCCGCCAAAGGCAACAGTATTTTTTGAAATAACCCTTTCATTAACAAATTGGAGCAAATAGTTAGGACCTCCAGCTTTAAACCCACAGCCTGATAGACCCTCTCCACCAAAGGGCTGAACACCAACAACTGCTCCAACCATATCCCGGTTAATATAAGAATTACCTACAGACATATATGATGCGATTTCTTCATGTTTTGATTCTATTCTTGAATGAACTCCTAAAGTTAGACCATAGTTTTTTTTGTTTAATTCTTTTAAATCATCATTTAATGAAGAAGCATTATATTTATATATATGCAATATAGGACCAAACTGCTCTTCATTTATTTCATTCAAAGAATTTAATTCAATTAAACATGGACCAATTATATTTTTACTAGGAATATGTTCATGAGGTTGGAATTTCTTATTGTTTTGTGAAAATGATTCTATGTAAGAGGATAATTTCTTATATGCTTTTTGATTAATTATTGGACCCACATCAGTTTCAAAATTATTAGGAGTATCTAAAACCATTTCTTTCATGGCCCCGGTTAGGATTCCCCATAAATCCTCATAGATCTCCTCTTGGACAAGAATAAGTCTAAGAGCAGAACATCTTTGACCTGCTGAATTAAAGCTTGATCTTATAACATCATCAGTTACCTGTTCTAATAAAGCGCTTGAATCAACAATCATTACATTAAGACCACCAGTTTCAGCGATGATAGGAGTTATAGGGCCTATTTTTGAAGCTAATTTTTTATTAATAGACTGTGCTGTCAGATGAGAGCCAGTAAAGCTTACAGTATGAATGTCATCAATTAGACTTAAAGCATTACCCTGATCAGCTCCACCCATGATTAATTTTAATGCACTCTTGGGCACTCCGGCCTCATAAAATAACTCTATTATCTTGTAACCTAATAAAGAGGAATTTTCTGAGGGCTTAGCAATAACATTATTGCCAGTTACTAAAGCCGCACTAATTTGCCCAACCAAGATTGCCACAGGGAAATTCCAAGGACTAATGCATAAGATATTTCCTTTGGCATGGTATGAAAGCTCATTTAATTCACCGGTTGGGCCTTTTAATTCTATATTCTTGGACTGTAATTTATTTGCTTCAGCTGCATAAAATCTTAAAAAATCTTCTCCTTCTCTTAACTCGTCCCATGCATCATGAATAGTTTTTCCTGTTTCATGCATTAAAAGATATAACAATTCATCAGAGTTTGACTGGATCAGGTCAGCAACTCTTTCCATAGCTTTACTTCTATCTTTTACACTAGTTTCAGACCATTTTTCATCAACTGGGGAGTGTTTAAAAATATCTTTTATTAACTCTGGATCATCAAATGTAACAGATCCAATAGTCTTTTGGTCGCACAATGAAAATACATTGTGTTTCTCAACTTTTTTATTAATAGCATCTAGTGAAGAGGCCGCATTAATCTCCATGCCTTCAAACTTTTTTAATCTGGATTTTAGTTGATCTATATTATCTTTCTCTGACAGATCAAGACCTGGCGAATTTTGTCTTTCTTCAAACATATCTTTTGGTAAGTTTATTTTTAGTAATGCATTTTCTTTTAGTTTTGATTCTAATATCTTAGCTGGATTTTCTGCTAATTTCTTGGCTTCTATGTTTGAGTCTAATAATCTATTTATAAATGAACTATTTGCTCCATTTTCAAGTAATCTTCTTACAAGATAGGGCAGCAAATCCTTATATGCACCAATGGGTGCATATATGCTTGCATTGGGCATATCTTCGCATATCTTTTGGGCAGAATCGTATAAGAGCTCTCCCATGCCATACAATCTTTGAAATTCGTAAGTACGATTCTTACCCATATGATAAATAGATGAAATAGTATGAGCGTTATGGGTTGCAAACTTTGGATAGATCTTTTCTACTTCAAATATCTTTTTTGCCGTGTGAAGATAACTTAAGTCAGTCAAACTCTTATTTGTATATACTGAATAGCCTGGATGAGATTTAATTTGAGATTGCTTTATTTCATAATCCCAATAAGCACCTTTGACCAGTCTAATATGAATAGGAGCTCTTACTTTTAAGATCTCTTCAGTCCAATTGATAACACCTATCGATCTTTTGCCATATGCCTGAACAGCTAATCCAATGTTATCCCATTCTTTATATTTTTTATTCAATAGTATGTTTTTTATTAGCTCTAAGCTAATAGAAAGCCTATCTTGCTCTTCTGCATCTATTGTTACTTCTATATCTTTGTTAAAAGCAAGATCTATAAGAGAATCAAGCTTGGGTATTAGATATTTTTTTATATGAGTTTGATTTAACATCTCATATTTCGGGCTTAAGGCAGATATCTTTATTGATATGCCATTATTGGCTTTATACTTTGAATTTATTTCACTTACATTATTTATTGCATTCTCATAAGCAAGAAAATAATCTTTTGCTTGATTCTCAGTTCTTGCTGCTTCTCCTAGCATGTCAAATGAATAAGAATCTTTATCAATTCCTTTTATGGATTTAATTTCTTCAAAATCTCTTCCCATAACAAACTCACCGCTAAGGATCTTCATAGCCATCATAATGGCTTCTCTTATAGGAATTTCTCCTGATTTTTTAGTTAGCTCATTTAGCCATGTGAGCGGGTTTTTTGATAATTCATTTGAAGGTTTTATTATTTTACCCGCCAACAGAAGCCCCCAAGTTGAAGCATTTACAAAAAGGCTATCAGCTTGATTTAAGTGGGTTTCCCATGCTCCAGCTGACAATTTCTCAGATATTAGCTTATTTCTTGTATGACTATCTGGAATTCTTAGCAGAGATTCTGCTAAGCACATTAAGGCGACACCTTCGTTATTTGATAAACCGTATTCACTTAAGAATGCGTCTAGTTGAGTTCTTTCACTTTTTCTATCTCTGCATAGATTAACTATATTAATAGCATCTTCTTCTATTGATGAATTATTGAGAAATTGACTATCTTTTATAAAATCTTTGGCTAAGATTTCTTCTGAATAAAATTTTCCTTCTATTAGTGACATTTTTGTATTTTAATCTTATGTTCTTAAGTATCAATGCTTTATATTCGATCTAATTTTTATATCTAAAAACTATGGAATTTTCTAAATCTCTTAATAATACTATGGTAGTCTAGCAATATATGAAAGAGGCATTAAAACTTATTAATCGCGGAGCTGACGAGATTCTTACCGAAGCAGATTTAAAGAAGAAGCTTGAATCGGGTAAGCAGCTTGTTATCAAGGCTGGATTTGATCCAACTGCACCTGATCTTCATTTTGGGCATACAGTTTTATTAAATAAAATGAGACATTTTCAAGAGCTGGGCCATAAGGTTATTTTCTTAATAGGTGACTTCACGGGTCAAATAGGCGATCCTTCTGGAAAGAATAAAACCAGACCCACACTTGACGCTAATGAGGTAGCCGAAAATGCAAAGACATATAAGAACCAAGTTTTCAAGATATTAAAAGAAGACTTAACAGAGATTCGTTTTAATTCTGAGTGGTGCAATGATCTGGGCGCTGAAGGAATTATAAAACTTGCTTCTAATTATAATGTTGCTCGAATGCTTGAAAGAGATGATTTTAATAAGAGATACTCTTCAAATCAAAGCATAGCCATACATGAATTTTTATACCCATTGATTCAAGGTTATGACTCTATTGCGCTAGAAGCTGATGTTGAGTGTGGCGGTACAGACCAGAAATTTAATCTTTTAGTTGGCAGAGAGCTCCAACGAGCATATGGGCAAGACCCCCAAGTTGTTCTAACTGTTCCTATTCTTGAAGGGTTAGATGGAACAAATAAAATGTCAAAATCATTAAATAATTATATTGGAGTTGATGAAGCTCCAGATGAGATGTTTGGGAAAATAATGTCAATTTCTGATGAGCTTATGTGGAGATGGTTTGAACTTTTAAGTTTTATACCTGAAGAAGAGATAGCATCTTTAAGAAAAGAAATGGAGGCGGGAACAAATCCTAGAGATATTAAATTTATTTTAGCTGAAGAGCTCGTTGATAGATTCCACTCAAAGGGTGATGGAAAAGATTGCAAAGAATCTTTTTTAAAACGTTTCCAAAAAGGGCTAATGCCAGAAGATATTCCAAGTATTAATATTGAAATAGAAAAAGACAGCATTCCATTAGTTAATTTGTTAAAAGATGCTGAAATGACAAGTAGCACTTCAGAAGCTTCTAGACTTATAAAGCAGGGCGGAGTAAAGATAGATTCAGTTAAAGTTGAAGATCCTAAAATAGAGATTCAAAGAGGCAGCGAAGCAATATATCAAGTGGGCAAAAGAAAATTCTTAAAAATAAAAGTTTAGGAATGAGAAAGATATTTTTTTTCTTTTTGCTGATTATCAGTTTTACTCCTTTTGCTAATGAGCAGGGTGCAGTTACTCCATTAAATGGAGTTGATATTTGGTGGCAAGCCCATGGAGATAAATCTGATCCACCTGTCTTGTTGATCATGGGCATTAATTCTAATAGCAAGCTTTGGCCTCAGGATCTAATAGACGGACTAGTTAAAGAGAGTTTTTATGTGATTACCTATGATAATCGTGATACCGGAAAGAGTTCATGGGTCACCTCAGAACCAATTTTTATAAAAATTATAAAAATCCTTCCTGATTTTGTAATTGAGTCATTTGTAGATACTGTCTTTGATTTTATGTTCAATGAAGAAGGCAAATTTAATATGGAAGAAGTTCCATCTGAATATAACCTTAGCGATATGGCTAAAGATGGTTTATCAATTCTTGATTATCTGGCTATTGAAAAAGCCCATATAGTAGGGGCTTCATTAGGGGGAATGATAGCTCAAATTATTGCAATAGATCATCCAGACAGAGCGCTAAGCTTAACAGCTATCATGACAACTCCAGGTTTTGATACTGAAGGTTTGTCGGCCCCCAGCCCAATTTTTAAGCAGGCTATGAAGGAATCCTTTGTTCTTAATCTACAAGGAATGGAAAAAGAAGCGTTAAAAATTTCTCAAATTGCATTAACTGGATCTAGGTTCCCATTTAATGAGGAGGCTTATGAAAAAAGGTTTGATGAGATATTATCCCACGGTAATAATACATCTTCCGGCCACATGGCCGCAGTTGGAGCAAGCCCAAATAGATTTAACAGATTAGGAGAAATAGACTTAAATACATTAATTATTCATGGAGCCGAAGACCCACTTATCCCTGTAGATCATGGAATATCTTTATTTGAAAATATTAATAATAGCGAGAAAATGATTTTAGATGGAGTTGGTCATGAGATTCCAGATGAATTATTATCTGAAATAGTTGCTAAGTTAAAATATCATTTCAATAAAGGGAGCTAAAGCATGAAATATTTTTTGCAATTTATAACTTTAACTATTCTCGTTGGTTGCGGCCAAGATCAATCAAATAATTTACTGGATACTAATATGCAAGAAGGAAATATCTTTTTAGCATCAAATATAAATCAGGACGAGGTCATAGAGGTTGAGACAGGTCTTCAATATGAAGTTATTAAGAGCGGGAATAGTGCGGCAGAAAAGCCAAGCTTATCAGACACTATTTCAGCTCATTTTCATGGCACCCTAATAGATGGAACGGTTTTTTGGAGTTCTGTAGATATGAATGAACCATTAGTTATTAAACCTTCTCAATTAATACCGGGTTGCCAAAAGATACTACCTTTAATGAGAATTGGTGATAAATGGAGGGTATTTATTCACCCCAGCTTGGCATATGGTGAAGAAGGGCGGCCAACCATACCTCCAAATTCAGTACTAACATTTGAAATTGAACTTTTATCTATTCAATAAGAATTATTCCATTGATGATAAAGCAAAACCGTAAACATCAGATATTGCTTCTATTCGTTTGCTTTTAGGAGTTCCTGCTCCATGACCAGCTCTATCTTCTATTCTTATTAGTATTGGATTATCACATCCTTGTGCTGATTGAAGTCTTGCTGCAAATTTAAAAGAATGTGACGGAACAACTCTATCATCTCTTTTTGCAGTCGTAACTAAAGTTGGCGGATAGCATTCTCCAGCCTCAATATTATGATATGGCGAATAAGATAAAAGATTATAAAACTCATCAGTCTTTTCTGGAGAACCATAATCACTTTCCCAAGCCCATCCAATTGTAAATTTATTAAACCTCAGCATATCTAAAACGCCAACCTGAGGAATTGCTGCACCAAAAAGTTTAGGATTCTGTAACATAGTAGCTGCTACCAGAAGCCCTCCATTAGAGCCACCCTGTATAGCTGTTGTTGCAGGCGAGCCTATTTTAGATTTATGAAGGTATTTTGCAGCAAAAGCAAAATCATCAAACACATTTTGTTTATTTAAAAGCATTCCATCAGCATGCCACTTTTGACCATACTCTCCACCACCCCTAAGGTTGGCAACTGCTACAACTCCACCCTGATTCATCCATGCTAGATAGCTTTTACTAAACCTTGGTAAAATAGAAATATTGAATCCTCCGTATCCATAAAGCAATACAGGTGTCGACGAATTAATATTAGTAGAATTCTTGTAGCTTAAATGTAGAGGAATTTTTGTACCATCTTTAGATCTATAAAATTTTAATTTAGATGTATATTCTGAGGCATTAAAATCAACAAGCTTTTCTTCCCAAAATAATTCGCTTGTATTTTTTGTAAGATCAATCTTATAGATCTGAGAGGGGGTAGTGAAATTTGTATAACTAAAATATGTCTCTGAATCATCGATTTTGCCTCCAAAACCACCCACACTTCCATTAAATTCTCCCTTTAGGTCATGACTAAATGAACCATCTAAGTTATAGAATTTAACTCTAGAAAGGGTATCTTCAAGATAGATCACAACAAATGAATTATTAATGATATTTACACTAGAAATTGAATCCTTGCTTTCTTGTATAACCTCAGACCATTCCATGCTTTTATCTTCATTAATTCTTAATTTAACAATTTTTCCATTCGGAGCATTATTAGTAGTGTAGAACCATAAGATATTTTCTTTCGCAGAAATTAAGCTATAGGCACCTATAAGCTCATCAATTACAGGAATAAATTCTCCATCTTCTTCTAGCTGAATATAAATTCTATTTCTTTCATCTGTTCCCTCACTAATATATAAAACTTTATAAGGCGTATCTTTAATTACACTAATACCAAAACCCCATTTTGGTTTTTGAGAGTTTTTAT
>CABXPU010000008.1 GCA_902514105.1 uncultured SAR86 cluster bacterium
CTACAAAATCGGCACGCCTATCGCCTTCGGTACCGACGTTGTCTACTACAAGGAAGGCAAAACACGCGGTACCGCGACGCTGGATTTTTTGCAGAGTTTTGAAGATGCGGGAATTCCGCCATTAGAAACGCTAAGAATGATGACTTTAAATACGGCAAAACTCTTAGGCGTCGATGGTGACCGCGGCGCGATCAAAGTCGGTCTGCGCGCCGACTTGATCGCGGTAACAGGAGAGCCACACAAAGACCTGCAGGCCGCCCTTAAGCGTGTTGAATTTGTGATGAAAAGTGGGGAGATTTACAAAAAAGACGGGCGTTTTCAGTGGGAGACACCGACGAAGATTGGGCACTAGTGCTTTGTCAATTATAATAACTTCTTATGATTAAATTTTTTAACTTATTAATAACTAGCAGGTTAGTCATCATTTCGATTGGAATGATTACCTTTACTCCAGCAGTATTAACTCAAGTATCCGATAGGGATATTAGCCCTGAAGACATTAAAATAGCTATCGAAAACGTAACTTCCAATTACTATATACCTTTTGATGTAACAAATATTGGTCGAGTGGATAGCTCCCTAGCAAATAGTTACACAAGCATCAGTGGGGCAAATATCTATGAATACCTTGAAGCACTTACTGATATTTCCCTCCAAAGCAAAGCGAATGGGGATGTGCTTTGGGGTCGAATACAGGGCGGTCCATATGAGCGCAAGGCTTCTGAATATGTTAAAAACACTTTCGAGACTTGGGGTTTCGAGGATGTGCAAATGCAGGAGTTTCCATTAACATGCGGAGTATGGGTTCCTAGTTCTGTAGATCTTTCAGTTCAACAGGGTGAGAACCAAGTAACATTGACATCAGCAGCAACTGGATATCCCTCAGGGGTCACACCACCAGGAGGGCTGACGTTACCGGTTGAGTATGTAGGATTTGGAACTGCCGCTGAACTTCGTGGTAAAGATCTCAAAGGAAAGATTGCACTATTATATGTCAGGGTGTTCGACGGTGTTTTGATGCACAGTGGACTGGCCTCAGCCAATAGAATAGCAACTGAGACAAATGCAGAGGGAATAATCTTGTGGATGGACTTGCCTGGAAATGCAAAACATGCGACTCAATTGTACACACCTACCGGGTGGGTTGATTCAATTCCTTGGACAAGTATTGGCTTTGAGGACGGTGCCTATCTTCGAAGACTTATCGACATCTCCGACGATGATTCGCAGCCAGTTGTCAATTTATTCGTTGAGGGAGAATTTCGTACTGTCGGCACATCTCAGAATGTAATAGCCGTGCTTCCCGGCACTACGGATGAAAATCTCATTATTACTGCCCATATAGATGGATTCTGGGAGGCAGTGCTGGATAATGGTACCGGTGTCGCAGCGCTGATGGAACTTGCACGATACTATAAGAATATTCCGCAAGAACAACGGACGAGGAACCTCATCTTCTTGGTAACCGGGGATCACGAAACTTGCGGAAGCGGTGGTTCTGATTTCTACCACAATCGCAACCCGGAAATAATTGAGAAAACAGCACTCGCAATCCAGCTAGAACACCTAGGTGCTCCGGGAAATAAAAATTCCCTAAATATGTTGGTAACTACTAATGCCCTAGCACCACTAGTACCATTCATTAGTAATGGAAACTATTCTGTGCGTGATGCAATGCAAAGAATGGTGGATAATTATGGAATTGTTGTTAATCGAAATTCTTTTACAACCCCCGCCGGAGACGTCGATGGTCTAATAGATATACCAAGCGCAGGATTTATTCAGACAGGGTATCTCTATCATAGCGAAATAGACAGCTTAGATTGGTATAAACCAGAAGATCTCGAAAGATTGACTCGTGCCCACGCTTTCTTAATAGATGAAGTAAATAAAATTCCTATAGAGGAAATCAGGGAAAGTTCTGTTGTTGGCGATCTACCACCGCCTTACTCATCACCTGATGTTATGGAGTTACTGCGCGTTTGGTAAACCATCAGACTTATAATAAGTATGACAATCTAGTTTATGAAAGAAAACTTACTAGGTCTTTTATGAAGAATAAGTTTCTAATTTATATCTTTATCTATTTATTTGTTTCAGGTACATCACAAACAATTAATGCTGAGACTAAAATCCTATCGTCTTCAGAAAAAACTCAAATAGCTTACGAAATACATGGAGACAACGAGCGAGCTCTCGTGTTTGTTCATGGGTGGCTTTGCAACCGATCTTTTTGGAAAGATCAGATCAAACACTTTGCAAACGATTACACTGTTGTTGCTATAGATCTGCGTGGTCATGGTCAATCATCTTCTGAAATAGAAAATCTTAGTATCAACGCATTTGCACAAGATGTGATAGCTGTCACCTCTAGCTTAGGACTGAGCGATGTAACCCTCGTTGGTCATTCACTTGGTGGTTTGGTGGTGTTAGAGACAGCACGTCTCAATGTTATTGACCTCCAGGGAGTTGTAGTTGTAGATGAGCTAGAAGGTGAAGATTTATTTTACTCATACTTTTATAAAATAGGAGCGTGGCTGATGTTAAAGTTCGGCTACGATGGGGTAATAGATTCAATGGTCGAAGAATTGTATAAATCTCCTGCAACACATGATCTTGCAAAAGAAATAAGTGACGCCATGAAAGAAGCACCTCCTGTGATAGGTATTAATTCACTCTTTGGTGAAGGCCATTATCTTGATTACATTAACAACCATATAAGTGAAGCGCTTGGAGATATATCTATTCCTATTGCAATATTTAATGCTGGTGACGCACCACTGAAGCACAACTTTGATACTGTAAATCAAGAATTATTGGTTACCAAAGGTATCCCAAATACCAGTCATTTTTTAATGATGGAGCAATCGACTGAATTTAACGAATTGCTGGAAAGTATACTTGAGGAATTTAAATTAATTTTAAGGTAGTGAGGCAAAGCATGCCTAGTTAATATAAATTTCATGTTATAAAATGCGCAACTTAGTTAATTATTAATTGATATGAGCACATCAACTTCTAAAAGACCTTTTATTCATCCAGAAGGATGGAAATTCGCGACCATTTTTTTTGTTATTTCAATTCTTTTATCATTCATATCAATAGCGATTTCAGTTATTGGATATTTATTAACTCTTTTTACCTTATGGTTCTTTCGTGATCCAAAAAGAAATACGCCAATAGACACAAATTTAATTATTAGCTCTGCAGATGGAAAAGTTTGCCTTATCGATGAGGCTTATCCTCCAGAAGAAGTCTCAATAAACCAAGAAAAAATGAAACGTATCTGTGTTTTTATGAATGTTTTCAATGTCCATATTAATCGAAGCCCAGTCTCAGGCACTGTAAAAGATATAATCTATAAAGAAGGTCAATTCTTAAATGCTAGTCTTGATAAAGCTAGCGAGAAAAATGAAAGAAGCAGTTTAATCATCAGTTCTGATAATGGTGCTGAGATTGTTGTTGTTCAAATAGCAGGCTTAATTGCTAGAAGAATTTTAGGATTTATATCCAATAATCATAATCTTCATCAAGGAGAAAGATTTGGATTAATAAGGTTTGGCTCCCGAGTTGATATATATATGCCATTAGATGCAGTCACAAAATGTTCTATTGGAGACAAAGTGATCGCTGGTGAATCAGTGCTGGCATCATTCAAATAAGACAGATGAAAAAAATTGATCTCAAAGTCTTGCTCCCAAACATTATTACTTTATCTGGATTAAGTTTTGGCTTAAGTTCAATTAGGTTTGCTCTTGAAGAAGATTTTAATTTAGCAATCTTATGTATTTTAATTGCTGGGGTTTGTGACGTCTTAGACGGCATGCTTGCAAGACATCTTAAAAGCGAATCAGATTTAGGTGCGCAATTAGATTCTCTTTCAGACTTTCTTAGCTTCGGCATTGCTCCTGGAATCCTTGTCTACATGTCTATCTTTAATCAGGAGAGTGGTATAGGTGCTTTTGCTTGTTTAATTTTCATTATATTTTCTTGTTTAAGATTAGCTTTATACAATGTCAGGCTTGAGTCATCTAAAAATTCTGAAGGAGAGCCAGAGAGATTCTTTACTGGAATACCAACACCTGTTGGCGCAATTTTAATTTTATTACCTTTAACACATTCCTTCATGGGATATTATTGGGCGTATGAAAATTTGAACTTTGTAGCGGCCTACATTATTTTAATTAGCGGCTTACTAACAAGTAGAATTCCAACTTTCTCAATTAAAAGAAAGAATTTGTATGTTAAATCAAGACTAACATTTTTTATTGCATTTTCTTTAATTGTCTTAAGTTTTATTAATTTTTTATGGCTATCTATTAATATTTTGGCTTTTATTTACCTACTAACCATTCCGTTCTCAGTTTTTGCTTGGAATAGCAATCTTAATAAATCGAACTAAACAATTAAGATTTTTATAACCCATTAGCCATAGGTTCGAGTTCTCCCGGGCCCACCATTTTAAAATTCTAGTTAGGAGAGTATTTATCACACTTTTCAATATCTTTATTATTAGCAAGATTATTTAATACACAATCAATATTCGTCTCATAAGAAGTTTCTTTTTCAGATTTGGAAGTGGTATTTGAAATTAAAGCTACAAAGAACCAACAAAAAATAGTTAGTAATATTGACATGATTGTCATCTTATAAAATAAAGACCAAGCTTTTCTCCAACTAACTCTGTCACTCATTTAATTCATACTTTATTTGATTAAAACCATTAAATCTGTCTTTCAACGTCTTTTTTTGAATTTTCTAAAAATAATTTTTGATTTTCTATAGTGGCTTTAAATTTATCCTCAAGCGGCTTAATTACTTTTAGATTAAACTCATCTTCATTGATAATCTCACAACTATCATATTCACTGGTGCTAAATTTATCTCTATTGAAAGTTCTTCCAGAACCAGTCATTAATACAGACTCATCTAAATCTATAGAATCTAAAATCACATTGCCTTGAGATTTTCTGATAATTATATTTTTTTTGATCTCGGGCTTTACTCTCAAATAATCCAATACATATATTTCAGTCCCTACCTTTTCACAAAATAGAGGCTCTATTCCATTGAGCAGAACATCTTTCTGTTTGAAAGATGAAATAGACACATTTAGATTTGAAGGTGCACCTTTTAGCATGCGTCTATATTCTAAATATCTTTCTTGATCATATGTAAGCCCAAGTTTTCTTAGATCCCAATCAATGTAATTTGGTTTAGTATTTTCATTTTCAGCATCTTTTATAGCTTTTTGTTCAAATTTATAGATTAATTCATCTGAGGGATATTGTTCATTGTAAGCATAACTATAATCAATTAGATCTTGGCAGGATCGCATCACACCAAACTCATGATCTGATTTATAAAAACTTGTTAATATTGCAGTTTCAACCTGACTGCTACTGCGGTATATAGACGAATTAAGATAATCATCATCAAGTTTATTAATAATTAACCCTTTCCAGTAACTTGGAACTTCAGATCGTCTGGATATTTTAGAATTACTGGGACAATAGAGATAAGATGTGACTGTATTTTCTTTAACATAAATTCTTCGCTCTTCTTCTTCTCTTAATTTTTTTTCTTGAGCTAATCTAGCCTCTTCTAATTTTTTGCGTTCCTCTGCAATTCTCTTTTCTTCAGCTATCCTTCTTTCTTCTTCTTTTTTTCGTTCTTCTTCTTCCCTAGCAATTCTAGCCTCTTCTTCTTTAATAGCTCTCTCTTCTGCCCTTTTTTTCTCTTCATTTTCTCTTATAATTCTAAGTTCTCCTTCTTTAATAGCTCTCTCTTCTGCCCTTTTTTTCTCTTGATTTTCTCTTATAATTCTAAGTTCTTCTTCTGCAATCCTTTGCTGCTCAAGTTCTTTTTTAGTTGGCGGAGGAGGTGGAAAAAATAACTCCATACAACCATCATATCCCCCATATCTTATTTTTATATCAAAAAAAGTTTTATCATCACTTGAGCTAATAGGACTCATATCAAGATCCATTCTTGCTTTATTATAAATCTGGACCCTTGTAGAATCTTCAAAGTTGCGTGTTGCCAATATCTCTGAGCACGCTGCTTGCGCTATCTCTTTTTTGGGAGGCCCACAACTAACAATCAATAGAGATAGTAGAAATATTGCGAGTATTTTTTTCATCTTATAATGATAAAAGATAGATAAGATTTTAACAATTCCACTGCTCGAGTGATTTTTAATCAACCAATGTATAATTTCTTCATTAGGTAATTTAAGTTTAGGCAAAGATGAATAGAAAATTATTAGTATCAATATTCTTTTTTTTAACATTTCAGGCAAGTTCTCAAGTTGTAACTTCAACTGAGAATAATGGAAATCTTATATTAGAAGATATACCTCCTATTCCAGAAGCTATTAAGAATGATCTTAGAAGATTTCAAAATATTAGGTCTGGATCTTTTAGAGGCTTTGATTCATCGGGCAAACAATTATACATATCAACTAGGTTTGGCAATGTTAGCCAACTCCATTTGGTTAAAAATCCTGGTGGATCTAGAAACCAAATAACATATTTTGATGAGCCAATTGGATCTGTTAGCAAGCAGCCTAAGGGAGATTTGATTGCTTTTACAATGGATTCTGGGGGCAGTGAGAACGCACAAATTTTTTCATTAAATCCTTTAGACGGATCTTTTAAATTACTAACAGATGGAGAATCAAGAAACGGCGGACCCTTATGGGATAAAACCGGAACAAAAATAGCTTATAGAAGCAATAAAAGAAACGGAGCTTCTAACGATGTATGGGTTATGAGTATTAGTGATCCAGCTTCAGCTGAGGTGATACTAGAATCTCCTGATGGAACTTCATGGGGGCCAATAGATTGGTCAAAAGATAACTCAAAAGTTTTAATTCAAAACTATATATCAATAACTAATTCAAAAGTGTATCTAGTTAATCTAAACACCAAAGAAAAAGAACTAATCCTTGGGAGTGTAAATAAACAATCTGTTAATAGTGGCTTAAGTTTTGATAAAGACAGCACGGGCATATTCTATGTTACCGATGAGTTTGGTGAATTTAATAATCTAGCTCACAAAAATCTTTTTTCAGGAGAGATAAAAGTCATTACAAAAGATATTAAATGGGATGTTGCAGGTTTTACACTATCTAGTGATGGCGCTAGAGCAGCATTTACAATTAATGAGAATGGCTTTAGCTCCTTATATCTTTTAGATACCAAAACATTGGATTATCAAAAAGTTTCAACTATCCCGATAGGCTTAGTTGGAGGCATTGAATTTAATGAAGAAGCAAGCATGCTAGGTTTATCAATTAATACTTATAAAAGCCCATCAGATAGTTACACGCTAGAGCTTAAAAGAAACCCCTTAAGATACGGAGAACTTATAAAGTGGACTGAGTCTGAAGTTGGCGGATTAGATACATCTTCTTTTGTTAGCCCAAAGCTAATAAGTTATTCATCTTTTGATGGATTAGATGTTCCAGCATTTGTCTACGCGAAAGAAAGTAAAGACCCATTACCAGTAATTATTTATATTCATGGTGGCCCAGAGGGTCAATCACGACCAAGATTTAGCAGCACATTCCAATTATGGATAGATCAACTTGGAGCTGCTGTCATAACGCCAAATGTTAGAGGTAGTGAAGGATATGGCAAAACATATCTAGGTCTTGATAATGGTTTTAATAGAGAAAACTCAGTAAAAGATATTGGAGCTTTGCTTGATTGGATCGAGGAACAACCAAATTTAGATTCATCTAGAGTTGCTGTTTATGGCGGTTCTTATGGAGGGTATATGGTTCTTGCAAGTGCCGTTCACTATAGCGATAGATTAAAGGCAGCAATAGATATTGTTGGAATATCAAACTTTGTAACTTTCTTAACAAACACTCAAGATTACAGGCGAGACTTAAGAAGAGTTGAATACGGAGACGAAAGAGATCCTGAAATGAGAGCTTTTCTAGAAAAAATTAGTCCAAATAACAATGTTGAGAAAATATTTGTACCAATGTTTGTAGCACAAGGTGAAAATGATCCAAGAGTGCCTGTAACTGAATCTGAGCAAGTAGTGAAATCATTAAGAGAAGCTGACAAGACAGTATGGTATATGAACGCTCTTAACGAAGGCCACGGTTATAGAAAAAAAGAAAATAGGGATATATATCAACAGGCTGTAATCCTTTTTCTAAAAGAACACTTATAAACTCTTTCATAATGAAAATAAGATTCCTATCCATTTCTTTAATTAGCTTTTTATTAATAAGTTGTGGCGGCGGAGGAGGCTCTGCTCAAGCTCCAGATCCTGTTGCCACTGTAAGTCTTTCATCAAACAATTCAGAAGTAGAAATTGGATCTCCAGTTATGTTGAGCTGGTCATCAACCAATGCACAAACCTGTTTAGCTTCTGGAAATTGGTCAGGAACAAAAGCAGTTTCAGGATCAGAAGAAATTATAATAAATCAATCTGGAATGAACTCATTCAACCTAACTTGTTCAGGAGAATCTTCTTCTGGTAGTGCATCGGTTGTGGTAAATGGAGTGATTCTCAGGATAGATATAACCAATGATATTTTTTCTAATAGAAGCAGTGACTGTGCTGATTATGATGAAAATTATAGATCCAGTGTAAGAGATTTAACCAGAGTTATAGATTTTGAGGGGTATCTAGATATTGAAGCTTCCGAAGAATATTGTGATATATACAGTGACAATATTCCAAATCATGACTTCAATGATTCATCAGCAAATTTTGCACATAATGCAATTGAAGTAGAAAGAGTTTTTAGAGTAAAAAGATTTCCTGAACAAGCTTCTCAAAATACAGAAATTAGACGTAACACATGGGATGCCTTAATGTTAAATGGAGTAGTTGTTGATTTAAAAAGTGCAGGATGTTATTCCCCGTCAAGCCCCAATGCTAATGCTGATGGAAACATAGCAGCTGGCTGTGGCCAATCAGCTCAATGGAATCTAGTCCCGCTTGAGTATACATCTATGTTTGGAGTCGACCTCCATAATGCTCATGTTCAAGGAGATGGAACTTATCACTATCATGGCAATCCTAATGCCATGTTTGATGAGAACCCATCAGGAGATGGCTCTCCATTTATTGGATTTGCAGCTGATGGATTTCCTATATATGGATCATATATTTTAGACGACACAACAGGACTCTATCGCAAAGTTATATCTGGTTATTCTTTAAAAGAAGGAAGCCGGGGAACACAAAGTAATACCAACCCTGGTGGAGCATATACAGGGATCTATGAAGAGGACTGGGAATGGACTGATGCTGGTGATTTAGATGAATGCAATGGAATGACTTATAAAGGTCAATATGGATACTATGTAACAAATAGTTATCCATACATTATTAATTGTTTTAAAGGCACTATTGATTCTTCTTTTAGTAAATAAATTTAACTCTTAAAGCTTATTAGTTTGGATTTTAAACCTCACTAAATTCATAATTTTATTGATTATTTTTGTAAAAAAAAATGCACAAAATAATGGTTAATTTTAATGCATAAATCTATTTAAAATTTTGATTTACAAAATTAAAAAAATGTCGTTTAATCAGATGATAAATTTTTAAATTTGTCATAAATTCATAAGGGGGCAATATGACTCATCCAAATCATCCAAGTGTCGATCAGAGCGATCGAGTAGTACCATACAACCTTAGGCAAAGCGGTCGAACGCCTACAGAACTATTAATCTCAACTCGAGTTAGGAAGTCACCTTTTTGGCATCTATCTCATGAAGCTGGTTGCTGGAGAGCAACGATATACAACCGTATCTATCATCCTAGAGGATACGTAAGGCCTGAAGATGGCGGAGCTATGGTTGAGTACGATGCATTGGTTAATCGAGTCACTATGTGGAACGTTGCCGTTGAAAGACAAATAAGAGTTAAGGGTCCAGATGCAGAGGCTTTTACTGATTATGTAATTACTCGTGATGCAACAAAAATTGAACCAGGTAATGGAAAATATGCAATCTTATGTAACGATAAAGGTGGCATTTTAAATGATCCTGTTTTATTGAGATTAGCAGAAGATGAATTTTGGTTTTCTATTTCTGACAGCGATCTATTACTTTGGCTTCAAGGTGTTAACGTTACCAAAAAATATGATGTTGAAATTGATGAAATTGATGTTTGTCCAGTACAAATACAAGGACCTTTATCTGAAGATCTTATGGCCAAACTTGCTGGCGAAGAGCTTAGAGAGATTCCTTATTATGGTCTTATGGAAACCAGTATTGGAGGTGCAGAGGTAGTCATCAGTCAAACCGGTTTCACTGGTGAGAAGGGTTATGAAATATACGTGCGTGATGCGCATGAAAATGCAGAGAAAGTTTGGAATGCAGTTTTAGAAGCTGGTGAAGAATTTGGCCTAATGGTTATAGCGCCCGCTCATCATCGTAGAATTCAAGCTGGTATTTTATCTTGGGGTCAAGATTTAGACCATGAAACTTCTCCGTTTCAAGTTAATTTATATTATCAAGTACCAAGAAATAAAGAAGCTGATTACATCGGCAAAAAAGAACTTGAAAGACAACGAGATATGATTGATGCAGGAGAAGCTCCATTTAAGATGCGAATGGTAGGAATGATTCTTGGCGGAAAAAATATTACTGACTATGCACCAGATTTCTGGTTGATTGCAGACACTGATGGAAATGATATGGGTTATATAACATCTCCATGGTGGTCTCCAGAATTAGATACGAACGTAGCACTCGGTTGGGTTCCATGGAGTTCATCAGAGGTAGGAACAAAAATGCAGGTTAGACTGCCTGATGAATATTCTGATTCACCTGGAGTTCCAGTAGATGCAGAAATAGTTGATGTTCCTTTCAGAGAGTCAGTTACTCCTAATAAGCGAGAAGTTGAAAAAGCAAAAGGGCTTGATTTCGCTGAGTAAAAACTTAACGTTGTTAAATAAAAAGGGGCTTTTGCCCCTTTTTTAATTTAAAAACTACTACAGCTTTAATTAAGAATTGCTAGCTAAATGAGATACTAATTTATCTTTAAACTGATCTAAAATCTCTTCTTCAATTAGATGGCGCATGTTTGGAATTATTACCAACTCACTCTTTGGAATAAGTTGATGCATCTTATGTGAATTTTTCACATTAATAACCGGGTCTTCTTGGCCATGAATTATTAAAGTGGGGGCTTTTATTAACTTAACTCTTTTAATTCTATTCTTTGATGCAAGTATTGTTATTAACTGTCTTGCGTATCCAAAACCATCTCTTCTATTTTTGATTCGATTATAGTTTGCAATAGTTTCTTCTCTAAACTCAGGAGTGTCTAATTCTCTTCCTTTCATACCAATTGCTGACACCCATTTAATTTCTCTTTCGCATACTTCATCAATAGTAGGATTTTCACTTTTTGATCTTTCTAGCATTATTTCTCTTACTTCCTTTGAAGCGCCATTTAGAGGCCCTGGAACTGATGCTGTTGATGCGATTAAAGTAAAAGATTTAACTCTATTTGGAAAAATAGAACAAATAATCTGACTAATCATGCCTCCCATAGAGGTTCCTAGGATATGCGCCTTATTGATATTTAATTCATTTAATATATTAATGCCATCTTGCGCCATATCATCAAGGCTGTATTCAGTCTTCATTGGTAAGCGTAAAAAATAACGCAGATAACCAAGAATAAATGATGGCTTATTAAAGAATCTTGAAGATAAACCAGCATCTCTATTATCAAAAGTAATAGGCCTATAATTATTTTCAATTAAAAGATCAATTAAATGAGGCGGCCAGTGAACCAGTTGGGCGCCAAGGCCATGAACCAAAAGTATAGGCTCAGCTTCTTCTGGACCATAATCACGATAGGCAATTTTTACGCCATTTTTTTCTACAAAACCTTCGTGAAATTTCATTTATATAGTCTTACATATTTTTAGTATGCAATATAGGAGTTTTTCATATACATTAGATATACAAAAATACTTAAATAAACTTTATGAGCACTAATATTATTAGCAATAAAATCAGAGCAGCTTATGGAATAGGTGATTATGCTATTTGTCTTTATTGGAGCGGTGTTGGTTTATATTTACTTTATTTTTATACAGATGTTGTAGGCATTTCACCTTTATTAGCAGGTTGGATTTATGCGTTAGGGATTGCTTGGGATGCTATTACTGATCCATTTATGGGCTATATGGCTGAACGCACTAGAACCAAAATGGGCAGTTATCGCCCCTATATTTTTTATGGCTCAATCCCTTTAGCTTTATCCTTCGTATTGCTACTTTGGGTTCCTCCTTTTGAAGGAACATTTTTATTTGCCTTTTTATTGGCTGTTAATTTAATTCATAGGACTTGTTTCACCATTGTTAGTGTTCCATATTCATCACTAACAGCTAGGATTACTGATGATAGCGATGAGAGAACAAAATTAACCACTGCTCGAATGTTAGCCGCATCTTTTGGAACTCTAACAGTATCTGCTTTTGGTTTTCCTATTGTGCTTTGGTTTGGCGGAGGAGAAGAAGCTCTTGGTTTTGTATATCTAGGTTTAGTTGCAGGTCTTACTGCTATTTTTATTCTTAGTATCACAATTTATTTTGTTAAAGAGCGAAATTTTGAGTTTAATAAATCCCAATTACCCAGTTTTAAAAAGGTATCACAATCAGTTGCAAACAATTATCCTTTTTGGATTGTTTTTGGATCAATACTAATTCTAGGATCAACCACCTTGATGTTTAATAATAACTTAATCTACTTTTCTAAATATTATTTGGATCTACATGAATATCAAGGTCTAATTTTAGGCGTTAGTAGCGGCGTTTCATTTGCAGTTATTCCATTGTGGGCTTTTGCTGCTTTAAAAATAGGTAAGAGAAATGCATGGATGATTTCAATGACTTTCATACTTATCGGATTTTTAGTATTTTATTTTTACCCCATTAGAACTCTAAATGAATTACTTGTTATTCTTGGTTTAATAGGTATTGGTAATGGGGCAACAGGAGTGCTTTTTTGGTCTATGCTTCCTGATACTATTGAATATGGCGAATGGAAATCTGGCATAAGAACAGAATCTTCATTGTACGGTTTTATGACCTTTGCTCAAAAAGGAGCTATAGCCTTTGCTGCTGTTATTTTAGGAATAGCCTTAACAAAAATTGGTTTTGAGCCTAATCAGATTCAAACTCAAGAAACATTAGATGGTTTGAAATCTTTAATGACCTGGATACCTCTTGGTGGCGTTTGTATTAGTTTTGCTTTAGTTTATTTTTATCCTATTGATAAAGCTTTTCATAAAAAACTTATTGAAGAGATTGAAAACAGAAGACTATCAAATGCCTAATATTAAGTGGGGTATTATTGGGCCTGGGAATATTGCTAGTGCATTTGCTCACTCAATTGAGCATTGTGAAAACTCAGATTTAGTAAGTGTCTATGGAAGAGATCAAGAGAAAGTTAATGCTTTTTCCTCAAAGTTTAATATATCTTCTTATACCAATTTTCAAGACTTTATTGCTTCAAAAGAAATAGACGCTGTCTACATAGCGACACCCCATAGTTCACATTACTTTTATTCAATAGAAGCTATTAAAAGCAAGAAGCATATTTTGTGTGAAAAACCTTTAACCATGAATCACCTAGAAAGTATGGTTTTATTAAATTTAGCTCAAGAGGCTGATGTTTTTTTGATGGAAGCATATATGTATCGCACCCACCCACAGACTGCTAATATTCTTGATAATTTAGATATCTTTAATGACACACAAGATAAAATAATTATTAAAAGCTCTTTTGGGTTTTCTGCAGATTTACCAAAAGAACATCGCCTAAGAAATCCATTGTTAGGCGGAGGTGCGATTTTAGATGTTGGATGTTATCCATTGTCTATGAGTAAATTAATAGCAGGAGCTTTACAAGATTTGCCTTATGCCGATCCTGTTAGTATTAGCGCAACAGGAATACTTGATGAAACGGGTGTTGATCTTCAATCACAAGCGCATCTAATTTTCTCAGATAAAATAGAAGCAGAAATAAGTTGCGCTATAAATGAAGACTTTGCTAACAATCTAATCATTTTAGCAGGCTCTATTGAATTAATTGTTTCTCAACCTTGGCATTGCGGCCAATTTCAAGATGGCGCATCCTCTATACAAATCTTTGATTCTGGAAAGTTGGCAAAAGAGATCCCTTACAAAGATTCAATTGGATTATTTACAAGAGAAATTGATCATGCTTCTCAGTGCATTCAGGATAAAAAAATTGAATCTGATTTTATTTCTCATACGGATACTCAAAGTAATATGCTGTGGCTTGATCAATGGAGAAGAGAGTTAGGCATAGGATGCCCTTTAAATAACCTTAAGGAATCTCCAATACCAGAGTCACAATTCTTTCATATACAAGAACCTCAACTTGAAAATAATACATTAGAAGATATTGGGAAAGATGCTTCAAGATTAGCCTTTGGTTGTGATAATCAAACATCAAGCCTGCATGCATTTACTATGTTTGATCATTTTTATGGTGCAGGAGGAAGAATTTTTGATACTGCTTATATATACAACAATGGGAAAGGTGATAAATATTTAGGAGACTGGATTAATTCACGTCAATTTGAAGATAAGATTATTGTTCTTGGTAAAGGCGCCCATACCCCAGAATGCGAACCTAAATTTATTAGACCTCAAATTATAGAATCCCTTGAACGTTTAAATATTCAGAAGTTAGATATTTTTTGTCTTCACAGAGATAATCCAGCAGTCCCTGTAGCAGAATTTGTTGATGCTTTAAATGAGATAAAAGATGAAGGCTTAATAAATTTAATAGGTGCATCTAATTGGGGATTAGAGCGTTTTTCTGAAGCTCAAGATTATGCACAAGTATCTAAAAGGGAAGCTTTTAAAGTTTTAAGCAATAATTTTAGTTTAGCTGAAATGATTGATCCGGTTTGGCCAGGATGTGTTGGCGTTAATCATGAATATATTAATTACTTAATTGAAAATAAGATTATGCTATTCCCTTGGTCAAGTCAGGCAAGAGGGTTTTTTATTAAGAAAAAAGAAGTTACCTCTAATGAGCATTTTTCCAACCCTTCTTTAGAAGAAGAAAAAAGAGTTTGGCATGATGAAAGAAACCTAAAGAGAAGGGCGAAATGTTTTGAAATGGCTAAGCAAAAAAATGTAGAGCCGATTCAAATTGCACTTGCTTATGTTCTGCATAAATCTTCACTGATTTTTCCATTAATAGGTCCCAGAACTATCTTTGAAACTAATAGCTCAATTAAAGCAACCCAAATTCTTTTAAGTGATGAAGAGATGAAAGAATTGGCTATAGATTGATTTCTATTTGAAGATGAATATCTTCAGCTGAAGAACCAATCATGATTTCATAGGATCCTGGCTTCACTTCCCATTCTTTTTTGTCGGTATTCCAATATGAGAAATTCCTATGATTTAGAGAAATTTGTATTTGGCTATCTTCATCTGGAGCAAGGAATGTTTTGTCAAAACCTTGCAAAGTTTTTAAAGGCTCCTCTTCTGTAGCGCCCTTATAAGCAACGTAACATTGAGCAGTTTCTGCTCCAGAACAATCTCCATTATTTTGAACATTGAATGTGCATAAAATATCATCATTATCTTGCTGAACCTTAAGATTGGAATACGTAAATTTTGTATAAGAAAGACCATAGCCAAAAGGGAATAGTGTCTTAATATTTTGTTTGTCATACCACTTATAACCCACTAGAAGTTTTTCTTCGTATTCCATTTGCAGGTCTTTTCCTGGGTAGCATTTATATGCTGGAGTATCTTCTAGATTAATAGGAAAGGAGGTGGGTAATTTACCCGATGGATTGATTGCTCCAGTCATAAGATCAACCAAGGCGTTACCAAACTCTTGTCCTGCAAACCAGGTTTGGATTATTGCATCTGCTTTATCAACCCACGGCATTTTTACAGGCGAGCCAGTATTTAGAACAACTATAGTATTTGGATTAGCTTTTAAAACTTCTTCAATTAAATGGTTTTGATTGGCTGGTAAATTGAAGTCACTTCTATCATTACCTTCAGTTTCCCAATCAGAATTAGTGCCAACAATTAACACCACTTGATCAGATTCATTAGCAGCATTTATCGCTTCATCAAAAAGGTTTACTTTATCTGGAGGCTGGCAGCCAATGTATATTGCAGGGAAGTTTCCTTCAAATTTATATTTAACCTCTATGAGGTAGGTTTCTCCTTCTTTAAACTCCACTGAGCCTTTTCTAGAATCCGAGCTAAATGAAAAGAAGGCTTCTCCGGGACTAGTTTCTGTCCAATTATCTATAAGTTCTTCGCCATCAATAAAAAGACGAGATTGACCAATACCAAATATTTCAAATTCATGTTGACCAGAAATATCAGGTGTATAGTTGCAAGAAAATCTTACAGAAATATCTGGTCTTTCTAGTTGCGATATTACATCTTTCGCAAAACCTTCAAATACCCAAAACTTACTGCCTTTTAAATACTCTTTAGCCAATAGATTTTTATCAAATTCAGAGCCTTGAAAATATTCAACCAAGAATCCTTCATCACCATTTAACTCTTTCTCCATAAGGCTTTCATCAATCTTGGGCAAGAATTTATGGGTATGACAACCTTTCGCATATGAAATATCTATATCGTCTCCCAATCTATCTTCGAAGGCTGCAAGAGGATGGATCTGATAATGAGGCTTTAGGCTTGCACTTCCACCACCAATTATTTGAGCTTCTTTTGCATTAGGACCAATAATTGCGAGTTTTTTTAGATCTGATTTTAAAGGAAGTAGATCATTATTCTTAAGTAACACCATCCCATCTGCGGCAGACTTTCTCAGCAAATCTCTTCTTGGTTGAGTGTCATGACTTTCTTCAGGTTTAATCCCTGGGTTTTCAAATCTTTTGGAGAATTTTGCAATATTTAATATTCTTCTTACTTTGTCGCTAATTAAACTTTCTTTTACCTTTCCTTCTTTAACTAGGGCGAGTAAATTCTCTCCCCAATTTCTAGCAGGCCCAGGCATTTCAAGATCTAGACCGCCCGTTGCATTTTCTTCTACTTCTAAAGCAGCACCCCAATCGCTCACAACATAACCGTCAAAACCCCATTCATCTTTTAATATATCTATAAGTAATTCTTTATGAGAGCTGCAATAAATATTATTTAATTTGTTATAGGCGCTCATAACCACTTGAGCATTTCCCTCTTTAACTCCCATTTCAAATGGAAGCAAATATATTTCTCTTAAGCTTCTTTCATCGATATTCGAGCTTACAAGATGTCTTTCAAACTCAGTATCATTGCCAATAAAATGCTTTAAACATGCTGCAACATTTTGCGATTGGACACCTTTTACATATTCAGTAGCAATTTTCCCTGAAAGAAAAGGATCTTCTGAGAAACTCTCAAAATGTCTGCCACCCAAAGGATGTCTGTGGATATTAATAGTGGGACCAAGAAGAACATCAACATCTTTTATTTTAGCTTCTTCCCCCAGTGCAATACCTAATTCATTTATAAGATCCATATCCCAAGTAGAACCAATTGAAATAGCGCAAGGAAAACAAGCTGAAGATTTCCCTGAGTTTGAATCACCCCTTACTCCATTGGGCCCATCAGACATCTTAATACTAGGGATATCTAATCTATCAATTTTGTTTGTATACCAAGAATTAAATCCACTTAGAAGAATAATTTTTTCTTCCAAAGTAAGATCTTCAATAAGTTTATCTATATTAGGCATTGGTCAATATTAAATCCTTTAATATATATCTTCAATTATTTGATTTTAGAAAATTATAATAGCTGTTAGCATGGTATAAATGTTGAGATTTTTACTTTTTTTATTTACATCTTTCTCTTTGCTTTCTTTGGCAGAAGATAGAATTATTATTCCAAAAGATCTTGTTACTTTAGATTCAGATTATCCCAATGCAACTGCCGTCTTAATTAGAGACGATAGAATCCATGCAGTTGGAGCTAAAGAAGATTTAATAAAAGAATTCCCTAATACTCCAGTTGATTCCACGCATAAGAACGATGTACTTATCCCAGGATTTATAGAGCATCATATTCATCCATTACTAGCTGCAATTACTATGAATTCTGAAATAGTTGCCATTGATGATTGGACAGTTCTAAATAAAAAAAGCACTGGCATTAGAGACAGGGAGGGCTATCTAAAGAAACTTAAAGAACTTGAATCTAGCATGAATACAAATGATCCTTTAATAAGCTGGGGATTTCATCATTATTTTCATGGCAAGTTAACCAAAGATGATTTAGATAAAATTTCATCAGATAGACCTATCTTAATTATTCATAGATCTTTCCACGAATTTATTATGAACTCTAAGGCTTTAGAATTTTTTGGAATAGCTAAAGAAGATTTAAAGGGTTTAAATGCTGAAGAGAAAAAATTAGCCAATTATGAAGAAGGCCATTTCTCAGAGAGAGGTTTGATAATGGTTATGCCCAAGATTATGCAATTTCTTGCTGCACCTCAAAGAATAATAGGAGGTCTATCTATAACAGAAGAGTATATTCATAAACAAGGAATAACTTTAATTGCTAATCCTGGCGCCATGTATAACAAATTAACTCAAGGTGCTAAAAATTATGTATTTGGTGATACAGACACTCCTTTTAGGTCATTATTTATTCCAAGCGCCTTATATATGCTTGAGCATTTTAATAATTCTGAGTTATTAGAAGAAACAGAAGCACTTTTAAATTGGGGTGAGGGCAAGGTTCAGTACCTTCCAAAACATATAAAGCTCTTTTCTGACGGTGCTATGTATTCTCAGAATATGGTTTTGAGAGATGGTTATCTAGATGGACATCAAGGCGTCTGGTTAATGGAAGAAGATATATTTAAAGAAACTTTTAGAATTTATTGGGATGCGGGATATCAGATCCATATTCATCAAAATGGCGACTCTGGCTTGGACAGAATATTAGAAGTTCTAGAAGAAAATATGGCTCGAAACCCCCGTGATGATCATAGAACAACCATTGTTCATTTTGGCTATTCAGCATTTGATCAAATTGAAAAGATGAAACAATTAGGAGTTATTGTTAGTGCAAACCCTTATTATGTTCCAGTTTTATCAGATTTATATAGCAAAGTTGGTATTGGTTATGCAAGATCTCAAGAAATGGTTCGATTGGGAGATGTAGCTAGAGCAAATATTAAATTATCGCTCCATTCAGACATGCCAATGGCACCAGCATCACCTTTAGCTTTAATACATGCAGCGGTTAATCGTATTAATTATGCCAACGAGGTAGCTGGACCAAATCAAAGAATTTCTTCACTTAATGCTCTAAAAGGAGTTACCTTGAATGCTGCATATGTATTAGGGCTAGAATCAGATTATGGCTCAATAAGTCCAGGAAAATATGCGAATTTTACTCTTCTAGAGGATAACCCATTAACAGTAGATCATTTATTGATTAAGGATATTAAAGTTAAAGGTACTATTGTTGAGGGTAAGTTATTTGGGTTTTAGGAAGAATTTCCTTTAGATTCAAGAAATAACATACTTATTAATATGTTTTCAAACCTTGCATTATGTGTTTTTTCCCTATAAATTCTTATATATGAATTATTTATATTTAGGGCAATTCCTATAAGTATAAATAATAATAATTTAATTAATTCATATATGGGGGAATATTATGAGTTCAAGTATTTATAAAAAATTATTAGGATTTTCTTTTCTAATTCTTATCACTTCAAGCTTTAGTGCTAATATTATCGCAGCAGAATCTGATGCTGCAGTTTTAGAAGAGATTGTTGTTACATCTCAAAGAACAGAGCAAAGTCTTCAAGATGTGCCTATAGCTGTTACAGCTTTAACGCCACAAATGCTAGAAGACCAACAAATTGAGGATGGTTCAGACCTTCAATTAGTTACGCCAAGTTTAAGTTTCCAAGGCTCTGACTCAGGTGGTGGATCTTTTAATATTAGAGGTATAACAAATTTAGCTGTTTCTGCTACTGCTGAAAGTGGAGTTGAAACACACATAAATGATTTACCTGTTGGTTCTTACACTATGCAAGATGGTGAATTTTTTGATATGGAGCGTATTGAGGTTTTAAGAGGACCTCAAGGTACTTTATATGGAAAGAATTCAGTGGGTGGAGCTATCAACTTAATTACTGCCAGACCGGTACTCGGAGAAACTCTAGCAAGCGTTAAAGTAGAGACAGGTAGTTACAATCTTAGAAAACTTAAAACTATGGTCAATTTCCCTCTTGGCGATAAAGTTGGAGTTAGATTAGCTACTTCTAGTACTACTCGTGATGGAGATATTAAGAATATTTATTCTAAGTCAACAGTTAGTCATATCAATAATAGAGACAACGAAGCATGGAGATTTACAATTGCTTGGGATGTAAATGATGATACTGATATTACTTTTGTTCATGATGCATACGATGAAGATTCAATGCGTCATTATGTAAATAATGCCTATTGTCAAAGAGACCCATCTTTAGTATTTGGTTGTACACCAGGCGGAGCATTAGTTCATGAGTTAACTCATCCAATGGCTACTTATGTTGAAAACTTAGCTATTTTGACAGGTATCTTAGATTTTACTCCAGTGACAGATATGTCAGGAGCTCCACAGGGCTTTTGGGAAGCTAACGTTAGAGGATTACCTCGCTACATAGTTGATTCAGATATTTCTCAATTAATTATTAACCATAAGGTTAATGATAATTGGGATGCTACTGTTTCAATGATGAGAAAAGATAGAATGTACCAGAGAACTGGTACTTATGTTTCTGAAGAAATGGATAAGTTACGTTTTAAAGATAACCCATATTTCCCAGGTGGTTATGTGCCAATGAGTGGATACGGACCAGAATGTAATATTGATGATGGAACTTTTGGTGTCTATGGCGGATGTATTACAGATGTTATGAATTATCCAGATGGATTTGATAGACAATATAATCCAGCTACAGAAAGAGAAGTATACGAAGCAAGAATGCAATCTAGTTTTGATGGCGATATGAACTTCTTATTTGGTGCTATCCATACTGTAGGCAGAGGTCTTAGTATTTATGATATTGCTGCTAACGGTTTAGATGCTTTAGCATTAGTTCCTCCTACATTGTTAACAGGCTTTCCTCAAGGAGCTGTGCAGTTATATGCCCCGCTGTATAGATCTAGTACTATTTCAGCGAATAGAAGTAACGCACTATTTGGAGAAGTTTATTATCAAGCATCAGAAACAACTAAATACACTGTTGGTTTAAGACATACTCAAGATTATAAGGAGCAATATGGAAGGTCTCCATTCTTAAGTCAGCCTGGGTTTGGTAGTGCTGGCGGAGGTTTTACTCCATTACCAGGTACCTCTTTGCCTGAATTTGGTGATTCTTGGTATGGTGCTGGTGCTGTTGGTGATCCTGAAGTTAGTTATGAAAATACCACAGGAAGATTTGTGGTTGATCATATATTAAATGACACCACTATGGTTTATGCGAGCATTTCACAAGGATTTAAAGGCGGTGGATTTAACCCTCCATTAGACCCTGCTAAATATCCTGATACTCCTCAAGTATTCCCTTCAACAGACTTGAAAGCGCTTGAATTTGGTATTAAAACAGACTTCCCTGAAAAAGGAATGAGATTAAATGCATCTGCATATATTTATGATGCAGCTGATTATCAGGTTACAAAAATTATAGCTAAAACAAGAGTTAACGAAGGTGTTGATGTAACAATGAGCGGTGTTGAAGCTGAATTCTTATGGATTCCGCCTTCAGCTCCAAATTGGAAAATCAATGCTGGAATAAGTTATGAAAATTCAGAAGTGGCTGACGGAACTTTCTTACTAAACCCAGTTAATGCCGATCTATGTTTAACTACTGGATGTGGCGACTGGCATATGATGAAAGACGCAGCTGACTCTGAAGTCTTTGTCGTAAGAAAAGATGTTGCTGCTGCAATTTTCCAAACATGGTTAGCAGGCGGATGGGCCCCATATGGATTACAAGATGGAATTATTATTCCTGCTGAATTCCACGGGGACAGATCATCAGGTCTTCCTACTCCAGTTAGTTTCCTTCAAACTGGTTTAGTCCCAGGTCACTTGCCATCGCTCGCGGTAAGATCATATTATGAACAATATATGGTACCTGCTGTTTGTGCATTGTTAGGATGTAATCCAGCTGATGTTATTAGCGACGGTTTACTTTCAGATATTAGTGGAAACCAACTTACTCATCCTGAATTAATGGCTAATGTTGGTGTTCAATACACATTAAATACATCTGATTACAATATAGATTTCAGACTAGATGCATATACTCAAGGTGAGAGATATACATCTTTATTTAATCTTGAATTTGATAAAGTTGAATCATGGACTGAATTGAATGCTCAAATTTCAATCACTCCTGTAAGCGAAGACTCAAATTGGCGTATAGATATATATGGCCAAAATATTACTGATGAAGTTAATGTTATGCACGTAGGTGAAGCAACAGCTCCATTAGGCTTTAGTAAAGGCATCTGGGCTAGGCCTCAGGCTACATACGGTATGCGCCTTTCATATAATTTCTAACATAGAAAGAAAATTAAAAAGCCCTGCAGATGCGGGGCTTTTTTTTATCTAGAGTAAAATAACAATATGAAGGAATTCTTTGGTATCTTGTTAATTATAGTAACGCTGTGGATTAGCTCTCCGATAGTAGCAATATTTTTAGGCATCAGTTATTCAATTGGTTTTAATCTCCATCAAGATTTTATTACCAAATCTATTGGATCTAGATTACTCCAAATCGGAATAGTTCTGCTTGGATTTACAATATCTATAACTAAAGCATTTGAGGTAGCAAGTATTTATTTACCTTCTATCTCCTTCTTAGTTTTATTTACTTTTTTTATTGGAATCTTATTAGGGAAAATAATTGGTGTTGATAAAAAACTTTCTATACTTATTGCATCTGGAGCTGCAATATGTGGAGCAACTGCTATGGCAGCAGTGGCACCAATATTAAAAGCAAAACCTCAAGATTTATTAACAGCCATAACGATCATCTTCTTATTAAATGCAACGGCGATAATTATTTTTCCTTTAATAGGGAATTTTTTGGATTTATCTCAAAATGAATTTGGTGCATGGGTTGCCATGGCTATTCATGATACTAGCTCGGTTATTGGCGCTGCTATGATTTATGGAGATGCTGCTACTGAGTCAGCAGCAACACTTAAGCTTGGTAGAACACTATGGCTTATTCCCTTAGTAATATTTTTATCATTACAGTATAAAAACAATGATCAAAGTAGAACTAAGTTACCAATCTTTGTATTATTTTTTGTTATTGCGATCTCACTTGGGTCTTATTTTAATTTTAGTGATGAAATAATCTCAACTATAAGAATTATAAGTCACTCTTTTCTTTTGATTGGTTTGTTTTGTATAGGAACTCAGATAAATAAAGATGCATTATCCAATATTTCAGTGAAGCCTTTACAGTTATCATTAATTTTATGGCTAATAGTTATATTAGCTTCTTACTTGGTTGTAGTTTAAAGATAAAAAACTAAATAGAAGCGATTATATTATCAACAACCGAATCAATATCTTGAGAGCCATCAATCTTTATATGAGACCATTTTAGATACAACTTAGTTCTTTGAGAAAAAACATCTTCTGGTGATTTATCATTTGGCTCAGCGAAGCCTCTATTTGAGTAGTCACCAACTCTTTGCATGACCACATCAATGGGTATATCAAGATATATAATTAAAGAATTGTGACTAAGAAATTCCATAGCTTTTTCGCTATAAACTGCACTTCCGCCAGTAGCTAAAACACTATTAGTAATATTACAATCAAGAATTATATTCTCTTCTTTAGCTCTCAGCTCAAGGTAACCTTCATTATCTAGGATTGACTGAATAGTTGATTTATTTTCACTCTCAATAAGATGATCACTATCTTGAAAGTTAAGATCTAATTTTGATGCTAACTTTCCCCCAATAGTAGTTTTCCCTGAGCCAGGCATGCCAATTAAAGAAATATTAATTATCTTTTTATTCAAATCATAACTCCCATGATCTAGATATATCTAGACCTTCATTAGTTATAGAGGTGATTTCAGGAAAATTAGCAATAGCTTTAGCTGCATATCTACCCATTCCTCCACTACCACCTAAACATAAAACTTTCATATAATTCCTTTAAAAAGTTAAACAATTATAAGGCATTATTTAATACCAAAAGACAATATATGCTAAAGGTTATAAAATTATGCTTATGATTATTCTATTGGGCTATCTATACCTTTTTCATGCCATCTTAATTCTTGCTTTACTAACTTTTAATTACCACCTGACGGGGTGGCTTATTATGCAGAAGAATAAAAAAATTTATATTAGATTAGAAGCATTCTTTGTTTTTATAACAGCTTTTGTTCTTTTTAATTCATCTCCATTAAATTGGGTTGTAGGCATATTAATGCTCTTTCATTTAATTGGAGTGGGCACGTTGCTTTTTAATGCAGACAGTTTTTATGGATCTATAGAAGAATTTTATGAGCTGACTTCGCAGAAGAATATATTAGAACTTTTAACGGTCTTTACACTTAGTCTTTCAGGTTTCTTAGTTCTATACTCCCCTTTAATAATTGGTTCATAAATTATCATGAGCTCTTTTTATATTTTCTCAATTACTTGGATTGTTATAGCATTTATTATTTTTTGTTCTCTATTTTTCGTAGTAGTTCCCTACGGAAGACATATTAAGCAAGGTTGGGGTCCTGAACTATCAGCTCGACTAGCATGGATACTAATGGAATCTCCTTGTGTGATATTAATGCTAGCTCTAGCTTTTTCAGCTTTTGAATATTTAAATTATGTACACATAGTTTTTTTAATAATGTGGCTTACTCACTATATTCATAGAACTTTTATATGGCCCTACAAAGTTAATATGGAAGATAAAAAGATGCCACTAGCTATAGCCTTATCAGGCTTCTTTTTTAATATTGTTAATGTATCGCTTCAAGCTTTTTGGATATTTTATTTTGCCAGTTATCCAAACGATTGGCTTACTTCTTCTATATTTTTGTTAGGTTTATCTATATTTGTTGTAGGTTTTTATATCAATATTAAATCGGATTATATTTTAATTAACCTTAGGAAAGAGAAGGGTAATGGTTATCATATCCCCAATGGATTCTTATATAAATATATCTCATCACCTAATTATTTTGGCGAGATGATTGAATGGTTTGGATGGGCTATTCTTACTTGGAGTCTTTCAGGCTTTGTTTTCTTTTTATGGACTGTTGCAAATCTTTTCCCAAGAGCAATAGCAAACCATCATTGGTACAAAAAAGAATTTAAAGATTACCCTGAATCCAGGAAGGCAATTTTGCCTTGGACTGTATAGAGCTAGCTTAAGAAGCAATTAAGGCTAGGCCTTTTTCTTTTTTTTGGCTTTTCTTAATTTTCTGAATAAATTTTCTTTTTGACTTGCAGTAATCTGTTTTATAGATCTGCGTCTTTTACTAGCTTGCTCTGATTTAGCTGTACGTTCTGCTTTATTAATTAATATCTCCCGAAACATTAAAAAATTTATGCTTACTTATAAGTATAATATCAAATTTTTTAGTAAATAGTTCTACAATAGAATTAATTTATGATGGAAGTTCCTATATCGACCCCCCAAAAGGCAATTATTGTTCAAATAGAAGTTGCTTCATTACAAAAAGAACAATCTGCCATTAATGCTTTTACAGAGTTTAAAGAGCTATCAAAATCTTCAGGAGTTACTATCTTAGAAGAGATATCAGGCAAACAAGATGTACCTTTATCTAGCAATTTCCTTAAAAAGGGAAAAATAGAAGAAATAAAAAGGTCTGTAGAAAGAAATTCTGCTGAAATAGTTATCTTTAATCACTCTTTATCACCTTCTCAAGAAAGGAATCTAGAAAATGCTTTGAATGCTAGGGTTGTAGACAGGACAGGACTTATTTTAGATATTTTTGCATCAAGAGCTACTTCACACATTGGTAAGCTTCAGGTTGAATTAGCTCAATTAACCCATCTTTCTACTAGATTAATTAGAGCTTGGACTCATTTAGAAAGGCAAAAGGGGGGAATAGGGCTTCGTGGTCCAGGGGAGACACAATTAGAGACAGATAAGCGTTTAATTAATAACAGAATTAAGACAATTAAAGCAAGGCTAAATAAGAGCCACAAACAAAAAAAGATTAATCAATATTCTCGAATGAAGAGTCAAAATAAATTAGTTGCCTTGGTGGGTTATACCAATGCTGGCAAAACTACTTTATTCAATAGATTAACTAATAATAAGCAATATGCTGCTGATAAATTATTTGCAACTCTTGATTCAGTTACAAGGAAGAATATAGACCCCGAACTAAGCTCTATCCTATTCTCTGATACAGTGGGTTTTATTTCAGATTTACCCACTCAATTAATTGAATCCTTTAAAGGAACATTAGATGAACTTAAATCAGCTGATTTATTGCTTCATGTAGTAGATATTTCTGATCCTGACTATAGATTTAAGGTTTCTCAAGTAGATATCTTGTTAGAAGAGTTAGGTATTTCAGAAATACCTCAGATACGTATTAATAATAAGAGTGATCTAAAGGGCTATAAAGATCCAGCCTTAAGATCAAATCAAGATACTCAAGAAATATGGATTTCTGCAGAAAAAAATCAAGGCTTGGAGTTATTAAGAGAATCCATAAGTAAAATTCTATTTGAAGGTATTTTTAAGGGCTGGATATCATTAGAAGCATCGCTAGGGAGTATTCGATCAAAACTTTATAGCATGGGTTGTGTTCTAGAAGAGAATACAAATGATGATGGTTTAATGTTTTTAAATATTAATATTGGAAATAATGAATTAAATAATCTATTGGATATAGATGGCTTAAATCTAGTAGGGGAGAATGAGCCACTTATTTAAGTTAAAAAATTGATTCAATGTATTTATTTAAATAAACTTAGTTATATGAAAACTCTAAACAATAAACTAGATGCAATAGCAAAACCTCTTTTAGGAATTACTCCATGGTTATTAAGATTATCACTTGGTGTAGCATTCTTTCTTCATGGTCTTGGAAAATTACCTCTTCCACCCCAAAGGATGGTTGTAGCTTTTGAGAGCAGAGGTATGCCAATACCTGATATTTTAGCTTCCGCAGTATCTATAGGTGAAATGGCAGCAGGAATAGGGATTATTCTTGGCGGTTTTTTCTCAAATCATATAGGCAATCTTATTACCAGGCTATCTGGCGGGGCAGTGTGCGTTATTATGATAGGAGCTTTTTATTTAGTTCATTCAGAATGGTTTATTACTACTAAATTGTTTCAAACTGAGCAGATTTTCCTTTTTACTCTAGGTTTATATTTTGCTATTAGAGGCAACTCTAAAGCCTAAATAATCAATAAAATCATAAAACCACTTTAAAAATAAAATATTTCTTTATAAAACTTGTAAATCGAAATGATAATGATTATCATTTACAATATTTTTATAAATATATGGAGTATTTATTATGAGTATTAATATTAAAGTTTTAAATTCATTAGCATTTTTAGTGCTATTTAGTGTAACTGCATATGCTGAAATGGATATTGAAACTGTAACTATAGTTGGATCTCAAGAAGATGTAGCTGGATCAGCAACAGTCCTATCAAATGAAGATTTAACTAAAATGGTCGACACTGACATTCATAAAGTATTGTCTGCAGTGCCCGGTGTATTTGTAAGATCTGAAGAAGGGTATGGTCTAAGACCAAATATCTCTATAAGAGGTACAGCACCTGATAGATCAAGCAAAGTAACTTTAATGGAAGATGGTGTTCTTATTGCACCAGCTCCTTATACATCAGCATCTGCTTATTATTTCCCAACTACAGGAAGGATTCATGCTGTTGAAGTTCTAAAAGGACCATCTTCAATAACACAAGGACCAAGTACTATTGGTGGAGCTATTAATATGATTAGTACCCCAATACCTGAGGTTACATCTGGTTCAATAACACAAGAAGTTGGAAGCGATGCTCTTTCTAGAACTCACGTAACATATGGTGTAAATTCTGGGAATCTAGGAGCATTACTTGAAGTTCATGAAAACTCAACAGATGGATTTGATAGTATTGCAAACACTTCTGGTAATGGCGATACAGGCTTTGATAAGTCTGATATTTTAGCCAAATTAAGATATACATCAGCCATGCATGAATTAACTTTCAAATATCTTGAATTAGACGAGTCATCTGATCAAACATATGTTGGTTTAACTCAGTCTAGTTTTAATGCTGATCCAAGAAGAAGATATGGAATGACAAAATATGACCAAATGAATAATGATGGCGAACAAACTTCTTTAGCTTATGTTGGAGATTTTGATGTATTTACTCTTAAAGTAACTTCATGGAGTAATGACTATCACAGAGATTGGTTTAAAGTTGATAAAGCTAATAGTACCAAAGCTCATGGAGTAGAAGATGGGATAGATGAAGTTATAGCAGCAGCAAATGCTGGAGATACAAATGCTCAAGCTATTCTTGATGGTTCATTAGCAGTCACTGTTAAGTTAAAACATAATAATAGATTCTATACAAACGAAGGTATGCAACTTAGCTTATCTAAACAGATGGGTAATCATGATCTGACTTTTGGCTATAGAGATATGGAAGATTCTGAAAGCAGATTACAATCTTATGAATGTACTGATCAAGGTTCAAATGGAAATCTTTCAGCTTTGGCTTCATGCTCAACTGGCTTTACAGGAAGTAATAATAGATTAAGAGTAACTCAAGCTACAGCTTGGTTTGTTCAAGATACTATTACTATGGGTGATTTAGCTGTTACTGTTGGACACAGATCAGAAGAATTTGATAAAACTGAGTGGAGATGGGATGACGGAGTTCCAACTAGAACACAGTTAAATTCAAGCTATCCAAAAAATTCATCTGGAGATTATTCAACCACTGGACTTGGAGCAACATATGATATGAGCGATGACCTAAAATTAGTTGCTGGTTTTCATCAAGGTATGTCACCTGTTTTTGGCGGCGATGCTGAACAAGCAGATAACATGGAGTTAGGTTTTAGATATTCTAAAGATATGCGAGCTCTAGAAGTAATGTACTTCACAAGCGACTATCAAAATCTAGTTGGAGTATGTAAAAACTCAAGCGGAGGAGATTGTGACGCTGGAGATACTTTTGACGGTGGAGAGGTTGATGTTAGTGGTATAGAGGTTTCTGCTTCTACTATCCTAGAAGGAAATGGAGTTTCATATCCAATGGCACTAACATTGTCTAATACTTCTGCTGAGTTCCAAGAAAGCTTTGATAGTGATTATTGGGGAACGGTGGCAGCTGGAGATGATATGCCTTACCTTCCTGATCAGCAAATGACAGCTGTTGTTGGTTTTGTTAAAGATACAGGACTAAGTGGAAATATAAGAATTGCTAAATATGGAAGCACCTGCTCAACGGCTGCATGCGGAATGTATGAAAAAATAGATTCATATACATTTGTTGATTTAAGTTTAAGGAAGAAATTAAACGACAAATTTAGTCTATATAGTGTTATGGAGAATGCAACTAATGCTGAAGATATAGTAGCAAGAGCTCCAAAAAATGGTGCTAGATCTCAAAAACCAAGATCAGTTAAAGTAGGCTTTACCTTTAGCTTCTAGTACTACTAGTACTACAAAATTTTAAAAGAGAGTTATTAAATTTAATAACTCTTTTTTTTGGAAGTTTTTTGAAGACATAATAGGTATAAAATAATTCTTTAATAAAGTACAATTAGCGACTTATTTGTGGGGCTATAGCTCAGCTGGGAGAGCACCTGCTTTGCAAGCAGGGGGTCCGCGGTTCGATCCCGCGTAGCTCCACCATTCCTTTTTTTAATCCACAAAAATAAACTCATGTATTTACAAAATGAGTTAAATCTATATAGTTGCTCGTCCAAAATAAAAAATAAATAGGAAAGAGATAATATGAATACAGAAAAAGCTTACAAAAATTTAGATTTTTTAACCAGTAAAGATGCGCGTAGCTTAAGGATTCTAGCAGAATACCTTCACCCAAAAGCCCAATTTGAACAAGAAAAAGTCAGTAATACAATTGTAATTTTTGGATCTGCAAGAGCACCATCCCCAGAAGAATTAAACAATAGAGAAGGTTTTGATGAAGGAAGAGAAAAAGATCAGAAGCTAGCTAAATACTATGATGCTACAAGAATGCTTTCAAAAAAATTGACAGAATGGTCTATGGACAAAGACAAGGACGAGCAAAAATATGTTATTTGCTCAGGCGGTGGTCCAGGGATAATGATTGCTGCTAATAGAGGAGCAAGAGAAGCCAATGGTAAAACAGCATCATTAAGAATTTCATTGCCTTTTGAAAGTGCCCCAAACCCTTATGTGAATGAAGAGTTAGATTTTGAATTTCATTATTTTTTCACTAGAAAATTTTGGTTTTCTTATCTTGCGAAAGCATTGGTTATTATGCCTGGAGGGTTCGGAACTTTAGATGAATTCTTTGAGGTTTTAACATTAATACAAACAGGCAAAATTAAGAAAAATCTTCCTATTGTTTTATTTGGAAAAGAATACTGGAGTAAATTAATCAATTTTGAAACCTTGGTTGAATTTGGAACAATTAATAAAGAAGACCTAGACCTTTTCTTTATTGCTGATAGTGTTGAAGAGGCCTTTAATTACATTACATCAAGCATATAATATATTTATGGATATTAAGTTATCTAATGACTTAAAGCTTCTTCTGCCATCACTATGAACACTACCGTATATATATTCATACTTGAGATTTTCTATGTTTTGACTATTCTTCAAGGACATAGTCTAATCTCCTGAAGTAGGGGACCAGTTGGTTCCAGTTTTGAACCAATAGCTCCACCATTTAAATAATGATCCAATAAAAAACAACCTTATTTCAGTGTAAAAAATACCGATGATTTCTTTTGAAATATGGCTATCCATTTAACCGAAATTACTACATGATTTTAAATGTAGCTGCTGGTGGAATTTACGATAATTACTGGATAGATAAAGGAACTTTTTGTAATGATAAAGAATGTTCAAACATGAAAAATCCTGATAACCATAGGCTTCTAGTAGATTGGATAGAGTACGAAAAATTAGATAAATAGAATTTTTAACTCTATATATTAATTACTCAGCACACCTTATTTATATTAGAATAACGATATATTTAAATTAATAATAAAATCATTATGGTCGAACTAATAAAAAGAAAATTTATTTTAATTAACGCTCCTGTTGAGAGATTTTTTAAAGATAATTCTGGAACTATATTAAGAACGATTATCTATACTATAGGGCATTTCTTTATTGCAGCTGCATGCGTAATGTATTTTACGGGCGCTTCTTTTGTTGTTGGTATGACCGATGCAATAGTTGAACCTCTTATAAATGGAGTTTGGTATTTCATTTTAGATAAGTTTTGGGCAAGCAGGATGTCTAAAGAAGATACTAGAGCGGCAGTTTAAATATAACTTTTCCTAATATATCTTTCTTATCATAAGAATGGCTGGAGGCAGCTGATTCATAAGATAAATTATCCCCAAATATATTAATAGAATTTTCTTTTATACTTCTAACTCTTTTTATTATTTTTCCGTGATCTTTGCTATTAACTATAACAACATCATTTAATTTTATAGGTAGATATTTTATACACAGAACATAATCATTTGGCCTAAAGTTAGGCAGCATACTGATGCCAGATACTTTATATAACCTAAGCAGACTTTAAAACCGGAACTACGATTTCAAGGTTTGGAGCATAAGAAGAAATCTTCTTTTCAGTTTCTATCTCTTTAGTAGCCCAAAACATTTCTGCGAATTGATTAATCTTATCAAGAAGACTCAAAGCATCTTCCCTATGAAGACCTTGTTTACATTTAGATCCATCAATCATAATAGAGTGAACTAACTCATGAACCCCTAGATGTTTTTCTATTTGAGGCTCTTTAAAATAATCTCCCCAGATAATAGTTACTTCATTTTTAGCTATAACTACATGCTCTTCTTTTTGTTGAACAAGCCTAGTAAATTTAGCCAAATTATCTTTATCACTAGGAACTGAATCAGGTATTTCATTGATTAAATCCATAAACCTTATAATGCTTAAAGCTGCATACTGTGCTGCGCCTGGATCATAGACACCACAAGGAATATCGCAGTGGGCTTTAACTTCTTCAATTGTAAACATATTAATTTTCCTCCTTTGCTGATTTTAGATTCCATAAAATATAGGCAGACATAATCATTAATATTCCAAATATACCATCAGCATGTAGATGCAATGCTTCATAAACTTTCGATCCATGAGCGCTCACATCAATTGAAATTATTATTAAAAAAAGTACAGATGTTATTTTTTTCATTAATTTTTCCTATTTTAAACTTATAAATTATTATCTTTTAGTTTATATTTATTATCAATAAAGTTTATACAAAAATTAATAAAGATTTCATTTAGTTTTAATGTAAAATCTCATTAATCTCATTTTTAAAAGCTAATTTATTATAGGAGGTAAATTTAGCAATGACTCAAGATAAAGACAATCAAGGAAAATGCCCAGTAATGCATGGTAGTTTGACCAGTAATAGTTCTAGCGGTACGTCAAATAAAGACTGGTGGCCCAATCAATTAAATTTAAGCATTCTTCATCAGCATGATCAAAAGAGCGATCCAATGGATCAAGATTTTGATTACAGGACAGAATTTAAGAAATTAGATTTTAAAGCTCTAAAAAAAGATCTTCATGAACTAATGACTGATTCTCAAGACTGGTGGCCTGCAGATTACGGACATTATGGGCCTTTGTTTATTCGAATGACTTGGCATGCTGCAGGGACTTATAGGAGCGGAGATGGTCGAGGTGGAGGAAATACAGGTAATCAGCGTTTTGCTCCTTTAAACAGCTGGCCAGATAATGGAAATCTAGATAAGGCCAGAAGACTGTTATGGCCAATTAAACAAAAATATGGAAAACAAATTAGTTGGGCAGATCTCTTTATATTAGTTGGTAATGTTGCTATTGAATCAATGGGCGGAAAGACGTTTGGTTTTGGTGGCGGAAGACCAGATATATGGGCACCTGAAGAAGATATTGATTGGGGCGCAGAAACTGAATGGTTAACTAATGAAAGATATAGCGGTGAAAGAGATTTAGCAAATCCATTAGGAGCAGTTCAAATGGGTTTAATATATGTTAATCCTCAAGGTCCCGATGGAGATCCTAACCCCCTTACTAGCGCTATAGATATCCGTGAAACATTTGCTCGAATGGCAATGAATGACGAAGAAACCGTAGCTCTTGTTGCAGGTGGTCATACCTTTGGAAAGGGTCATGGAGCAGGGCCTGATAGTAACGTTGGGACAGAGCCAGAAGGAGCTTCCCTTGAAGAAATGGGTTTTGGATGGACTAGTTCTTATAAATCTGGAAAGGGCAGCGACACCATAACAAGTGGCTTTGAAGGAGCTTGGACATCAAATCCAATTGAATGGGACAATGGATATTTTGACCTGCTCTTTGGATATGATTGGGAGCTTGTAGAGACACCTGCAGGTGCTTATGTATGGCATGCAATAGATCAAAAAGAAGAAGACCTAGCTCCAGACGCAGAAGATTCATCTAAAAAAGTCCCTACCATGATGACAACAGGAGACTTAGCTTTAAAAGAAGACCCAATTTATAACAAAATTTCTAAGCGGTTTCATGAGAACCCGGATGAATTTGCAGATGCATTTGCACGAGCTTGGTTTAAATTACTTCATAGAGATATGGGTCCAAAATGTAGATATCTTGGGTCTGAAGTTCCAAGCGAAGACTTAATTTGGCAAGACCCAATTCCAGAAGGTAATGCCGATTTAGATATTGAAGCAGTAAAATCTTTAATTAAAGGAAGTGGATTAACTGTTCAAGAAATGGTTGAAACTGCTTGGGCTAGCGCATCTACATTCCGCGCTTCAGATATGAGAGGCGGGGCTAATGGTGCAAGAATTAACCTTAACCCTCAAAGGAGTTGGGAGGTAAATAAGCCTGAGCAACTTTCTAAAGTTTTAGGAATTTATAATGATATAGCTTCTAAGTCTAATGCTTCTCTTGCTGACGTGATAGTTTTAGGAGGTAATGTTGGTCTAGAGGAAGCTTCAGGTGCAGATGTTCCATTTACAGCTGGCAGAGGAGATGCTTCTGAAGATCAAACTGACTCAGAATCATTTGATGTTCTAGAGCCTGCTTCAGATGGATTTAGAAATTATCATAGCGATAGCGCAGGTAATTCGCCAGAAGAAATGCTGCTAGATAAAGCACAACTTCTTAATCTAACTGCAACTGAAATGACTCTTCTGGTTGGAGGATTAAGATCTTTAGGCATTAATAGTAATAGTTTTAGCTCATTTACTGACACGCCAGGGGAACTCTCAGCTGATTTTTGTAAAAATATTTTAGATATGAATATTCAATGGGAATCAACAGGCAACAATAGCTATAAGGCAACTGATAGAGCATCGGGCAAAGAAGTCAGAACGGCATCAAGAGTTGATTTAGTTTTTGGATCAAATTCTCAACTTCGCGCTATCTGTGAAGTCTATGCAAGTGATGATGCTAAAGAAAAGTTTGAATCAGATTTTATTTCAGCATGGAATAAAGTCATGAATAGCGATCTTTTTTAAAGAAACTTTGAGACAACTAAAGATAATTAACATTCTTTTTGTATCTATTGCATTAAGCGCTTGTATCTCAAACACAATAATAGACGAGTCGAGCAAAGATAATTATTTTAATGTAATTAACACACCTATTTATGTATCCAAAGCTGCAAATATAACGCAGGAAGTATTTGAAGATGAATTGTCTAATTGCATTTCGTCCTCAAAAAACAAAGTTAATATCTCAACCAAAGTTGGAATAGGAACTGGAGCAATTATATTAGCTAACGGTTTATACGGAATAGCAACAGCAACAGGATTTCTTGCTCCAATAGTGGTACTGGGGGGCTCTGTATTGGCTCTTGTTGGTGGCGGCGCAATTTGGGCAACTCAAGCTACCGGAGAGAATAGAAAATATTTAAATATAGAAAACTGTCTAGAAAAAGAAGGTCACGATGTCATCTTTTATGTTGAAAAAAGTAGTAAATGATAATAATTATTATTTACGCACTCGAAGGTTAATCTTTTAGAGAAACTTTGCTCTGACTACTTATAGGAGGTCATCAAAACACACTTTTAAGGCTCTATTTGATAAGGGAAACTCTATACCTTAAACATATAACCTTCGAGTCCTCAATAAAATTATCGTACAATCATCATTTCATCAATTAACCTAGTATCTTTCTCATAGACTTCTAAGGCCCAAAGTAAGTATCTAGAGTCAACGTGAATAGTTCTTGTTTGAGGTATGAATTTATAATCAGAAATAATGGTTTCTAACATTCCGTCAAATGCTAAACCAACAAACTCACCTCTAGTATTAATAGTAGATGATCCTGAATTTCCATTGGTTATGTCTAAATTAGAAATGTAATTAACCGGAACACTCCCAATATCACTAAATGAATAACTTCCATACTCCTTATCGGTAATTAACTTAAGTTGCTTTGTATCAACTTCAAAAGGTGAAACACCTGTATTTTTTTGAGCAATACCTTCAAGGGTTGTGAAAGGCTTGTAATAAACGCCATCTTTTAGCTCAACCCCCATTACATTTCCAAAAGTAACGCGTAAAGTTCCATTTGCATCTGGATATATATCCTTACCTTGAGATTTATAAAATCTTCTTAATGATTTAATAAATATAGATATATTTTTTTGTTGTAAGCTTGAACGAGCCTTATTTTTTTTCTCACGTTCCATACCCTCATCAAAAACATTTCTAGCAAAAATAATGAATGGATCTGTTGACTCATTTAGCTCATCAATAGAAGCATCCAATAATTCAACTCTCTTTGATACCTCAAGAAGATCTGATGGGTAATCATACATTCCATCTACTACAGATATAGTCTCTTCATATGAATTATCGAGTTTTAATAATTCGCTATATATTTTATGCCTGTCACTGCTGTTAACATCTCTGTATTTGTTCAATCTGAATAAAAAGATGCCTTTATCAACCTCTGGATCAAATCTATATTCCATTCCCCTCATTCTATTAACTAATCTTTCATAATCTCTTTCCTGATAGCCTGGTTCTCTATCTCCGTTAGGCTTCGTCTTTTCATATGCATGCCTATATATTGTTGATGCAGTTCCAATCAGCGTAGAACCTCCATAATAAGTATTGTTAAGACTTTCACTATTTTGCTCATTTGAAATTTTTAGAAGAGCATCTAAAGCACTTTTTTCTTCAGCTGATCCACTTGAATCTAGAAAATCTATGAATTTGTTCCAATTTTGTTTTTCTTGTTTAAGCAAATTAAAGTTTTTTGCACCCTCAACTTGACCAGATATTTTTTTATAGTAATTTTCATATCCACTTATGCTACCTCTATACTTAAGAGCTTTGGCTTCATCATCTTTGGTTAGATCACGCATCAGATCTATACCTGACCTTAAGAACTCCACATAGTTTTCGAAACCGAATTGAACGTCAAATCTAATTTTTGGGTATGGAAGTAGTCTATTAGTTCTTCCTGGATATCCAGCAACCATAACAAAGTCACTTTCTTTAACACCGCTTTTAGATACCTTTAGAAAATTTCTAGATTTATATGGGACATTCTCTTTAGAAAATTCTTTGCTTTCATTTTGAGGGCTAACATAGGCTCTTAATAAGGCAAAATCACCCGTGTGTCTTGGATACATCCAATTATCAATTTCTCCTCCAAATTCCCCTATTGACTGAGGCGGCGCATAAACCAAACGAACATCTTTAATTATCAATTTTTTTATTAATTGATAGGTTTCTCCGCTATAGAAACTTCTAACTTCACATTGATATTCTTCACTAGTCTCACAATTTTTTATTAGATTTTTTCTATTATTTTGAATCATCTGATATCTTTCATTTTCGGAAGAAGATTCACTTGTTCCTTTTAAAACTTTAGAAGTTACATCAGTACTTTCTTGAGTAATATAAACTCTGGCACCAGGAGCGGACGGAGCTTCTTCCTCTATACTTCTGGCAATAAAACCTGTTTTAAACAAATCTTTTTCCATCCTTCTAGTATTAAACTGAAGATATGAGCCTTCAACACAATGGTAATTGGTTGCTATAAGGCCTGAGTCTGAAATAAAAGCAGCAGAGCAGCCACCAAGACTTACTATTGCATTAAGAGGGTGCTCAAATAAATTACTAAATTTCCTTATGTTGCCCCTAAATCCAGCAGCCCTTATATCTTTTTCAATATTAGGAAGCTGATGCGGCTCCCACATTCCTTCGTCGGCATTAAGCTGAATTGATGGTAGTAATAGAGCGATAAAAAAAGTTAATCTAATCATAATTTTTCCTTTAATTTGTTTGTTAATTTATAGAACCTTTGAAGCTATATTTTTGGATAGGAATACTTATTCCTATGTATAGAATATTTACAAGTGAGTGAATTAATATAAGTTGAGTTGCAAGTAAGTTTAAATTAACTAGGCCACCAAAATATATAGCAAGAATAAGGATAGAAGAGACACCAAGTTGAATGTTAAAGCTATTTTCTTTATTTTGAAGAATGTAAGAGGTTAGCAGAACACCTAGGATAAAAATTAAACCAAAAATTGCAGTTTCTTGATATGTTTGACTAGCTAATGTAACAGTTATAGATCCGGCTATTATTATTGTTGAGAAGATTTGAATAATTCCAAATATTTTTTGCTGCTTATTTAAAGGCGGGCTATATTTTTGTTTAAACAAAGCTGGATCTGGATTTGGATTATTATCAATTACATCTTCAGGTCGCCAGCTTGTAGATGAATACCATATTTTAATTTTATTACTTATTTTTTTTGTATGAATGGTATCTTGAACCATTTGATAAAATACTTGGAAATTTGCCCAAATAGGATTCCAGCTATTTAGTGGCTTTACTGTCCCATACACCGGCTCAATATCAGGGCGTTCAGGAATATAGGTTCCAAATATTCTATCCCAGATAATAAATACACCACCATAGTTAGCATCTATATATTCTTCATTCTTTGCATGATGAACACTATGGTTCATGGGCGTAATAAAAATCTTTTCTAGGATGCCTAAATGGCCTATATGTTTAGTATGAACCCAAAACTGATATACAAGATTAACTCCAGCAACTGTAACAAAAACCCCTCCTGGAACGCCTATCATTATCATTGGTAGATAAAAAATCCATTTCCATAACCAGCCAGTGCTGGTTTGTCGTAAAGCTGTTGAAAGGTTAAATTCTTCACCATGATGATGAACGCTATGGGTAGCCCATAAAACTTTTATTTCATGATGCATTCGATGCATCCAGTAATAAGAAAGATCATATAAAAGAAAAGCAATTATCCAAGTTACAGGGCTGTCAATTGGCAATAATTCAAGATTTAAATAAGACCCGGCATAGACAAAAACAGCTCCTTGAAAACCAATATTTAACATTGGAGGAAACCTGCTAATTAAACCAAGACCTATGCTGGTAAAAGTATCGCTGAGTTTGTAATTATTTTTACCTACCTTTAGGCCATAAAGGAATTCAATTAGTATCAGTAAAAAGAATACTGGTACTGCTAAAGTAATGATTATAGATTTGTCGGTAAGTATCATTTTTTATTATTTCCCTTGTCAGATTATAAATTAAAATACTTTTAATTTTCTAGAATAGATAAAACACCTAAAGCATTAGCATAAGCTCCATCTTTATTATATTCACCTGAAACTCCAGCCAGTTTTAATCTTTCGTCTATGCCTTTTTTAACTTCGCTTAGCATGTGAGTTCTCCCAATAAAATAAGCTTTGTCTAAACCTACCATCAGGGCATTAAGGTAAGTTACTGTTCCAATAACTTCTCCAACCATATTGCATAATGCCGCAGAAACATTTTCTATAGTGTCTTCAGAGGTATTTTTTGCTTTTGCAAAATTAGCAGCAGTAATCTCAGGGCTTAATTTACCTATTTCATTAACAGTATCCCCAAGGATAATATCTAAAGATTTTCTATTACCTTTCAATGCAAACTCGTTTATCTCTATTCCATCAATATTCTTAAAAAGCAGACCTGATAAACCTTCAAGCATTCCGCCGCCAACAGCAATTCCGCCCAGATAACTTGCTTCGTTTCCATGAAGGTAAACACAAGCAGTACCAGTCCCAGCACTTACAATAAGAGCTGATTCATCTTTAATATTATGAATATACTTAGCTCCTTCACCTATAGCTTCTATTTCATTAATTTTTACAACAGGAGTATCCATTATTGAATCAGGAAGCTCTGCGGATTTACCTCCAGTAACCCCTATAGAATGAATCTTTTTTACATCAAGATTAATTTTTCTTATAAACTCCAAGACAACTTCTTCATTTAGCTGTTTGTCCTTATTTCTTTCGCTAAATAGTGAAGGGAAAGTGTGATAATGAATTTCATCATCTTTAACCACAAGGTCTGTATTAGTGATACCAAAATCAAAGGCTAGAATCATTTTATATCTTAATTAATTGTTTAAAGCGAAGATTTTATAGTTTCCTTGGGCCAAGTCATTGGAATTTGTTGTTGAGGATTAAATGCCTTGGGTCCCAATGCTGGTATAGCGTTAGAAGCTTTATTAATTTCATCTTCATTTAAGAATCCACTTGGGACAAGTTTAAATACATCTAGGCCACGAGTTATTTCAGTTCCATAGATATAGCCATTATAAAAGTAAGCAGACCAATAACCGCCAGTAATCAATATGTCTTCCATAATAGGGCCGCGATCAAAATAAGCTATTTCCTTTGGGTTTGCAGAATCCGTAAAATTCATTACTGAGATTCCGCCTTGATACCAAGCTTGAACAAAAATATCTCTGTTTGGAACTGGAATTATAGAACCATTATGAGCAACACAGTTTTCTGTCTCAAGCTGAGGTGCTGGCATTTTATAATGGCTTCTAAATACAAGCTTATTATCAACTATGTCATAGATTGCATCTGCGCCCCAATCTAGCGGATCCCAAGCGCGACATCTTGCACGACCGCCACCGCCCCATTCATCAGTAAAAATAACCTTAGTGCCATCGTTATTAAATGTAGCAGAGTGCCAATATGCAAAACCTATATCAGTAACAACATCTAACCTTTGAGGGTTATAAGGGTCTGTTATATCAAAAAGGATACCGTTACCTGAACAGGCTCCAGCAGCTATATTGGTCGAAGGGAATACAGTAATATCATGGCATTGATCAGTTCGACTAGTATCTTGAGTTTCGTCTCCATGGTCGCCACCAACCCACAAGCCACCAAGAGCTCCTGTTTCTGGATCAGCAAAAACTGTAGGACTGCTAACAATTCTTGATTTAGAGGGATCAGCAATAGGTATCTCAATAACATCTATTCTAAATAGGGCCGTTCTATCATCACCAGGAATATTACCTATACATTGTTCCATTTCCTCTTCATCTCTTACACCCCCAGTGCCAGAGTTATAAACAATGATTTTTCCATCATCCGTTGTAGATACAACTGAATGAGTATGAGAGCCTCTACATGTTTGCACTGCACCAACTTGTTTTGGATTACTTAGATTAGAAATATCAAATATTCTTATACCCCTAAAACGTTCAGGGCTAGCATCTCTTTTAACGCCATCAAGCCCGCAATCTATTCGACTTCTAATTTCTTCAACTGACATGATCAATATATCTCCAACTATTGATACATCTCCTTGACCCCCAGGACAAACTATTGAAGAAATAAGATCAGGAATCCCATTCTCTTGAATTTTATACATATTAAAACCGTGATAACTTCCAGCAACTAGCAAGTCATCTCTAAAAGCCATATCAGTATTTGCGAAGCTTAAAATAGGAGAGCGGAGTGAGTCTGATCTTTCTTCAGTTGTTTCCTCCTCCTCATCATCTTCCTCATCAAGATATTCTACTCCTTTAGCAGCTGGATCATCTGGGTCAAAAAAACCTACAGGCTTTTTCAGAGAAGCTATTAATTCTAAATTCAATATAGCCTCATCAGCAAAATATAAGCCTGCTGTTAGGCCTGCTCTTGGATCATCTGATAGATTAACTGCTATAAAATTCATTCTTTCAATTTCAACACTTTGGTCATTTATTAAATCTGATACAAATTCATTAAATATTGGATCATGCGCAGAACCTGGATATTTTTCTAATTCTCTTACCATCTCAATAGCGCCATCATGATGAGTAATCATGAGCTTGAGAAATAATCTATCAAAATCTGTACTTTTTGAATCCTGAAGAGCTTCTAATTGTTTTGGTGTGGCCATGCCAACCATATTCATATGCATATGATGTTTTTTAGACATACTTGGTAACTCTATATCGCGCTGTTTCAACCAATTCTCCATAAAGTCTATTTCATCTTCTTGAGATACATCTATACGGTCAGCAAGATCAAGTATTGTTTCATTGTTAGTTCTTTTATCTGCAAGATTTGACATTAATATAGCTTGCTCGTGATGGACTATCATTCCCTGTAAAAATTTTACATCAGCCTCAACATATGAAGTTGCAGCAATATTAGATGCTACTTTTGGATCAAGTTCTTTTGAGGCCTCACCCGGAGCACCTGGCTGAATTATTGGCGGATTAGAATCTTCATTTTCTGCTAATAACTGACTAGATAACAAAATAAAAAAGAAGAGGGCACAAAAATTAAGAGTATTTTTATATATATTGTATTTATTTATTCTCTTCATCTTCTTTTATCTCCTCTGCTTCACCCTCAATAATTGTTGGTCTTCCTTGCGGCGGTTTTTGACGTTTGCCAAACCTATTAATTCTATTATCACGATTAAGTTGATTTTTTGATGCCTTAACCTTACCTAAATTACTAATTAAGACAAGAGAGGCAAGAAAAATTAAAATCCAAAAAAATGAACTCATTTTTTTATCTTCTACTATTTAATTTAGCTAACAATCTAAGTATTTCTAGATATAACCAGATTAAAGTAACCATTAAAGAGAAAGCTCCATACCATTCCATATATTTAGGAAGTCCAGCTTCAGCTCCTTCTTCAATGAAATCAAAATCTAAAACAAGATTAAACGATGCTATAGCTACAACAAATAGTGAAAACCCAATACCAAATAGTCCATTTGAGTGGATAAATCCAATAGGAGATCCAAACAATGACATTACAATGCTAATAAGATACAAGAACATAATACCCATAGTTGCTGATGCAACCATTAATCTAAAGTTTTCAGTCGGTTTAACTAACCCACTTTTGTATAAAAATAACAATGAGGCTGTGATGCCAAAAGTAAGTCCTATTGCCTGGATAGCTATGCCTGGGAACTGTGATTCAAATAGCATTGTTATTCCGCCCAAGCCAATACCTTGAGAAATAGAATAAAGAGGCGCTGTAGAGCTAGCCTTAGTTGGACTTCTAAATATTGTTACCATGGCTAAAATAAAACCAATTATAAAAGCAGGTATCATCAAACCTGGATTATTCCAACCAATAAAAGCACCACCAAAACACAAAGCAAGTAAAATCCCTGTTTTATTCACCGCGCCATCTAGCGTCATTCTTTCAGCCAAAGGTACAGATTCTCCTGTTTGAGAAAAATGTTTCCTAAAGGCGGGATTGCCAGATCTTCCAAATGTATTTATAGCTGCATGTTTTGACATAAAATTAGCCTCCTTTGGTGAATATAAGTCTCTATATTAAATATCTATGGGCTTTAAAACAAATTAAAAGGCTATTTATAAGCTTTTAATCCACTCACCAACAAGTTTTATAGCCTCTTCATGCTCAAGCGCTCTTCCAGATTCAGGCATCATAATCCCTGGATCTAAAGATTCCATTCTATAAAGCAGTATTGATTCTTCGGGTTTGCCTGGAACTATTGAATACTTAAGATTATTGCTTGCTCTTCCGGTAGCAATAGGTTTTTTATAATAACCAAGATGAATTTTTCTTTCTTCAGCGAAATCTAAATATAAGCCAGTAGTATCAGCAGAACCTCCATCAATATGGCAATGACCACAATTAATATCTAGATATGATCTAGCTCGATCATCAAGGGTAAGCGATGCATCTTCCCAATTAGGCATAGTCTTAAATTCTAAATTTTTATTAATCCATCCTTGTTTGTGCCATTTCAACAATTGATTCATTGCCCCTTCTTGATAGGCTAGGTTTTTATTTAAATTTCTTGCTTTAGGCCCAATAGGTTTAATGCTTTTATCTGATTGATGGCATTCTTTGCACTGGTTAATATTTGGAACTCTATATCTTACTTCTTGAATAACCCCGTCTTGATTTACAAATTGGGTTGGAATAGTTTTTCCAGCAATAGTTAAAAATGCATCACTTTGCTCCTGATTCCATACATAACTTACATTTTTCCATTGCCCTTTCTT
>CABXPU010000009.1 GCA_902514105.1 uncultured SAR86 cluster bacterium
TATCAAAAGAGGACCAATTAAACCCAATGAGGCTATTCCAGAAAGCAATATGAATAATGAAAAATATCTAAAGCTTTCTGTCGCAATCCATACTGGTTGATTGTTGTCAATGCTAAGTGATGCTATTAGCACTATTGCAGCAGGAATAAGGTGACCAGAGCTTTTAATAATCACCATTCAAATCTACTCCACCGTGACGGATTGTTTTCGTCGTGTCGTGATCATGCTAACGCTCGTAACCCATTGCATCGAACTCGATCCTGCAGTTCTTATATATTTGGTCCTTTACTTTCTGCGACAACAGCTCGGATGCAGGCCTTCTGTTAGTTCGGAATTCGTGTTTGGTTTTTGGATAGTGCGCGACAATATCAAATTCAAGCCTGTCGCCGAGGGTCGTGAGGTCTTCCTGCATATTGTCAAAATTGACAATGAAATCGACAATAGGTTTTTCACCGTCTGAATAGATTGGGTAACTGACGTAATACTTCTTCTTCAGAACACGCTCAAGCTCCTTGTCAAAACTCCAGTTCTTTTTTCCGCGCGCATGATAATAGATATGTGATACAACCTTTTCGTACGGATGCCTTTCGATCGAAAAAGTGAAGTAATCATCGTAAGTTTTTTTGCCGACGTACTCGCGAATCGCAACAGCCGGCATATGATTGAAAAACTTGCCACGGCGTCTGGCGCGTAAAAATTTCATCTTGCGTGCCTTTATCATATCGCGATATCGCTGCTCTCCAAGACCACCGTAGTTCTGAGGTAACGTGCCGCCCATGTCCAGCCTGACGAGTTCGTCTTCAAACGATATCGGAGTGATGATGTCATCGGGACCACAGACTTGGCTCAGACTAACCTCCATGCTTGTGCCCGAGGTTTTACGGGTCTTTACGAAAATAAACTTCTTTGCATGGCTAACGATCATTGGTTGCTCTGCTGATTCGACTAAGTCCTTTCTTGCGCCGATAGATAGCTATTTTTCTCGAAGCATCAATGGATTGCGAAATTCTCTGCCAAAAACGTTTTTTCTCCGGATACCAACTGTTAGATTTATCCGGTAAAACGCCGTCCAGAACAACTTCCCAATCCGGCGATGATTCGTATCCACAACCGACCAGATCTGGTGTCATTGTGCCGTGGATTGCCTGCTGTTGAACGATGCGACCGAGATGTTTTCGCCAGACACCGACACTGGTCGGTCCAATAGGACGGACGCCACGCATTGCAACCTTTGACTTTTCAGACACTTGCGCGTGCTCATGGTACTCAGAAAATTTGTGTTGTTTCTCAAGCCATGGAAATTTTGCAGTGATTTGGCTTTGTGTGGCGTCAGGGTTATTTACAAAATCCTCGTACCGGATATTGAGAAAACGATCGTGGCCGAACAATGAGCGTGCACAGGCATGCAATTCACGCCAAAGCCTAATGTTCGAGTAGTACATATCCTCGCTCTTACCGTGCCGGCTAACGATGACATCACGCGGATCGCGCGTTACGTAAATGACATAGAGATTAGGATCGTCGATGACTCCTGGCATGTACAACGTATCTCTGGGTCGTTTCGTGATAACCACATCGTTGTTTTTTGCGGTTACGAGGTGAAAGCGAATCTCATGGTCATAATGCTTGTTTGTCCGAAAACAGGTGACCATCGCCTCGTGCAAGAGAGTAGTACCGGATCGCGGCGAGCAGGCAACAATGTGAATGTGCTTAAACAGACGTCAACTCCCTTCAGAGGTATAGAAACCTAGCAAAATCATTCGACTGTCACTGTTTAAGATTACTCCACCGTCACTGATTAGATTTGATTGGTGCATTCTTTAATTAATAAATGGATTATAACCATCAACTTTACATTTTTTCATAAAGGATTGTGTTGTTATTTCATCCGCACCACCATAAGTCCCTCCACCATATATTTTTGAATAGGTTAAATGAACTTCACCAGATGGTATCAAGATCATATGTCTCTCTAAAAGTTGTTTGGGCATTGCACTAATAATCACATAATCGTTTTGAACAGTAGAATATAATTTTGAATTATAAAAATACATAACAATGCCCTGATAACTGTCATTTGCACCATAAGTCATATCAACCATTCCTGCATCTGAAGAAAATGGTTTTGGTGGATAGGGGATTTTATATGTTGTTTTTGAAAGAGATGTTCCATTAGGGGTAAATTTCGTTTCACCACCCGCTTCTGTATCAATTGAATTTCCCTCCCATCTTCCTGCTTCACAGGTTACATAGACAAAATTTTCATCGGCATTTGATGTAAAACCAGTGCATAACAAAATAATCATTATTAGGTTTTTTGAACTTAGGTTAATTTTAAAGGGCATATCTAAAATCCTTATGTTTTATTAATTATTGAGGTTAAAAAATCAAAATCTTTTGCAGGTCTTGTATGGTGAATCATCCTATGACAGTTGGAACATAATAATTTTACATCTTCTATTGATGTCTTTAGTTTATCAGTCCAATCGACTTCAGGTCTTTCGGATAAAGGATTTTCATGATGACATTCAATATAATCTGCACCGAATTCTCCATATTTTTCTTCAAATTTGAATCCGCATGCCTCACATCTACGTCCTCTCAATTTTATTGCGTCTTTTTTAAGTTTAGGGTTTCTTGCAAAAAAGGTTGATTCTTTAATTTTTCTTCTTGTCTCAAGGTAATCCCCTTTCATTGCTTCTCTATCTTTTTTGCCTGATATATGACTTTCTTCTTTATCCTGAATATCTTCTATTTCTTTTATAAGATTGAAAAGTTGATTAGTGCATTCAGATAAATATTTGCCCTGCTTGAGACCAACACTTGAATCTCTTTTAAATTTTGGGTCTTTAAATCGATTAACCTGAAAAGGATATGAGTCAGGTCTATCCTCATACTCATGTCTTATTTCTAAATCAAATGAATCTGTAAAGTCAGTTAGCAAAACTGGATTATTAAATTTTTTGAAATCTCTTAGATCTATTCGGTAAAATCTATCTGAATAACTCCAGGTAGATGGGTTTGGTGGTTTGTCTGATGTTTCATAGCAACTTTTTTTAACGAATGATTGTCCATGAATATATCTTTTGCTCTTTTCTCTGTAAAAATGGATTATTAAATCCCCCTCTTGTGGTTCGAGCATTAAGTTATATGTTTTTGCTCCTCTAGGATCTAAAGTAGGACTCCAAAGACATGTCCCATACTCCCAACCCGGACCACCGTGGTCATGATCCTCAGATGTTGTTTCAATAAACTTCCTCATTATCTAATTCTAAATTTTTTAATGGTTGTTGGGTAGGTTTTATTTTTGAACGTAATTCTTTCTTTTCTTTCTTGCATTCTTTTAAGATTGCTGTGAACTTTAGAGTTAGACCAAATTTTGTTTGTGTGGGTTTTGATGCCAGATCGATTTAGAAAGTCAGAGATTCTTCGATATCCCATGCCTTCTTTGTGCATAAACTGTATCAGTTTATGGATTGCGATTTGTTTTCTGGTGAGTTGCCTTAATGATATTAATTTGTTGGTTCTATGAATAAGAGTAAATTCGACAGTTATTTTCTGCCGAATAAATGCACCATTCGAGATTACTCCACCGTGACTGACTTAGCAAGATTCCTTGGTTGGTCAATGTCAGTTCCTCTTAAGAGTGCAACTTCATATGACAAGATTTGAAGCGGGATGGTATAAATAATTGGGGTTAGAAGAAAGTCACATTTTGGCATTTTAATTATTCTGCCAGACTTAAGCTCCATTGAAATTGAGGGGTCAGAGAAAACATATATGGTCCCGCCCCTGGCTTTTACTTCTTCAAGATTAGAAACAAGCTTTTCGGCTATTTCGCTTTCAGGCGCTAGAGCTATGACCGGCATATCTTCATCGATTAGTGCCAAGGGGCCATGTTTTAGTTCCCCGGCAGGATATGCCTCTGCATGAATATATGATATTTCTTTAAGTTTAAGGGCGCCCTCTTTTGCAATTGGGTAAAAGATGCCTCTCCCAAGAAATAGTGCATTGTCTTTGCTTGCGATTTCAGGGGCTATCTCAAGAATTTCATCTTTTAATTTTAAGGTTTCCTCAACGGTATCTGCTAGAGATCTCATTGCTGTAATAACTCTAGTTCTTAGCTTTGGATTGACGTCTCTACTTTTTGCAAGTGATAAAGCAAGCAGCATTAATCCAGCTAGTTGAGTGGTAAATGCTTTGGTGGATGCGACGCCTATTTCTGGACCTGCATTAGTAAAAATAGAGTACTCCGATTCTCGCGCCAAAGAACTTGTAGGAACATTGCATACAGTTAATGACGATAAATAATCTTTCTCCTGTGCGTACCTAAGCGCAGCAAGTGTGTCTGCAGTTTCGCCAGATTGTGAAATAGTTACCAAAAGTGAGTCTTGGTCTACGTGTGGATTCTTGTACCTATACTCTGAGGCATAATCAACTTGAGTTGGTAGTTCTGAGATTGCTGAAAACCAATTGGCTGCAACCCTGCCCGCATGAAGGCTTGTTCCGCATGCCACAATCTGAATTCTCTTAACCTTGCTAAACATTTCTGATGAGCCTAATCCAAAAATATTATCTAGAACATCATCTCCGCCAACCCTTCCGTCAATGGTATTTAATATTGCTGCAGGCTGTTCATATATTTCCTTTTCCATAAAGTGCCTATAGTCGCCTTTTGATGAGGCTTCATGCGAAATATCAATATGGGTTATTTCTCTTTCTACTTGTTTTTTTGAATCATCATAAATTTTAAAATCATCTGCGGAAATTTGTGCCACATCGCCGTCTTCTAAGAATATGAATTCATTAGTTAGTCCTGAAATAGCAAGTGGGTCTGATGCCGCCAAGAGTTCATCTGTCCCAATGCCTATTAAAAGGGGGGACTTGCTTCTTGCAATAATTATATTTTTATCGTCTTCTTTATCAATGGCTGCAATGGCGTAGGCTCCATCTAATTTTTCCTTCGTTAAATACATTGCATCAAGTATTGAATTTCCTTGATTAAGGAAAAACTCAAGCATATGAGCAATTAATTCTGAGTCTGTCTGCGAAGAAAAGGCATAGCCTTCTTTTTTTAAAAACTCTTTTAAGTTTAGATAGTTTTCAATAATGCCATTGTGAACAATGTAAATTCTTTCATTTGATTTGTGTGGGTGGGCATTCTCTTCGGAAGGCTCTCCGTGCGTCGCCCATCTGGTGTGGGCTATGCCCAATTTACTTTTGGGCTTTTCTTCAATCATCTTATCCTCTAGCAATTTAACTTTTCCCAGAGTTCTTAAGTGAGCTATTTGATCGTCTTGGTGGAGCGCTATGCCGGCTGAATCGTATCCGCGATATTCCATTCTATGCAAACCTTTAACGAGAAGTTTGCCAACATTCCGATTAGAGGCAGCGGCTATAATTCCACACATTATTTTTTGTCCTTAGACCAGTCTTCTTTGATGATTTGTTTTCCTCTGCCAACAGCAAGAGCGTTGTCAGGAACGTCTTTAGTAATAACTGAGCCGGCGCCAACATATGCATTTTTGCCAACCTCAATTGGGGCCACTAAAGAAGAATTCGTTCCAATGAAGCTTTTTTCTCCAATCTTTGTTTGGTGCTTATTGGTCCCATCGTAATTGCAGGTAATGGTTCCTGCCCCTATGTTTGTGCTCTCTCCAACCTCTGCATCCCCGAGGTAAGTCAAGTGGTTTGCTTTGGCGCCTTTGCCAAGTGTTGTTTTTTTTGTTTCTACGAAATTACCAACTTTGGCCTCGTCTTCAATGACGCTTCCTTCTCTAAGGCGGGCATAAGGCCCTATACTGCAATTAGATCCAACCTTAGCATTGCAAAGGTGTGAAAAAGGTTCAATGGTTGTGTTGTCTCCTATAACTACATCTTTTAGGTAATTATTAGCTCCAATGCTTACGCCATTTCCAAGCTTTATCTCGCCCTCTAAAATGACATTAACATCAATGCTGCAATCTGTTCCAGCCTCAACCGTGCCCCTGACATCTGTTCTGGATTTGTCAGCAAGGGTAATGCCGTTATTTAATAAATCTTCTGCTTTCATTTGTCTTAAAATAGATTCTAAGGTTTCAAGTTCAGATTTGCTATTGGCGCCTCTTACTTCCTCATTCTTAGCCCTTATAGGTATTATATTAATACCTTTTGAAGAAATAATCTTGACTAGATCAGTTAAATAGAACTCTTTGGCGTTATTCTCATTGTTAATTTCTTTTAATCCTGTTTCTAAAAGCTCTTGGTCAATGCATAAAATGCCTGTAAATATTTCTTTGATTTGTCTCTCTTCTTCGTTTGCATCTTTTTCTTCAACTATGGCCTTGGCTTTATTGTTGCTGTCAAGAACAACTCTGCCATAGCCAAAAGGATCTTCTAAGCAGGTGGTTAAAATAGAAAACCCATCCTGTGAATTGTCAATTAATAGCCTTAGAGATTCTGTTGAGATAAGGGGCACATCTCCATATAAAACTAAAATCTTCTCACCTGGTTTGGTGTTGTGCATTGCGCTCTTCACAGCGTCTGCCGTGCCTATTTGCTTCTCTTGAATAGCTGTTAAGGCGTTGTTCTTTATGTTTTTAAGATGCTCTGTGACACCGTCTTTATCGTAACCCAAGACAACGGTAGATGAGGATCCAAGGCTGTCAGCTGTATCCAAAACTCTTTGCAACATAGACATGCCACCAATCTTTTGCAAAACTTTTGCTTTGTTGGAGTGCATCCTGGTTCCAGCGCCGGCTGCAAGAATAATAGTCTGTATGTTCACAATATTTTAAAGTTAAAGACTAACCTTAAATGTTTTTGCGGAGTTTTTGAATAGTTTTAAGTCTTGCAACCGCTTCGGCAAGCTGAGCTGCAGCTTTTGTATAGTCAATTGTAGACTTCTGATCGGCGAGACTTTGCTCGGCAGCCTCTTTGGCTTTAATGGCTTCTGATTCATCTAAAGAGTCTGCCCTTTCTGCTGTATCAGACAAGATTGTCACCATGTCAGGCTGAACTTCCACAAAGCCGCCCGAACAGAAAAAAGTCTCTTCCTCGTCCCCGTTTTGGACCCTTACAGGCCCTGGAGCTAAGCCGGTTAACAGTGGTGTATGCCCTGGCGCAATGCCAAGCTCTCCTAGTGATCCAGTAGCATAAACCATTGATGCTTCACCTGAATATATCTCCTCGCTCGAGGACACTATGTTGATCTTAATACTGCTCATAAAATTATAACGTTTTGCCTTTTTCTACAGCCTCTTCAATAGTTCCGACCATATAAAAAGCTTGCTCAGGAAGGCTGTCATAATCTCCAGCTAAAATTCCCTTAAATGCCTTAATGGTATCCTCTAGTGGCACATATTTCCCAGGTGTGCCTGTGAAAATTTCTGCAACTGTAAATGGCTGTGATAAAAATCTTTGCACCTTCCTAGCCCTTGCAACCAATTCTTTGTCTTCTTCAGAAAGCTCGTCCATGCCTAAGATGGCGATGATATCTTTTAACTCATTATATCTTTGCAGAACTTGTTGAACTCCTTGGGCAACATCATAGTGCTCTTGGCCAACTGTGAATGGCTCAAGCTGTCTACTATTTGAGTCAAGCGGATCAACAGCTGGGTAGATGCCTAGTTCAGATATAGAACGTGACAACACAACTGTTGCATCTAAGTGAGCAAAAGTTGTTGCTGGAGAAGGGTCTGTTAAGTCATCTGCGGGCACATACACTGCCTGAATTGAGGTAATAGAACCTGCTTTGGTTGAGGTAATTCTTTCCTGCAAAGCCCCCATTTCCTCAGCAAGTGTTGGCTGATAACCCACAGCTGATGGCATTCTGCCCAATAGAGCCGACACTTCAACTCCAGCTAAAGTATATCTATAAATATTATCAATAAATAACAGAACATCTCTGCCTTCATCCCTAAATTTTTCAGCCATTGTTAAGCCTGTTAGCGCAACACGAAGCCTGTTTCCTGGAGGCTCGTTCATCTGACCATAAACCATGGCAACTTTAGACTCTAATGGTTTTTCAACATTAACAACTCCGGATTCCTGCATTTCATAATAGAAGTCATTACCCTCTCTGGTTCTCTCTCCAACACCAGCGAAAACAGACAGGCCTGAATGCTCGGTTGCTATATTATTAATAAGCTCCATCATGTTGACCGTCTTACCAACACCAGCTCCTCCAAATAGCCCAATTTTTCCACCCTTTGCAAAGGGGCACATTAGATCTATAACTTTAATACCGGTCTCAAGTAATTCGTTTGATGCAGATAGTTCGGTATAAGTTGGAGGTTTTCTGTGAATAGGCATTTTTTCCTTTTCGCCTATTGCTCCTCTTTCATCTATTGGGTTTCCTAAAACATCCATAATCCTGCCTAAGGTCTCTTCTCCAACTGGAACGGATATGGGTGCGTTTGTTCTTGCTACACCTAGTCCTCTTTTCAGACCCTCGGTTACGCCCATCGCAATAGCTCTTACCACCCCATCACCTAATTGTTGCTGGACTTCCAGGACAGTGCCAATCTCATCAATAGTTAGTGCTTCATATACTTTAGGAACATTATTCTTCTCGAACTCGACATCGATAACCGCTCCTATGATTTGTGTAATTAAACCGTTGCTCATATTTTTCTCCTTAAACTGCTGATGCTCCGCCAACTATCTCTGAGAGCTCTTGAGTGATAGCTGCCTGTCTTACGTTGTTATATAAAAGTTCTAATTCTTTAATTAAATCGCCCGCATTATCTGTGGCGTTCTTCATGGCGATCATTTTGGCCGCCTGTTCACATGCATTATTTTCAACCACAGCCTGATATATTAATGATTCAATATATCTTGTTAATAAGCCTTCCAATAATTCTTTTGCTTCTGGCTCATAAATATAGTCCCAGTGAGAGGCCCCCAAACTATCCTGCTCAACCGCTGGTAGCGGGATAAGCTGCTGAACAGTTGGTTGCTGAGTCATGGTATTTACAAAAACATTAGAGCAAAGGTATGCTTGATCTATATCTCCATCTTTATGGAGATCTAAAACAACTTTTGTTAAACCAATTAAATCATCTGGATTTGGCTTGTCGCCAAGCTTTTCTGCTTTGGCAATAACCTCACCGCCAACACTTTTGAAGAAAGCCGCTGCTTTTGATCCAATCAGCGCAAAACAGGACTCAATTCCTTGTTCATTAAGCTCTGCCGACTTGGCAATAACGCTCTTAAATAAATTAATGTTTAAGCCTCCGCACAGACCTTTATCAGAAGATACAATAATAAAACAAGCTTTCTTTGCATCCCTTTCCTGACAAAACGGATGAGAATATTCTGAGCTTGATGTTGCAATGTGAGCTATAACATCTTTTATCTTTTCTGAGTATGGCCTGCCTTCCAACATGCCGTCTTGGGTCTTTTTCATTTTGCTCGCAGCAACTAGCTCCATGGCAGAAGTAATCTTCTGCGTGCCTTTAATGCTCGCTATCTGATTCCTTACTTCTTTTGTATTAGCCATGATTTAAAAATTTAAAATGTTTGAGTTTTCTTAAATGATTCAACCAGCTCGGTAAACTGTTTTTCAATATCATCATCCCAGTCGCCTGTGTCGTTTATTTGTTTTTCTAGATCGCCTTTTTCTGCTGTTAAATAGCCATGCAGAGCCTCCTCAAAATCTAATATTTTTTTAACATCGACATCAGCCAAATAGCCTCTATCAGCAGCAAATAAACTTAATGCTTGTTGCGCCACTGACATTGGAGCAAATTGCTTTTGTTTTAGCAGTTCTGTAAAAGCTTTACCGTTTGCAAGCTGTTGTTTTGTTGCATCATCAAGATCAGATGCAAACTGAGAGAAGGCTGCTAGCTCACGATATTGAGCAAGTGCGGTTCTAACTCCTCCAGCTAGTTTTTTCATTATTTTTGTTTGGGCTGATCCGCCAACCCTGGAAACAGATAGGCCTGCATTAATTGCAGGACGAATGCCTGAATTAAATAATTCTGTTTCTAGATAAATTTGTCCATCGGTAATTGAAATAACATTTGTTGGAACAAATGCGGAAACATCTCCAGCTTGTGTTTCAATAATGGGCAATGCGGTTAATGATCCCGTTTTGCCTTTTACTTTTCCGCCGGTTGCTTTTTCTACATAATCAGCATTTACCCTGGCTGCTCTTTCTAGCAATCTTGAATGTAGATAAAAAACATCTCCTGGATATGCTTCACGCCCTGGAGGACGTTTTAAAAGAAGTGATACTTGTCTATATGCGACCGCTTGTTTTGATAGATCATCGTAAACAATTAATGCGTCTTCGCCTTTATCTCTAAAGTACTCACCCATTGAGCATCCAGCATATGCTGATAAATATTGCATTGGGGCTGGATCAGATGCTGAAGCTGAAACAACAGTTGTGTGTTCCATTGCTCCATATTCTTCAAGCTTCTTAACAACGTTGGCTACGGTAGATTGTTTTTGTCCTATGGCGACATAGATACATTTAACTCCTGTACCTTTTTGGTTGATGATCGCATCAATAGCAACAGCAGTTTTCCCGGTCTGCCTGTCTCCAATAATAAGCTCTCTTTGTCCTCTACCAATTGGAACCATTGCATCAATAGCCTTTAATCCAATTTGTACTGGCTGATCAACTGATTGACGAGCAATAACTCCAGGGGCAACAACCTCAACAGGAGCTGTAGCTTCAGCTTTAATTTCTCCCTTTCCATCAATAGGTGCGCCTAGCGTGTTAACAACCCTTCCCAATAAAGCCTCTCCAACTGGAACCTCAAGTATTTTTCCAGTACAAACCGCTTTCTGGCCCTCGATCAGCTCAAGGTAATCACCAAGCACAACAGCACCAACAGAGTCCTGCTCCAAGTTTAATGCAAGCCCCAGGGTGCCATTCTCAAACTCTATTAATTCTCCATACATAACATCACCCATGCCATGTATTCTCACGATTCCGTCAGAGATGCTGACAATAATTCCTTCATTTTTTCTTTCTGCAGATAAATCTAAGCCCGCTATTTTGTCTTTTAGAACGCTTGAGATTTCTGATGGATTTAATTGACTCATTTTTTCACCTTAAAAATTTAATTGGTTTACTAGTTTTTTAACCCTTCCTCTTATGGAAAGGTCTAATGTTTCGTCGCCAACTTTTAAGAACATGCCGCCCATTATGGAGGCATCTTCTTTGAAGTTAATGTTTGCGCTTGCTCCGTGCAAGGCCTGAAGTTTGTTAATAATGGTTTCTTTTGATTCTGGGCTAGGGTTTGAAACAACAAAAACATCGATTGAGCTTTGGTTGTTATGCTCTTGAAGTAGCTCCTGATATATTTCAAAAATGGCTTGAAGGAGATTTAATCTGCCGTTTTCTGCCAATACATCGATAAGGCGCTTTGTTAAGCTTGAGAGCTCCGCCTCAAAAACGCTGGTTAATTTTGCTGCTGTTCCTGTTTTGGAAAGCTCTGGGTTTTCAATTATTTTATCTATTTGTTCTGTTTGAATGGCTTGGCCTAAAAGGTCTAGCTCGTTTTCAATTGAGGTAGCTTCGCCCGCCTCTAAAGCAGCAGAAAATATTGCTTTTGCATATGGTCTGGCTAGTGGGGTGAGCTCAATCATTTTTATAACTCTGCCGCGGCTTTTTTAAGAAGATCGTCATGCTTTTCAGAAGAAATTTCTTCATCTAAGATCTTTTGTGTCGTATCAATAATGATCTCGGACATTTTTGACTTCAGCTCTTCTTTTGCTTGGTTGGTCTCGTTCTCTATGGTTTTAGACGCCGCCAATAATATTTTTTCAGCTTCGTCTTGTGCTTTTGATTTTGCATCATTCACTATTTGAGATGCTCTTTGGTTGGCTTTATCAATCAGTTCTGCTGATTCGGCTTTCGCTTTATCAAGCTCTTGATTGAATGCTAGTTGAGCTTCTTCTAGTGAGTCATCAGCTTTTTTTGCCGCCTCCAGACCGTCAGATATTTTTTTCTCTCTTTCTTGCATAACCGATAATATTGGTGGATATATATATCTCCAACATATGGCCACAAAAACAATCATGACAATTGCTTGAGCAAGTAAGGTTGCGTTTATATTCATGTTTTAACTATTAATAAATAAACTAAATTGCAAATAGCATGTACATACCAAGACCAACGCCGATCATAGGCACCGCATCGGTTAGCCCCATCATTAAAAAGAATCGACCCTGAAGAAAAGGTGCCAGCTCAGGCTGCCTTGCTATTCCTTCAATAAATTTACTTCCTAATATGCCAACGCCAACGCCGGCTCCGATCGAAGCTAGGCCCATTGTTATGCCTGCTGCTAATATATTATATTCCATTTTTTTCTCCTTTAAATTGAGGTTTAATGTTCCTCTGTTTCATGTGCCATTGCTAAATAAGCAATGGTTAACGCCATAAAAATAAATGCTTGCAATGCCACAATCAATATGTGGAAAAGCGCCCAAACTAGATGCAGGCCAAACCCAAGTATGCCTACCGGTATGCTGCTAAAAAACAACATCAATGCAATTAAAATGAATATCATCTCACCAGCGTAAAGGTTGCCAAAAAGCCTTAGGCCAAGTGAAATTGGTTTTGCTATAAAATTAACCATTTCTAAAATAAAGTTAACGGGTATTAACCACTTGCCAAACGGGTGAAGGGTTAATTCGGCCACAAAAGCTTTTAAGCCTTTTACTGTGATGCTGTAATAGATGGTTAGCACAAAAACCGCCAAAGCCATTCCCAGGGTAATATTGGGGTCTGTTGTTGGAACAACTTTAAAATATTCAATTCCTACAGATTTTGCTAATTCTGGTATAAAGTCTACTGGAACAAGGTCCATCAGGTTCATTAATAAGATCCAGACAAATACCGTAAGAGCTAGAGGTGCGATTAATTTATTTTTTGTTGTCCCAAAAAGCGATTGAACGTTGTCCTCAACAAATTCTATGCTCATTTCTACAAAATTTTGTAGGCCGGTTGGTGGTGCGCTGGCGTCTACATTTTTTGGCATTGCCCACTTAAAAACAAAGATAAATACTGCCCCTAAAAAAACAGACCAAAATAGTGAATCTACATGAAAAGACCAGAAGCCCATTTGATCAATGCTGTGAGGATCGCAGCTCCAGCCGTCAGGGGTTTTCCCGCATGTAAGATTGGTAAGGTGGTGATCAATATATGACTGAGTTGTTAATTCTTTAGCCATTTGTGGTTACCTTGTTTTGAGAAATAAATAACATTGGATTTAAGACTATATTTATTAAAATAAACGAAAACATTGCGTATACAAAAGCCTCTTTTAAATAAATGCCTGTAAGGCATAAAAATGCTACAAAGACGGCCCATTTGATGGACCAGTTGTATGCAACATTAAGTCCGTGATTTGATATTTTCCCGCCAACTGAATAGGCTAGAGCTAAAGCTATTAAATATCCTGTGGGTGCGATTACAAAAAAGCTATTTGCCAAAGAGCCGGCTGCTATAAAGACAACCGAGGCAGCAAAAATTATGTTTTTGTTGCTAAAAAGAGTGTTAAGAAAGCTTTTCAAAAGATTCGCGTTTTATTTTAATGTACTGGCGAGAATTATAAAAAGATAACAGCTTGAGAACAAGCGATTTGGGCCTTTAAATTAAACTAATTTGCTAATAATGTTTTCAAGCTCTTCTGAGGTTGAATAATGTATAACCACTTTGCCGGTTTTTTTGTTTTTTGCTTCTATTTCTATCTTGTGGCCAAAGCCCTCTGACATGTCTTGTTCTATGTTTAAAACATCTTTTGATTTGGTTTTCGGAGTATTTTTTTTGGTTTTCCTAGAGGTTAGGTTTTGGGCCTCTTTTACCGTTAAGCTTGATGCTGTTATTTGTTTTGCTAGCGTTATTGCTTTTTCAGGATCAAGTGATGCTAAAAGCTTGGCGTGCCCTTTCTCTAAAAGGCCTTGGGATAAAAGGTCCAAAACATTTGATGGTAGGGTTAAAATTCTTAAAGAGTTGGCAATTGTGCTTCTTGCTTTTCCTGTGGCGCCAGCAACATCTTCTTGGGTTAAACCAAACTCTCTTTTAAGCCTGTCGTAACCCCTAGCCTCTTCAACAGCATTTAGGTCTTCCCTTTGAAGGTTTTCAATCAGGGCTGCCTCAAGAGCATTTTGATCTTCTTTTTGATCAACCAAGCAGGGTATTGAGCTTAGGCCTGCCAGCTTTGATGCGCGCAGCCTTCTCTCTCCAGCTATAACTTCAAACTTATTAAGGCCAGACTCTCTTACAAGGATGGGTGAAATGACCCCGTGTTTTTTTATAGAACTAGACAGTTCTGTGATTTTTTCTTTATTAAAATCTTGTCTTGGCTGAAATCTGCCCGGGGAAATATCCGTAATATTTATTTCTTTTATGCTTTTTTGTGGCGCTCCTTTTGTTGATCCTAGTAAGGCATCCAGGCCTCTGTTTAGGGCTTTTTTATCAGACATGCTCAACCTTTCTTATTAACTCCCCCGCTAGAGCCAGGTAGGCTTTGGCGCCATAAGAGTTTGGCATATATTGCAGCGCAGCAACCCCGTGGCTTGGGGCCTCCGCAAGCTTTACATTTCTTGGTATTATTGTGTTAAAGAGAACGCTGGCAAAATGCTTTTCTAGCTCCTCTGAAACCTCTTTTGCTAAATTATTTCTCATATCAACCATTGTTCTAATGATACCTAAAACTCTGTTTGAGGAAAGGTTTTTATTGGACAGCGTTTGTATTGTGTCTATAAGCCCAGACACCCCCTCAAGCGAGTAGTATTCACATTGCAGCGGGATAAGTGTGCCAGAGGCTGCAAATAGCGCCTCAATTGTCAGCTGGTTTAGTGTTGGCGGTGTATCAATAATTGTGTAATCAAAGCCCTGGTCTATGTTGGAAAGGGTTTGTGATAAAAACTGTTGCTTGTTTTGGTTCCTAATTTCAACCTCTAGAGCCAACAGGTCTGCTCCTCCAGGTGTTATGTGGTAGCCGCTGGACGCTTGGTATATGGCCTCATTGATGGTGGCATCTTTGGCAAAAACATCGTAAAGGGTGTTGGGGCTCTCTTCTGTAATTCCTGCTGCTGTTGTTGCGTTGCCTTGTGGGTCTAGGTCTATTAGCAAAACGCTTCTTTTTGTTGCTGCAAGGCTCGCTGCCAGGTTCACAGCGGTTGTGGTTTTTCCAACCCCTCCTTTTTGATTTGCTATTGCTATAACTTTGTTCAATTTATTTTTGTTATTAATAGAATGTGCCTTTCTTGTTCTTCGTTTTCTTGTTTGATTATTTCACAGTTGTGGTCTTTTTTGTTTATAGATTTTATTTCTTCTTCTATTTTGTTCCTTTTGCCTTTTAACAAAACATAAAGGCCGCCGCTTTTGAGCAGGTGGTCGCAGGCATTAATTATTTTTGCTGTTTCTGAGAAAGCTCTGGCTGTAATGATGTCAAATTTTTCTAGCTTGGTGTTCTTTGTAATTCGCTCTTCTGCAACTTTTATGTTTTTAAGCGAGAGTTTTTTTGCTGTTTTTTTTAAAAAGTAGGCCTTCTTTTTGTTTGACTCTGCCAAGGTGATGCTCGCCCCCGGTTGCACAATCCCTATTACGGCGCCCGGGAAACCTGCTCCCGAGCCAACATCCAAAACTTTGTGATTTTTTTCTATGTAGTTTGTTGCCGGGATGCAGTCTTCAATGTCTTTTATTAAAACGTCGTCTAGCGTGGCTCTGGCAAAAAGGTTGTGGGCTTTGTTGTAGCGAAGGGCTTCTTTGGCGTATTCTTTTAGGTTGTTCTTTGTGGTTGTGTCAAAGCTTTTTTTATGCATTTAGTGCTTCTAGTTCGCCCTTTTTAATATAAACGAGGATAAGGTTTATCGCCGCCGGCGTGACGCCCTCTATCCTTGACGCAGCCCCTATTGTTGTTGGTTTTGTTTTGTTTAATTTTTCGGCTACCTCGTTTGAAATCCCGGCTATGTTTTCGTAAATAATTTTTTCTGGTATTTTTTTAGAGTTTTGTTTTTTGTTTTTAAAAACCTCTCTTTTTTGTTTTTCTATATAGCCGCTGTATTTAATTTCGGTCATGGCTCTGTCTAGCATGCCAAGCTCTTTTTTATTTGTTTTTGATAATTTTATAATGCTGTTTTTTTCTACATCTGGTCTTTTTAAGATTTGTTTTATGCTTGTTGGTTCTTTTAATGAAATTGTTTTTTTGTTTTTGTCTACAAACTTTTTTGTTTTGGTGTTTAGGATTCTTTTGTTAAAAAATTCTCTGTATAGGTTTTCTTGACTATAAAAGCTGTCTATTTTCTCTTGGGAAACAAGGCTGTGTGTTTTCGCTTTTTCTAGCAGCCTTTGCTCCGCATTGTTTTGGCTCAACATAAGTCTGTGTTCGGCCCTGCTGGTAAACATCCTGTATGGTTCTGTTACGCCTAGGGTGGTTAGGTCATCTACCAACACGCCTATGTAGGCCTCGCTTCTGTCGAGAATAAACTCTTTTGTTTGTTTTATTTTGTTGGCTGCGTTTGCTCCGGCCGCAAGACCTTGTGCTGCTGCCTCTTCATACCCTGTGGTTCCGTTTATCTGGCCTGCCAGGTAGAGGTTCTTAAGAAATTTTGTTTCAAGTGTTGGGTATAAAGACCTGGGGTCAATAAAATCGTACTCTACCGCATATCCGTATTCTGTTATTTTTGCGTTTTCCATGCCTTTTATGGAGAGGATAAACTCTTCTTGCGCTTTTTTTGGGAGGCTTGTTGATATGCCGTTTGGATATATGAGGTCTTTTGAAACACCTTCTGGTTCAATGAATATTTGGTGGCTGTTTTTGTCTGAGAATTTTGATATTTTGTCTTCTATGGATGGGCAGTATCTTGGGCCTATGCCTGTTATGCTGCCTGTGTACATGGCTGAGAGGTGTATGTTGTTTTTTATGATTTCGTGGGTTTTGTTGTTGGTTCTTGTTATGTAACATGAGAGCTGTTTTTGGTGTCTTTTGGTTTCGCCCGATAAAGACATCCAGGGTGTTGGTTTTTCTCCTTTTTGCTCCTCCATTTTGTTTAGGTTTAGGCTAGACATTTTTATTCTCGCCGGTGTTCCTGTTTTGAGCCTTCCCATTGGGAGATTTAAGCCGTATAGCTTTTTGGATAATGGTATGGATGCTTTTTCTCCTGTTCTTCCCCCTCTTTTCTTGCTTTCTCCTGTGTACATTATTCCATTTAGAAAGGTGCCCGTGGTGAGAATAACTTTTTTTCCTTTTATCTCTCTTCCGTCTGCTAACAAGACGCCGCCAACCTTTTCTTTGTTTGAGATAAGGTCTACCACCTCCCCCTCTTCTATTTTGATAGAGGTTTTATTAAGTATTTTTTGAATGCTTTTTTTGTAAAGGTCTCTGTCGCACTGCACCCTTAGCGCCTGTACGGCGTCTCCCTTTCTTGTGTTTAGAGTTCGATATTGTATGCCGGACATATCTGTTGCTTTTCCCATAATCCCGCCCAGAGCATCTACCTCCCTTACAAGATGAGATTTGCCCAAACCCCCAATGGCGGGGTTACATGACATTTGACCTATCGAGCCTTTTGTAAATGAAACCAGGACACAGCTAAGGCCGTTTCTATATACAGCATGAGCAGCCTCGACACCCGCATGGCCGCCCCCCACTACTACTACATCAAAAACTTTATTCACAACCACCCTATACAAAAATTAATAAATATATATAAGTATTATTATACTTATTGTTATGTTTATTAAGGGGCTATTTTTCTGTTAATAACTCCAAAAAACACACAAAGATAAACCAAAACCCCTGTAGATAAAAAGCCTTAAACCCTCTTAGCAGCATAAACAAAAACTTATGACAAGCTGTTAACAAAAAAACCAAACCTTGTTAACAACAAGATATAAACAAAATAATAACTTTATTTGCCTATACAAAAATCTTTAAAAATATCACCCAAAAGAGAGTCAGACGTTTTTATTCCAACAACCTCATCCAAAGAAGCTCTCGCAAGCCTTAGGTCTTCGGCCGCAAGCTCAACATCTTTACCCGATCGGAGCTTAAGCAAAGCCTCTTCAAGAAAACTCAAACCTTCGTTAAAAAGGTCAATGTGTCGAGATCGTGCTAAATACTCATGCTCAACAGGCTTTGGAAGAGAAGAGAGGGATGTAATTTTTCTTTTAAGGTCAACAATGCCGTCACCGGTTTTGGCAGAAACGCACAAATCAAAAAACCCCCCATCATCTTTTATGCCAAGGTCGACCTTGTTTAAAACAGAAAGAAAAGACTTTTCAGAAACAAGGTTTTTAATAGAGGAAAAAACTGAAGGGTCAGCAGAGTCAAAAACCCCAACAACAACATCGGCGCCCTCAATCTGAGAAACAGTAAGAGCTATTCCTTCTTTTTCAACCTGATCAGAAGACTCTCTAATCCCGGCGCTGTCTAAAACCGAAAAAGAGGAATTATTATAAAAAACCTCTGACTCAATCAGGTCGCGCGTTGTGCCGGCAACATCAGAAACCAAGGCCCTATCAAAGCCAAGCATTCTATTAAACAAAGAAGACTTGCCAGAATTAGGAGGACCAACAAACAAAACCGTTTTCTTTAAAAAACCCTCACCGGACGAATAACACTTGTTAATAAAACCACCAAAGTCTGCACACAAACGAGCAACCCCATCCAACAACCCCTCTTCGTTTATAAAATCATAATCCTCATCAGAAAAATCAATAGAGCCCTCTATAAGCTTTCTAAAACCGTCTAGGCGAGAAGAAAAACCAAAAACCTCCTTAGAAAAACCGCCACCCAAAGAGCTGGCAGAAAGGCTGACAAGCTCAGAGCTCGAGTTGTTAATTGTATCGACAACACTCTCAGCCTCGTTCAAAGAAAGCTTGCCGTTAATAAAAGCCCTTTTGGTAAATTCGCCCGGCCCAGCCTCATCAAAACCCAAAGACTTAAAAAGATCAACAACTGAACGCATTACAGCAAAACCACCGTGAGCATATATTTCAAACGAGTCTTCGCCTGTATAACTAGAGGGAGCTTTAAAAAAAACAACCCCCACGTCGTCCACAAGAGAGCCACTATAAAAAACAGATCGGCGATAAAACCTTCTAGGCTCACCCAAAGGAGAAGAAAATATTTTTTGCAAACCATCAAGACAGCCAGGACCAGAAACGCGAAACACACAAAGCGCCGACTTAGAGGCCGGCGTTGCCAAAGCATAAACAACAGACAAAACAACTACCCCGAAAGGCTTGCGCCAGTCTTTTTGTATATAAGAACCTGCTGAGCGTAGGTAACAAGAGAGTTAGTAACAGAGTACAAAACAAGCCCAGACGGCAAGAAAATAAAGAAAATAGAAAACATAATTGGCATAAACTTCATCACAGCAGCCTGCGTGGGGTCTTGGCCAGGCATTGGGGGATTAAGGCGCTGCGTCATAAACATAATAAAAGCCATCAAAATCGGTAGAACAAACAAAGGGTCCGGAGCAGAAAGGTCTTGAAGCCACAACGCAAAAGGGGCATGACGAAGCTCAACACTCTCTCTTAAGGCAAAAAACAAAGCTATAAAAAAAGGAAACTGTGGAAGCATTGGCAAACACCCGCCCAAAGGATTAATTCCGTTTTTCATATAAAAAGACATTGTTTCTTGTTGCGCCTTTTGGGGGTCGTTTTTATACCTGTCTCTTATTTCTGCAACATCCCCTTGGTGTAATCTCATTTTAGCAACAGACCTAAAACCTTTTGCTGAGAGAGGCCAAAACAAACCTTTTATAACAAAAGTCAAAAGAATAATAGAAAGCCCCCAGTTGCCAACAAAACCATTAATTTTCCCCAAAAGCCAAACCATTGGCTGCGCCAAAAACCAAAACCACCCCATATCTATAGCAAGCTCAAGGTCTTCAACCCCTTCCTTTTCAGCCAAAATGTCTCGCGTTTTGGGCCCTATAAAAACCCTGTGCTCAAAAGAGTCATACATTTGGAAAGTTTCAAGACTCGGCTCAACAAAATACCCCATTGAAAACAAACCGGACTCGGTTTTTGGGTTAGCAAAATAAGTATATTCAAAACTTTTTGATCCCAAAACAGAAGCCATAAAATACTTCTGAATAAACGCTACCCAACCACCCCTTTCTCTGTAAAGCTGCTGCTCATCTATAGAGGTTAGCCTTGTGTTGTTGTAGGGATCTTCAGCAGTATTAAAAGCAACACCTCTATATGATGCATTGGAAAAAATACCCGTGGGCATATCTACAGGGAGGGCTTCGTTTCTATAAAGAGCAACGAAAGGCCTATAAGAAACACCAGAAGAGTTTTCATCCAAAATGGTTAATTCGTAAGGGGTCTCAGAAAAAGCTATAGTCTTTTTAACACCAACATCTTTCGAAACAAGAACAACTTTAGAGCCATCAACAAAATCAACGCTATAAGGAATATGTTGGTTTTTGTTTAGGCCAGAGAACCCACTCTTAAGGTAATACTTTAATCCACCCTCTTCGCTCCCAAGCACTCTTACACCCCTGCTTGTGTTTGGATAAATAGGAAACTGTTTAAGCCTCGCCTCAACAATGCTGCCGCTTATGGTGTTTACGCCAACCTTTAAATATTCATTTTCGAGCGTAGCGATATTTCCAAGACCACCAACCTCTGCTGCAGCCATTACCACCTCTTGCTCAACAGCCTTTTCTGCTTGGCCGCTGTTCCATTGGAAAAACAGGAGATAAGAAAAAAGCAAAACAACTGAAAAATAAATATATCTTGGGTTCATAAAATTTTAGTACCTTATTGTTACAATTTTACAGCCTTACTCATCTCAAGTGTAAGCTCTTTATAATCCAAAGACAGAAAGGGCTTATAGACCATAATCAAAATAAGTGTCCCCTCCACTGCCAAACTCTCCTCAAAATAGACGCTTTTTATTTGGCGCTTAATTTTATTTCTTACCACCGCCTTCCCAAAAATATTTTTAGGAACAGATATTCTCAAAGAGGATCTTTTGCCAGGAACAGCAAAGACTCTGAAGTTTTTTGATGAATAAATTGGCCTAGGCAGCCTGCCGAGAGACAAACCAGTTATGCAGAAAGAACCTTTCTACCCTTTTTTCTTCTGTTAGATAGCACAGCTCTGCCAGCCTTTGTGGCCATTCTTGCCCTAAAGCCATGAGTTCTGCTTCTTTTAAGAGTACTCGGTTGAAATGTTCTTTTCATAATAACCCCATTAAATCAGGATGGGCATTATAGCCCAAAAACCAATAAAACAAATCTATATTATTAATAAATATACAAGTTTTATTTACAAACAAGTTATCCACAAGAAATACTAACACTTATACTGTAGATATCTTGTTAATTTTTGTTAGACTAACAAATCTATTCAAGGAGATTTATTTTGGAGTTTTGGTCAAAATTTACAGAAAAGCTAGAGAGCAAGCTGTCCCAGGACGAGTTTAACACCTGGATTAGGCCACTAAAAGGGTCTCTCCAAAAAAATAAATTGGAAATTACAGCCCCCAATGATTTTGTTTTAAACTATATTGTTGAAAATTTATCTGAAGAAATAAACACAATTATAACCAATGAGTTAAAACAGGACATAAGTTTAGTATTTAAAACACTTGATAAAGAAACATTTGTCGATAAATACAAAACAACAAACAAGCAACCCAAAACGACACTAGTAGACTCATATGTGTTTGATAATTTTGTAGAAGGAAAATCAAACCATGTTGCGCTTGCTGCAGCCAAACAGGTTGCATCAAATCCAAGTGGCGACTATAACCCGCTATTTATTTATGGAGGAGTTGGTCTCGGCAAAACCCACCTAATGCATGCTGTAGGAAACCAGATTTTAAAAAACGACCCAGATAAAAGGATAGTTTATGTGCATTCTGAAAAGTTCGTATCAGACATGGTTAAAGCTCTTCAGCTGGGCGCGATGAATGAATTTAAATCTTTTTACAGAAATGCAGACGCCCTTTTGATTGATGACATTCAATTTTTTGCTGGAAAAGAGCAATCCCAAGAAGAGTTTTTTCATACCTTTAATGCTCTTTTAGATCAAAATAATCAAATGATATTGACATGCGACAAGTATCCAAAAGAAATAGATGGACTAGAGGACAGACTAAAATCTAGGTTGGGCTGGGGCCTTCCTGTAGTAATTGATCCGCCTGAGTTAGAAACCAGGGCCGCCGTCCTTCTGAAAAAGGCTAGCTTAATGGGTGTTGAGCTGCCAGAAGATTGCGCAATTTATATTGCTCAACGAATTAGATCAAACATAAGAGAGCTAGAGGGCGCTCTAAAAAGAGTTTCAGCAAATGCTAAATTTACAGACAGGCCAATTGATCTAGCTTTAGTAAAAGATGCGCTTAAGGATCTTTTTGTAATATCAGCAAAAATGGTCAGTATAGAAAATATTCAAAAAACAGTTTCAGAATATTACAACATTAAACTCTCCGACCTCTTGTCAAAAAGAAGAAGTAGATCTATTACCAGGCCAAGACAGCTTGCCATGGCCCTAACTAAAAAATTAACCAATCACAGCTTGCCAGAAATTGGTGAGGCTTTTAATGGCAGAGACCACACAACAGTTCTTCACGCTTGCAAAAAAATTAAAGAATTAAGGCAAGAAGATCCTTCTTTAGAAGAAGATTATAGGAATCTAAACAGGGCACTTACAAACTAAAATGGATTTTTATATTCAAAAAAAAGAGATTACCAAAGCCTTAACGCTCACGCTTGGTGTTGTTGAAAAAAGACAAACACTTCCAATCCTTTCTAATGTTTTAATGGAGGTTTCAGAAGACGCGCTTCAATTAACAGCCACAGACCTAGAATCACAAATCTCAACAAGCTCAACAACATCAAATTTTATTAGCGGCGGCAAAACAACAACTTCAGCAAAAAAATTAAGTGAGCTCTGCAGACTTCTTCCAGACAACTCTGATATTCACATTTTCTTAGATGGAGATAAGCTCGTGGTGGAATCAGGAAGTGGTAAATATAATTTAAAGACATTGCCAAGTGACGGTTTCCCAGTCTTTGAAGAAGAGGGTGAGGGTGAGCCAATCCAAATTGAATCATCCAAGCTAAAGAGTCTTATTGGGAAGACAGCTTTTGCTATGGGCAATCAAGACTGGAGACATTACTTGAATGGATTGTTTTTATCTGTAGAAGGGTCTGATGTTTTGGCAGTAGCCTCAGATGCTCACAGGCTAGCTATAGCATCAACCAACCTTAACGCAGACGCCGCCAACTCAATTACAGGAATAGTCCCAAGAAAATCTATAAATGAAATAGCCAAACTGGTGGGTGACATGGATGGAGTTGTTAAAATCAATCTAAGCCCCAACTCAATTAAAACAAGCACCAGCAATGCCTCTTTTGTAAGCAAGCTTATCGAAGGAAAATTCCCAGACTATGAGCAAGTTGTTCCTTCAGGAGACAGCTCTAAACTAACAGTTTCTACAAAAGATTTTTCTGATGTGTTAAGCAGAGTAAGCGTTCTTTCCAGTGATAAATATAGAGGCATCAGAATGGTTGCTTCATCTGAGGGTGTAATGATTTCAGCAAACAACCCCGATCAAGAAGAGGGAGAAGAATTCTATAAGACAAAATATGAAGGAGAAGCAATCGACATAGCTTTTAATGTTAACTATTTTCAGGAGATATTATCAACATTAGATGATGACGAGTGCGAAATCCATTTCTTTGGTGCAGATAAAAGCTGCCTAATTACTCCGCCAAATAGCCAACATTTAAAATATGTTGTAATGCCTTTGCTTATATAGTGGCTTTAAGCTCTATATCTTTATCTAACTTTAGATGCTTTGATTCCCTTTCACTTGAATTAACAGCTGGATCAAACTTTTTTTATGGAAAAAATGGATCAGGCAAAACAACAATATTAGAGGCTATATATCTAGTTTCTAGCGGGAGATCATTTAAAAGTAGCAATATTGAGTCAGCAATAATGCTGGGCAGCAACAGTTTTCACATAAAAGCTTTTGATAAAGAATCAGGCTTTATTGTCGAAGCTTATAAAGAAAAGAATAAATCCATACAGTTAAAACTTAACAATAAGAAAATAACTATAAGCGACATAGCCAAGTCTTTCCCTGCCACAATTATAGACAATAAAACCTTCTCGCTTACTGAAGCATCTCCTGCATTTAGGAGAAAAATAATAGACAGAGCCATTTTTATTTCTGATGATTCTTTTTCATCTAACTGGTTTGGCTATTACAGGTCTTTAAAACAAAGAAATAAATTATTAAAAGAAAGAGATCTGGGCTCAATTGACCCCTGGACAGAAAAATTAGCAACAATAGGAGACGAACTAACTATAAAAAGAAAAATATTTTTTGATCAAACAAAAGATCGCTTTGATCTTATCGTCCAAAAACTTGAACTAAAATTAGAAAAAGATTTCTTTAATTCGCTAGTTGCCAAGTATGACCAGGGCTGGGATGACTCCATGTCATTATTAGAGGCCCTAAATGATTCTAAAGATGCTGATATTAGAAGAAAAGTTACTACCCAAGGCCCGCATAAAGCTGACATAAAGATATATATTAAAGATGTTGATGCTAAAGAGATTTTATCTAGAGGCGAGCAAAAACTACTCTCAATTATTTGGCTTTGTTCTCAGCACGAGGTGCTAAGGTCGGCATACAATATTAGCCCAACACTCCTTATTGATGACGTTAAATCAGAACTAGATTCTAATACCTTTAATACATTTATCTCACTGTTAAAATTAATAGAAAATCAAATCATTTTTTCAAACATAGAGGACCAAATTAATAGTAAAATAGAGGCTGATTTAATTAATATAAAAAAGTTCCACGTGGAACAATTGGATTAATAAAAAATGCCAAAAAAAGAAAACAAAACAAAGTACGATTCATCAAATATTCAAGTTTTAAAAGGTTTAGAGGCGGTTAAAAAAAGACCTGGCATGTATATAGGCGATACAGATGATGGCTCCGGCCTTCATCATATGGTTTTCGAGGTTCTGGATAACTGTATTGACGAGGCAATGGCGGGCCACTGCTCAGATATAGATGTGATAATTAATAAGAATGGTTCTGTGACTATTAAAGACGATGGAAGAGGAATACCCGTAGATGTTCACAAAAAAGAAGGAATATCAGCCGCAGAATTAATTCTTACAACCCTTCATTCTGGGGGCAAGTTCGATGACAACAGCTACAAGGTATCTGGCGGACTCCATGGTGTAGGAGTTTCAGTTGTTAATGCTTTATCAAAAGATCTTACGCTTAAGGTTTGGAGAGATGGTGGTGAGTTTATCCAAAAGTATAAAGAAGGCAAAGCTGTAGCAAAATTAAAAAAAGTAAAAGCATCTAAACTGCATGGAACCGAGATTACCTTCATGCCGTCTGAAAAAATATTTTCATCAATTGATTTTGAGACAGATAGAATTCACAAAAGAATTCAGGAGCTTTCTTTCTTAAATGCGGGGGTTTCCATTAATGTTACAGATGAAAGAACTGGAAAAACGCGTAAATTTAAGAATAACGGCGGCCTTTCGAGCTATGTAACACATCTAAAAGGAAGAAAACAGACAGTTTCAGAGGTTTTTGAATGCTCAGCAACAAATAATGATGTTGGGGTTGAAATAGCCCTTCAATGGACAGACTCATACTCAGAGACCGTATTATGCTATACAAACAATATCCCCCAAAAAGATGGTGGGACTCACCTTGCTGGATTTAGGGGCAGCCTTACAAGGGTTTTAAAGGCCTTTATCAAGAAAGAAAATGCTAAAAAAATACCTACAGATTTGCTCGGAGAGGATGTTAGAGAAGGATTAATTGCTATTGTTTCAGTTAAAGTGCCAGATCCAAAGTTTTCATCACAAACGAAAGAGAAATTAGTTTCTTCAGAAGTAGAAAGTGTTGTTAGTACAGTTTTTAGCAAGTATTTCAACGAATACCTTCTTGAAAACCCAAAAGATGCAGTTAGCATTTCATCAAAAGTTGCCGAAGCTGCGTTGGCTAGAGAGGCTGCAAGAAAGGCAAGAGAAATGACTAGAAGAAAAGGGGTCTTAGAAATCGCAGGACTTCCAGGAAAACTTGCAGATTGCCAGGAAAAAGACCCAGCATTATCTGAAATCTATATTGTTGAGGGTGATTCCGCTGGGGGCTCTGCCAAACAAGGAAGGAATAGAAAGAATCAAGCGATTTTACCCCTTAAAGGTAAAATAATTAATGTTGAGAAAGCTAGAATAGACAAAGTTTTGGGATCTCAGGAGGTTGGAACCCTAATAAAAGCACTGGGGTGCGGTATAGGAGAAGATTTTGATATTGGAAAATTGAGATATCACAGAATAATTATCATGACTGATGCTGATGTTGATGGTTCTCACATCAGAACGCTGCTTTTAACATTATTCTATAGACAATTTTATGATATCTTAGACAAAGGACATGTTTATATTGCATTGCCGCCTTTATATAAGATAACCAAAGGAAAGCAATTTGAATATGTTTCAAACGAAAGTGAGAAAGATGCAGCAATTAAAAGAATTTCTTCTGGTGGAACCAGGGGTCTTGAGGTTCAAAGGTATAAAGGCTTGGGTGAAATGAATCCAGACCAGCTTTGGTCAACAACAATGGAGCCAGAAAATAGGAAAATGATGCAAGTTACTATAAATGATGCAAATGAAGCAGACCAGCAGTTTGAGATCTTAATGGGTGACCAGGTTGAGCCAAGAAGAGAGTTTATTGATAATAATGCACTTTCAGTGTCTAACTTAGATATTTAACCCATATTAAGATATTCATCATTAATCCAGGATCTTACTCGTTGAGTTAGCTCTTTTGAGCTTCCCCCAGCAAAAAGAGGACCTATTTTAATTTTTACCGTGCCGGGTCTTTTAATAAATTTTTTATTAACCCAACATTTACCAGAATCATGACATATAGGCAATATGGGTACATCATACTTGGTAGAAATGTACCCACAACTATTACTAAAATCTCCTATGCCCTTTTTAGGCTTAACCCTAGTGCCTTCAGGGAATATTAATACCGAGAAACCGCTATCAATTCTTTTGATTGCTTCAGTTTGTACCCTTCGAAGACTTTGTATTTTATTTTTTCTATTTATTGGAATTGGGCCCATAAAAGCTAGCGCCCATCCAAAAAAAGGTATGTAGAGAAGCTCTTTTTTAATGATAGTAGAAATAGGATGGATTATAGTTTGCAGAAAAAGTGACTCCCATTGCCCTTGGTGGTTAGCAACAATAATAACAGGAGTTTTGGGTATATTTGATGCCCCTTCTATTTCCCAATTTATACCACAGAACAACTTTAAGCTAAATAATATAAAAGAAATCCAAATGGAAGCTATTTTTGATAGCCTTTTAGGAGAACAAAGGGGATATAGTATTAATATTAAGGCGCATATAACAGGAAGGCTAGAATATAGCAATATATTGAATATTAAACTTCCTAAGAAGAGCACTTAAACCTTTTTATCTTACACCCCTATTATAATTAAACATCTGTCCCATTTATTAGCTTTTTCAGCTCAGATTTAATATCTTGAATTTTAAGCCTATCCTGCTTCATGCTGTCCCTATCTCTAACAGTTACTGTTCCATCCTCAAGAGATTCAAAATCAACCGTAATGCATAAAGGCGTGCCTATTTCATCATGTCGTCTATAGCTTTTGCCAATATTTCCTGAATTTTCTAATAAAACTCTCCCAAGCTTTAAACCTTGTAATTCATTTTTAATTTCTTGTGCCATAGCAACAAGGCCATCATGATTTCTTTTTAGAGGTATAACCGCTGCTTTTATTGGAGAAAGGTGCGCCTTTAGACCAAGAACTGTTCTCTCCTTCCCTCCCTCAAGAGATTCAACTCTATATGCTTCATTCAGTATTGCTAAAAAACCTCTCTCTACTCCAGCGGAAGGCTCAATAACATATGGAACATTCCAATTCTTTGTTTCTATATCTTGAACAGCAAGCTTCGAATTAGAGTCTTTATTTTCTTTAACCAACGCATCAAGATTTAATTCTGATTGGTTTTTGCTATGAGAGCCTAGATCAAAGTCAGTTCTATTTGCTATACCCTCTAACTCCTCAAGCCCGTGGGGGAATTTATACATTATATCCACAGTAGCTTTAGAGTAGTGCGCTAACTCATCTTCAGGGACATTATATAATTCTAGTGAGTCCTTACTAACCCCCTGCGCCTCCCACCAAGCGATCCTTGCATCAACCCATTCTTTATGCCACTTTTCATCAGTTCCTTTTAAACAGAAGAATTCAAGCTCCATTTGTTCAAATTCTCTCACCCTAAATATAAAATTTCTTGGGGTTATTTCATTCCTAAACGCTTTACCAACCTGGGCTATTCCAAAGGGTAATTTTTTTGAAGTTGAGTCAACCACATTCTTAAAATTTGTAAAAATATTTTGAGCTGTTTCCGGTCTTAGATAAGCAAATGAAGTTCCATCATCAATAGGACCCACGCTTGTTTTGAACATTAAATTAAAGGGTCGAGGTTCGGTTAAGTTTTTTGATTTGCAGCCAGGACACTGAGACCCATCAAGCTGGTCTGCCCTCCATCTACTCTTACAATCTTTACAATCAACCATTGGGTCAGTGAAAGTATCTTCATGACCAGAATATTTCAAAACATTTTGTGCAGTTAAAATTGAGGCGTCTAATCCCTCTACATCATCCCTGTCATAGACCATTGAGGCCCACCAAGAGTGCTTGATATTATTTTTAAGCTCAACACCTAGAGGCCCATAATCATAAAGACCTTGCATTCCCCCATATATTTCATTGGCCTGAAAAATAAAACCTCTTCTTTTGCAGAGAGCTACTAGCTCGTCCATAGTTTTAGCCGTCAAAACATTTCCTTATAATATATTTGGATAGATCAAATTATAGAACCCAGTATATTACTGTAAAATAATAATTACATGCTTAATAACAATTTTTTATAAAAAAATGAGAGTTTTATTTTATCTCGCATCTATTCTCCCCTTAAGATTAGCTAGAAGAATTATCAGAGGCGTGTTGAAAATAATACCCTTTCAAATGCTGGCCTCCTTCAAAATAACTCACATAAATATTCAAATAGCATTTGAAGAGCTTTCAGACAAAGAGCAGCTTGATTTGGCAAAAAGAAGTTTTGTGGAAACGGTATGCAGCGCCTATGAAACAATGTTTTCATTATCCAGACCGCCAAGCTCGATTTCTAAAAATATAGTCAGGGTCGACAATAGATTTTTAATGTCAGAGGCGTTTAAGAAGAAAGATGGCCTCATTCTGTCTGGCATGCACAACAAAAGCGTTGACATGCTTTTGCAATGGGTTAACTGTCAAACTGCGACAGTTGGATTGTATAAACCAATTAAAAATAAATTTGTTGATGTTTATGTAAGAGCAAGAAGGGAGCAAATGGCTAATAAGATCTTTCCAACTAGCTATCAAGGAGTAAAAGAGTTATTTAAAGCAATAAGCAAGCAACAGGTTATCTTGATGGCATCTGACCAAGTTCCCAAAGACGGCATGGGTGAGTATGCTTTATTTTTTAACAGAGAAGCTTATACGACAACCCTAATCCCTTCACTTGCAACGAAAACAGGCAAAACATTAATATATTGTGCGCTTTGCAGAGGATCTGGTGATTCTCTTAAGATTATTATGAAAGAGTCTTCAGGCGCCGCTTCTGCTCAATCTATGAATTCAGCGATGGAAGAAATTATTAAAAAGAATCCAGAAGATTACTCTTGGGAATATAAAAGATTCAAGAAGCCGCCAGAAGGCACTTTAAACCCCTATAATATTTAACGCCTCCAGAAAAGAGGCATAAATAATACAAGGATTGTGAAGATCTCAAGCCTTCCTAGTATCATTCCAAAAGCCAAAATTCCCTTACCAAAATCTGTAACGGACGAATAGTTTGATGCAACCTCACCAAGTCCAGGACCGAGGTTATTCAGACAAGCGCCTATTGCAGAAAAAGCTGAAGCAAAATCTAGCCCAGTAGACAGAAGGGCAAGTAAAAGTAGCATAAAACTAATAACATATATGGAAAAGAAGCCCCACACAGATTCTGCAACAGAGCTATCAACAACTTTTGAACCAATTTTTACGGACACAACAGCTCTAGGATGAATTATTTTAATAATTTGTTTTTTAGCATGATTTAACATGATCAAGATTCGCCATGACTTAATTCCGCCACCCACTGAACCCGAGCAACCTCCAATAAAAGCACCAATCAAGAGAAGAAAACCAACAACAGTAGGCCAGGCTGAAAAATCAGCAGTAGTAAACCCTGTTGTTGAAACTATAGAGATAGCTTGGAAAAATATTTTTCTATTAGATGGATTCTCGCCAATGTCTAGAAACATTATTAATGAGGCACTAACAAATACTAATAAGATAATACTTATAAAAAATTTAAACTCTGGATCATAAAAATATCTTAAAACCCTGCCTTTAAATAGAGCCCCATAATGCAAAGCAAAACTTGATGCTGAAATTATCATAAATAAAATACAAACCATTTCTATGCTAAAACTATCGAAGTAACCTATGCTTGCGTCGTGGGTTGAAAAGCCGCCTATTGATACAGTGCTGAGGCTATGAGCAACCGCATCAAAGCCAGACATGCCTGCTACCCAATACATTAACGCACAAGCAATAGTTAGCCCGAAGTAAATTACCCAAAGAGCTTTCGCTGTCTCTGTTATCCTTGGAGTAAGCTTTTGCTCGCTCATGGCTCCAGGTATTTCAGTTTTATATATTTGCCCACCACCAATTCCCAAAATAGGCATAACAGCTATTGCTAGAACAATTAACCCCATGCCGCCCATCCATTGAAGCAATTGTCTATATATCAATATAGATTCATCTAAAACATCTATATTTGATATCACAGTAGCACCAGTTGTAGTAATGCCTGACATAGATTCAAAAAAAGAATCCATAAAAGCCATTCCGCTCAAATAAAAAGGCAAAGATCCAGCAAGGGCTAGAACAAGCCAAAACAAAGTAATAATGACAAAACCATCATTTGAACTTAATTCCTGTTTATGATTTCTTGATAATGCCCAAAACAAAAAGCCGATTATTACAACAATAAGAAATGTTTTTATAAATATATCTAAACTTGAATCCTCATACAGAAGGGAAATCCCGATAGGAATTAAAAAGGACAAGCTAAAAAACATTAGCAAAATACCAAAAAGGTTTGAAATAGCTTTTAAGTTCATTAGATTTTAGTAAATAACTTTTCTACCTCTTTTACCTTTTCTTTATTAGACAAGAAAATAATAAGATGATCTTCTAAACAAAGCTTAACCTCGGAAGAGGGCATGACTACATTCCCATTCCTAACTATCGCTCCTATTGAAGCCTCATCAGGAAGCGGAAGCTCTCTTATAGATTTTCCAAAATATTCACTTGTATGCTCATTTGCATGAACAATACCCTCTAAAGCTTCTGCGCCTGAATGCATTTTTAGAATTACATCCTGCGCAACATCACTTTCTCTAAGATATTGAAGAACAGATGAAACGGTTAATCTGTGCGGAGCAATGCAGTTATCAACAAACCCCGGAAGAATACTTACATAAGAAGGATTGTTTAATATAACCATTGTTTTAGTTGCACCCAGCTTCTTAGCTAACAATGAGGCCATAATATTTGCCTCATCATCATTTGTTACTGCACAAAAAACATCTATTTGCGATATATTTTCGCTAACTAAGAGTTCTTTATCAGCACCCTTCCCATTTAGCACTATAGTTTTTTCTAACTCTCTGGAGATTTCTTCACATCTCTCCTCATTAGACTCAATAATTTTTACTTTATATTTACTTTCAAGCTGTTTCGCTAAACTAAACCCAATTTTGCCACCACCAATAATCATTATTCTTGAATGGCGGTCTTGGTCTGAACGCATTTCATTAACAACGGCATCTACATTCTCTTTGGCTGTAACAAAGTAGACCTCGTCGCCCTCCTTAATGATGGTATCCCCGTTTGGTATAAATGGTTTATTTTTTCTATATATTGACGGGATATAGCTTTTAACATCAGGCATATCATCTTCAATAGTCTTTAAAGCCTTGCCCACCAGTTTTCCAGATTTTTTAACCTTAACTGATACAAGGTTTACCTTTCCATCTGCAAACTCTTCGATTTGCTCTGCACCAGGGTGGTCAATAAGCTCTTTTAAATGAGTGGTTACCTCATTTTCAGGACTGATAGGGATGTCTATTACACCCTCACCAAAAGAATCTAGAGAATCTAAATATGTATTATCTTTAAATCGGCATATTGTCTTCTTAACAGAAAATTGTGCTTTAGCAATTTGGCAAGCAGCAATATTAACTTCATCATTATTGGTTACTGCCAGGACAATAGTATCCTCATCAGCATTAGATTTTTTAAAGGAGCTCGGGTGTGCCGCATGACCAAGTACAGACGCTATATCTAGCCTGTCTTGAAGATAATCAACTTTAGATTTATCAAGATCAACAATAGAAACATCATAGTTATCTTCAGACAGATTTCTTGCCAAACTTTCTCCAACCTTGCCCGCGCCGAGAATAATTACTTTCATAGCCTATTAAATTAAACCTCTTTTAATAGAATTAAAACCCCTAATATAATATTTGCTATTTTATAAAAAAATCTTGATATGCATTAAATGCATCCCTAGAACTAATAATATTTTTATTAGGGAATTGTAAGTAAGTAATCACTATTGATGTATCACCTGTTTTAAAAGTTATACCACCCTTATTAATTTTAATAAAAGAACCAGGAGGACAATCAAAAGTATCCATATTTTCTACCATCCCATGCACTTTTATCACTTTATTGTTAAATAAAAAATATGATCCTGGCCATTCTTTATATGCATAAAACTTAGCAATAATTTGTTTTGAAGAGTCTGTAAAATTAATTTGGCCATCTTCTTTAATGACTTTTTTACAATATGAGGCCTGCTCATTATCTTGTTTTGTATATTCCAATTTCTTATCTTTAATTAGTGACAAAACATCAAATAAATTATTTGCAGCAAGCGTAGATAATTTTTCTTCCAAAGACTGCTTATCTTCTCCATCTTCTATTTTTATTGATATAACTTTAGCAATATCTCCTTCATCCATTTCTTCATTCATTTTCATGAAGGAGATCCCGGTTTTTTTATCACCATTTAATATTGCTGATTGGATGGGAGATGCGCCCCTATATTTTGGCAATAATGAGAAATGTATATTTATACAAGAATTTTTAGGATGCTCTAGAAGCCATTTAGGCAGAATCTTTCCATAGGCTGAAACAACAATAAAATCGGCTTTTATTGCATTAACTTTATTTATAAAGTTTATGCTCTTTAAATCATCTGGTTTAACAACCTCTATGCCTAAAGATTGGGCTTCAATACATACCTCAGAAGAATTCTTCAGAAGACCCCTTTTGCTTTTTTTATCAGGCTGAGTTATGACAAGGGGAATATCTACCCCTTCAGAGTGTAGTCTTTTTAGAATCTTGGCCGATGGGCTCGGGCTGCCTGCAAATATTATCTTCATTTGTACTTAAATTCGTCTAAAATCTTCTAAAATCGGCTAAATATGTTTAAAATCTTATTATATGTACTATTTAGTGGCTTTTTTCTTTAATCTCGATTGTTTTAATGGGCTAAGAAAATCAGCAATTAACTTACCCTCTAAATGATCTATTTCGTGTTGAATGCATACTGTTAAAAGCCCCTCAGGATGCATTTCATGATTATTTCCCCTTATATCGAGCCAATTTAACTTAACCTTGTCTGGTCTCATAACTTCAACATTAACCCCTGGAACCGAAAGACAGCCTTCTTCACACGGAACTAAACTTTTGTCGTCTAATACAGTTACAACAGGATTCACAAATACCAAAGGATCATCTCTTTCTTCGCTAATATCTATTACAACAACTCTTTTATGAATATCTACCTGAGTTGCAGCCAAACCTATGCCATTTTCTTTATACATTGTCTCTAACATATCATTAGAAAGAATTTCAAGACTTTTGTCGAATAATGAAACTTTTTCCGCTACCTTTCTAAGGCGAGGGTCTGGGTATTTTAAAATTTTTAAAATTGACATATTGGCTTATTATATGCTCTTAATTTATAATCTGCATTATTTAAAGGGGTAATATTAAAATGTCAGAAAATAGCGTAGATGTAGCGGTTTTAATGGGTTCAGACTCTGATTTGCCAGTTGTTGGTGAGGTTTTTAAGATTTTTGATAATTTTGGAGTCAAATACACAAAAAGCGTGCTTTCAGCTCACAGGAGCCCGAATCAAGTAATAGAACTAATAAAAACCTCAGAATCTAATGGTTGTAAGGTTTTTATAGCAGCCGCTGGCATGGCAGCTCATTTAGCTGGCGCTGTTGCAGCTCACAGCCACAAGCCCGTAATTGGCATACCAATTGAATCAGGCGGGCTAGGAGGTCTAGATGCGCTTCTTTCAACTGTTCAAATGCCGCCAGGACTTCCAGTTGCAACAGTTGCAATTGGAAAGGCGGGAGCTAAAAACAGTGCAATATTAGCAATTCAAATACTCACTACCTCAGATTCAGATCTTGCCAAAAAACTGTCTGATTATAGAACTAATTTAACTAACGAAGTTCTAGAAAAAAATAAAAACTTAAACTCATAATTTGTGGAAGTTTTTTCATCTGAGGTCAAAGCTTCTCATTGGCTAAAACAGGGGAACATATTAATTCATCCGACCGAAGGGGTTTGGGGGATTGGCTGTGACGCATTCAATCGCAAAGCAGTAAAAAGGGTTTATGAAATTAAGAAAAGGGCTTTAAATAAAAGTTTAGTAATAGTGTGTAATAATATTGATATTATGCAGGATTACTTAATACCTTATGACCCAAATGATGTTGAGGAAATTCTTAAAAATACTAAAGACCCAGTAACAATACTTTATCCATACTTCAAAGAAAAATTACCAGAACATTTACAGAACGATACAGGAAAACTGGCAATCAGAGTAAGCACTCACTATCCACTAAAATCTTTACTAGAAGTATTTAATAATTCAATTGTTTCAACATCAGCAAATATATCAAGCCAAAAAACTCTACAAGATATAGAGGCCATAAAGGAAACATTCCCCCATGAGGATGTCGCCCTTTTTAATAAAGAGCTGGGCTCTTTAAATAAATCTACACCTATTATTGATTTAATCAGCAAAGAAATTTTAAGAAAATAATGAAAACAGAATTTGAGCATATATTTGAATCTCAGCAAAAAGATATCATCGATAAGTTTTCTAGTTATGAGACCGCTGATTCTTGCAAAATTTCTGACAACACTTGGTCCAAATTATCTGGCGGGGGTGGAAGAACTTTTGTAATTGAGGAAGGAGCTTTTTTTGATAAGGCTGCTGTAAATTTTTCATCAATAATTGGAAATAAATTGCCAGATTCTGCAACAGGATTAGTAGAAAAGAAAGAAGCTAGTTCTTTTAAGGCCATGGGCGTTTCAGTAATTACTCATCCTAAAAATCCCCACATTCCGACAAGCCATATGAACATAAGGATGTTTTTAATTTTTAATAAGAAGAAAGAACTTGTTGATTGGTGGGTCGGTGGAGGATATGACTTAACACCATACTTTATATATGAAGCAGACTGTATCAAGTGGCATAAAGACGCAAAAACATGCTTAGATGCATTTAATTCAGGATATTATGAAGATTTTGCTAAAAATTGTGATGAATACTTTTTTTTATCCCACAGAAACGAGAAAAGAGGTATCGGGGGCATATTTTTTGATAATTTGAATGATTTAAGCATAGGTGAATCATTAAAAATGCTTCAAAACGTCTCAAATACCTATACTAAAAGCTTTTTGAGCATAGCAAATAAAAGAAAAGATACTAAATTTACCCAAAAAGACAAGGATTTTCAGGAATATAGAAGAGGCAGATACGTTGAATTTAACCTTATTTTAGACAGGGGCACAAGATTTGGGCTCCAATCTGGTGGCAGAATAGAGTCAATTTTGGCATCCCTGCCATCAAAAGCTTCATGGATGTACAAAAAAAATGCATTTATTGATAAAAATGAAGCAAAATTATTAAAAGGTCTAAAAAAGAAATATAGAGGCTAGTTTTAAGGAATGTCTAAATTATTTAAATTAGGAGTAATAGGTTCGCCAATCGATCACTCATTATCTCCTTTTATACATTCTAGATTTGCTAGACAAGAAAATATAAATATAGATTACAGGGCATATAAAGTAGAAGATTCAGAATTACAGGATTTTATAAAAGAATTCTTTTCATCAAAAGAGTCAAGGGGGCTAAACGTAACTTTGCCTCATAAACAATCCGCCACAAAATTTATTAAAGATATTTCAGGAGAAGCAAAATTCATAGATGCCATTAATACTATTTCGAAGAACAACAATATCTTACGAGGGTCTTCCTCGGACGGCGATGGTTTGATTATTAATTTAAAGTCTAATGACATATCAATTGAAAATAAAAAGATATTGATAATAGGTGCTGGCTCTGCTGTAAGAAGTATCCTTTTTAAATTAATAAAAGAAAAACCAGACTCAATTACTATAATTAATAGAACTCCTGATAAAGCAAAAAAACTTCAATCAAAATACTTAAGCATGATGCCAATCTCAATAGAGTTAGATTTAGAAAAATATGACTTGGTTATTAATGGATCTTCGGCTGGTCTAACGGGAAGCTTCATTCCCCCCGATGAGAATTTATTTCATAGCCAAACAATTTATTACGACTTAAATTATTCATTGGTTAGCACGCCATTTTGTTCTTGGGCAGAAACAATTTCAAAGCAAACATTTGACGGAATGGGGATGCTTGTATCTCAAGCAGCAATATCATTTGCTGAGTGGTTTGGAGTAACACCAGATACAAAAACAGTAACAGATGAATTAATAGAGTTAAGAAATTGAATAAATTTATAAGATTCATTGCTGGCGCAATTTGTCCAAAATGTGCAGAGACAGACTCAATAGCTATTCACAAAAATGATGATGAGGTTTACTGTGTGAAATGTGGCCACGAAGAGTTCAGGCCAGGATCAAAGAAAGATATATTTAAGAAATCAGAAAATAAGATTATTAACACAAAAGAGATTTAATAAGACCTGATTTAATAGCAAGATTTATATATAATTAATTACCGCGTATCAATATCTTGTAATATAAGGAATATAGAATGTTTTAACTCTATTTATCAGTAGGCATTCTAAGTCTTTTATAAAGAATGTAGAGAAGAATCTTTATTTAAGGTGACGCGCTAGCTTAATAATTTTTTGGTAGTAATTTTACTTGCAAAGTTATAGAATACACCAAAAATAAGTCATAAAAGATGAGCTAATTTTTATATTTTTATGTTCATTTAATTGCAGCTATTTTAAAATATAAACTAGAAAGATTTTTACAAATTGACATAAATCAATTTATCGTATTTAGTACGAGTTATATTTTTCTTGCTTCACTATATATAAGGGATATACATGACTAACATTAGAAATTTAATTTTCTCGTCTAAATCTTACGCCATACTTTTGACCCTATTTTCTGTAGCCACTTCTGCTGATTGGAATGCCCTGAACATGACTCAGGGAGTTACCGAGATTAGTAAAGAAGTATATGAGCTACATATGCTTATTTTTTGGATATGCGTTGTCATTGGCTTATTGGTCTTTGGAGTATTGTTTTACTCAATGTACGCCCATACTAAGAAAAAAAACCCTATTCCAGCTACGTTCCATGAAAGCACAAAAATTGAATTGGTATGGACAATTATTCCTTTCTTAATTCTTATTGCTATGGCTGTGCCTGCATCAAAGACCCTGCAAAATATTTACGATGTCGAAGCGGGAGATATAAATATCCAGGTGGTTGGATATCAGTGGCATTGGCAATATAGATATTTAGAAGATGATATAAGTTTCTTCTCATACCTAATGACGGATCTTGATGAAATTTATAATAAAGTTCCTAAGGGTGAAAACTATTTGCAAGAAGTAGATGAGATGGTGCTGGTGCCAATTGGAAAGAAAATTAGATTTCTAATTACAGCTAACGATGTTATTCACTCATGGTGGATCCCTGCCTTTGCTATAAAACAAGATGCTATCCCAGGTTTTATTAATACAGCATGGACAGTCATAGATGAGCCGGGTGTATACAGAGGTAAATGCACAGAGCTGTGTGGAAAAAATCATGCCTTTATGCCAATTGTTGTTAAGGCAGTTGAGCAAGAAGAATATGATTTGTGGGTAAGTGAGAAACGTTCTGCAGCAATAGCATTGGCTGAATTAACAGAAGAAGATTGGACAAAAGAAGAATTAATAGAAAGAGGCGAAGCTCTATATGCCAAAAACTGTGCTGCATGCCATCAAACCAATGGGCAGGGACTGCCACCCATATTTCCGTCTTTGGTTGGTAGTGATATTGTCCTAAATAATAAGGATGAGCAGATTAAGATCTTAATGGAGGGGGTTCAAGGGTCAGCCATGGCTTCATTTAGCTATTTATCAGAAGTAGAAATGGCATCTGTAATAACATATACAAGGCAATCTTGGGGCAACGCTCAAAAGGGCGATGGAGAAATAGTTATTCCAAAAGATATAGTCGAATATAAACAAAGTAAAATATAGTATTTAAGAGGTATTTATGAGCGCCGTAGTAGAAAATCACCATGACGATCACCACCATGGCCCCGCTAAAGGTTTAAAGAGATGGCTTTATACAACAAACCATAAGGATATAGGAACCTTATATCTATGGTTTAGTTTTGCCATGTTTTTGATTGGCGGAGTAATGGCATTGGTTATTAGAGCAGAACTCTTTCAACCCGGCATGCAAATAGTAGAACCAGAATTCTACAATCAGATGCTTACTCTTCATGGGTTAATTATGGTTTTTGGCGCTGTAATGCCAGCTTTTGTTGGCCTAGCTAACTGGTTGGTTCCTATGATGATAGGAGCGCCAGATATGGCCCTTCCAAGAATGAATAACCTGAGTTTTTGGATTTTACCTTTTGCGTTCTTTGTTCTTTTGTCTTCACTATTTATGGATGGCGGCGCTCCAAACTTTGGTTGGACTTTTTATGCACCCCTATCTACAACATATGCACCGCCAAGCACTACATTCTTTATTTTTTCAGTACATATTATGGGCGCCTCATCCATCATGGGCTCAATTAATGTGATAGTTACAATCATGAACATGAGGGCGCCAGGAATAACTCTAATGAAGATGCCCCTTTTTGTTTGGGCATGGTTAATTACAGCATACTTGCTAATTGCGGTAATGCCTGTTTTAGCTGGAGCTGTAACTATGATGTTAATGGATATACATTTTGGGACAAGCTTCTTTAATGCAGCTGGAGGAGGAGACCCTGTATTATTCCAGCATATTTTCTGGTTCTTTGGTCATCCTGAAGTATACATAATGATTTTGCCAGCATTTGGAATCGTTTCTCATATTGTTGAAACTTTTTCTAGAAAGCAGCTTTTTGGTTATTCATCTATGGTTTGGGCTATGCTCTCAATAGCCATACTCTCTTTTGTTGTATGGGCCCATCACATGTTTACAGTTGGAATGCCGCTTGCCGCAGAACTTTTCTTTATGTGGGCCACAATGTTAATTGCTGTTCCTACAGGAGTTAAGGTATTTAATTGGGTAGCAACAATGTTTAAAGGGTCTATAACCTTTGAAGTCCCAATGTTGTTTGCTTGCGCTTTTATAGTCCTGTTTACCCTTGGAGGATTTTCAGGATTAATGGTAGCAATAGTCCCAGCAGACTTCCAATATCATGATACATATTTTGTAGTTGCTCATTTCCACTATGTGCTAGTTCCCGGATCAGTATTTTCAATTATGGCCGCAGTATATTTCTGGATACCAAAATGGACAGGCAATATGTATGACGAAAGACTTGGAAGATTGCATTTCTGGCTTTCTTTTATCGGGGTAAATGTCACCTTCTTTCCACAACACTTTATAGGCTTGGCTGGCATGCCAAGACGTTATCCTGATTATGCTCTCCAATTTGCAGATTGGAATATGGTTTCAAGCGTAGGGGCATTTTTATTCGGATTTTCTCAAATCTTATTCTTATTTATTGTTTTGAAAACAGTGATGGGTGGCAAAAAAGCAACATCAGAAGTTTGGGAAGGCGCAAGAGGATTAGAGTGGACAGTTGAATCTCCTGCTCCCTATCACACATTTACTGTTCCACCAAAGATTAACTAAAAATGGGTAATAAAAAGAAAATAATATTAAAACTTTCAGGTGCCGTTTTGGGTATGTACCTTTTTTCATTTTTACTCGTTCCTTTATATGATGTTTTTTGTGATATAACAGGAATTAACGGCAAAGTTACGCAAACAAAAAATGCAGAGTCTTCTATAACTGTTGAAGGAAGAGAAATATCTATACAGTTTATTTCACACAACAATGAAGGAATGCCCTGGGAATTTAAGCCATCAGAAAGAGTTTCTAAAATTAAAACAGGCGCAATGTATGAAACATCTTTTTATGCAAAAAATACCACCAATAAAATGATGACCGCTGTTGCGGTTAATAGCGTGGCCCCATCTAATGCTAAAGATTTTATTAAGAAGATAGAATGTTTTTGCTTTCAAGGAGGAATAGATCTCATGCCGGGTGAGGAGATTTTGCTCCCAATTAAAATGGTTGTAGATAATGAGCTTCCAAAAAACATTAAAAATATAGTTTTGTCCTACACTATTTTTGATAGCAATTTAGAGCACAATATTACAACGGATCATGACAGTGATCATGTGGGGTCTTAAAATATGAGCGGCGGAAACTACTACATACCAGATTCAAGCAGATATCCAATTTTTGCAGCCTCTTCATTATTTTTACTTGTTATGGGCGCAGGCGGAACAATTAATGGAACAGATAATGGATCTACTATTTTATATATAGGTTTTGTGTCCATGCTTACAACCTTATTCTTTTGGTTTAGGACTGTTGTAAAAGAGCATTTAGCTGGACTAGATAGCGCCCAACTTAAGAAGTCATATGTTTTTGGAATGGCCTGGTTTATTTTTTCTGAGGTTATGTTCTTTGCTGCATTCTTTGGAGCCTTATTTTATGTAAGAAATTTTGCTGTACCCTGGCTTGCTGGAGAGGGAGAAAAGGGCCTGGCAATAGAATTTGTAAGAGATATGGGTGTTGATTTCTGGAACGGCTTCCAAAATACATGGCCAGTTCTAACAACACCTGATCAGGGTGCCGCCTATACTACCCCTCATAAAAGTATGTCATTTCCGGGTTGGTCCCACTTAGTTGAATGGCTCCCATTATGGAACACTATTATTTTGTTAAGCTCGAGCGTTACCGTACATTTTGCTCACCTTGGATTGAAGAGTGGAAGCCGCAAAAAGTTCAATGTATGGCTGGGCTTTACTGTTGGATTGGCAATTATATTTTTAGGTTTACAGGCAGCTGAGTACTATGAGGCATATGCACACTATGGACTAAAACTAAATTCAGGAATATATGGTTCAACATTTTTCATGTTAACTGGATTCCATGGATTCCATGTATTTTTGGGATGTATTATGCTCTCAACAATGCTAGCTAGATCTGTGTTTTTTAATCACTTTGAGGCGCATGATCATTTTGGCTTTGAAGCAGCATCGTGGTATTGGCATTTTGTAGATGTTGTTTGGGTAATGTTATTTTTCTTTGTATATATAATCTAATTTAGTTGTTCCCAGGGAGGAGTATTTCCTAACTGGCCAGTATAAAGACCATATATAACGAGGATTATTAATAAAATACCAAGACTAACCCTTGTACCCAAACCATAAACCGTTCTTTTGCTTTGAGTTGAGCCCTGATCTTTAAATAAAAAGAAAAGGCTGGTAACCAAACTTAATAAGATTAGAGCGATTACAATAAATATTACAGCTTTTAAGAACATGTTGTGAATATTGTAAAACATAGTATTTTTTTTAGATATGACAAATAAAAAATCTTTTAATCCCGGAAGGAATATTTCAATATTTTTTATATTTTTTTCGTTATTATTTTTTTTATTGGGTTTATGGCAGATAGAAAGGGGCCAAAACAAGCAAGAGGTATTAGACTTATTTGCTGAAGGAATTAAAGCAGAACCATCAACATTAAGTTCGCAATCACAAAAGTGGCAAAGGGTAAATGCAAGAGGCACACTTGATGGAACTAGGCAAATTTATATTGATAATGTTGTGCACAAAGGCAGGGTTGGATTTAAAGTTCTGACGCCCCTAAAAATAGATGGTGAGGATAGGCCCATCCTCGTTGATAGGGGGTGGATTGAGAAGAATGCAAATATTAGCGTTTTACCAGATATTTCCTTGTTTCAAAAGAAAATAGAAGTTAGCGGTCTATTAGTTAAGCCAGAGTTAGGGTTTGTTCTTTCAGATAATCTAATCACTGCATTATGGCCAAAAATAAGCCAGACACAATCATTAGATTACATAGCTAAAGAGTACAAAGAAGAGATATACCCTTTTATTTTAGTAGCTGAGCCAACCTATGATGACGCTTTAATCTATATGGATGTTATTCCAACAAACATGCCTGCAGCAAAGCATTATGGATATGCGCTTCAGTGGTTTAGTATGTTTATTGTTTTATGTGGCATGTACCTATATGTTGGATTTAAAAGAAGGTAATTATGAGAAATAAAATAGCATTAGCTTTTATACTATTAACACCCATATTGGTTGTTGTATTTTCATCTCTTTATTTTGTCATGGGATACTCTCCAGAAGGAACAAAGAATGAGGGAGTATTCTTTAAAGAATATTTCAACGTATCTGAGCTTGAAGTCTATCAAGACGACAAGCTAATATCATTTGATGATGGCAAGTGGATTCTTGGTATTTATATAACAGATACGACAAAGGCAAATAAATCTTTATATCTGATGAGACAATTAAATATTGCGCTTAATAGAGATATTTTTAAAATTAAAAGAGCAATTTTTTTTAATGATACAACCATAGATGCTGCACTATCAGAGATTATTAATGAATACCCCAGAATAGAAGTATAT
>CABXPU010000010.1 GCA_902514105.1 uncultured SAR86 cluster bacterium
TAATGAAGCTCCAGTTTTCACTTCATCAGCTACTTTTAGTGCTGCTGAAAACCAAACAGCTATTGGAACTGTAGCTGCAACAGATCCAGAAGGTGAAACTGTTCGCTTTAGTCTCTCATCAAATGCAGAATTATCGATTGATTCAAGTGGCGTATTAACATTTAAATCAGCTCCTGACTATGAAACCAAAAGCACATACACAGTTTCAATATTTGCAAATGATCCAAACGAAATAACAGCCACTCAAAATGTCACAATTAATGTAACTGATGTAAATGAATAATCTAAGATGTTTATTAAATTCCTGCTTTAAAGCGTTTTTGGACTATAATCACAGCCATGTCAGGCAATACATTTGGAGAATTGTTTAAAGTTACGTCCTTTGGTGAAAGCCATGGGAAGGCTTTGGGCTGCATAATTGATGGGTGTCCTCCGCAAATTGAGCTATGTGAAGCTGATATCCAAAGTGAGCTAAATCGCAGAAAACCGGGCCAATCAGACGTTACAACACAAAGAAAAGAAGATGATACTGTAGAAATACTTTCTGGTGTATTTGAAGGTAAAACAACAGGAACTCCGATAGGTTTAATTATTTACAATCAAGACCAAAGATCAAAGGATTATTCGGCAATAAAAGACACTTTTAGACCCAATCATGCAGATATAACCTATCAAGCTAAATACGGTCATAGAGATTATCGAGGTGGAGGCAGATCAAGCGCAAGAGAAACAGCTATGCGAGTAGCAGCTGGCGCAATAGCCAAAAAGTACTTAGAAAGCCTTGGGGTTATAACAACCGGTTATGTTAGCCAAATTGGAGGTGTAAAAGCTGAAAATATTGAACCTAAGAATGCGACTACCAATAAATATTTCTTTGCTGATACCTCAAAATTAGAGGAATTAGATACCATGTTTAATGAGCTGATAGCTGAAGGAAATTCAGTTGGCGCTAAATTAGGCGTTGCTATAGAAAACTGCCCCGTGGGACTTGGAGCACCTGTTTTTGATAAGCTAGATGCAGATTTAGCTAAAGCTATGATGGGTATTAATGCAGTTAAATCAGTTTCCATTGGTAATGCTGAAGATGTTTTGAATTTAAAAGGCTCTGAGGCAAGAGACGAAATTAGATCAGAAGGTTTTGCTTCAAATAATGCTGGCGGTATTTTAGGAGGCATCTCAAATGGAGATGTTATAAATGTAGATTTTATAATAAAACCAACATCCAGCATTAAAACTAAAGGTAAAAGCATAAATACCGAAGGTAAAGAGGTTGATATTGAAGTGATCGGTAGACACGATCCATGTGTTGGTATTAGAGCGGTACCGATAGCTGAAGCTATGGCTAATCTTGTGATCATGGATCACTTATTACGCAATAGAGCCCAATGCGGCGACATTGAACAAGAACTCCCATTTATTAAGTAGCATGCCAAAGACTTTATACGACAAGCTTTGGAAAGAGCATCACATAACTACCCTTAATTCAGGCGAATCACTGCTATATATTGATAGACACTATTTACATGAGGTGACATCTCCACAAGCTTTTGAGGGTTTAGCAAAAAAAGATTTAACTCCATGGAGATTGGGCGCAAACATTGCAACACCTGATCACAACGTCCCAACTGAAAGGGGTGATTCATTTAACATGGATTCCATAGATGATGAAATATCTAAGATTCAGGTAGTGGAGCTAGATAAAAATTGTAATAGATTTGGAATAAAGCAATTTGATATAACTTCAAATAATCAAGGCATAGTTCATGTTATAGGGCCAGAATTAGGTTACACACTCCCAGGTATGACAATAGTATGCGGAGATTCGCACACCTCAACTCATGGAGCTTTTGGTTGTTTGGCGATGGGTATAGGAACCTCTGAAGTTGAGCACGTTTTAGCAACTCAAAGCTTAAAAGTATCTAAATTGAAGAATATGCATGTACGTTTTGATGGAAAACCTCAATCTGGCGTTACCTCTAAAGATATAGTTTTATATTTAATAGGCAAAATAGGAACTGCTGGAGGGAACGGTCATGCAATAGAGTTTTCAGGCTCTTACATAGATAGCATTTCTATGGAAGCTAGAATGACTATATGCAATATGGCAATTGAAGCTGGTGCTAAAGTAGGATTAATAGCCCCAGATAAAACCACCATTGAGTATATTAAAGAACATTCTAATTTAGAGGATGATTTATTTAATCGAGCTAAAGATCATTGGAAAACTTTAGTAACTGACAAGGATGCTGCTTATGATAAAGAAATCCATATTGATATTTCAGCAATAAAATCTCAAGTGACTTGGGGAACATCTCCTGAAATGGTTGTTGATTTTGATGCAAATATTCCAAATCCAGACAATGCGCCTGAAGAAAAAAAGAAAAACATTCAACTTGCTAAAGAATACATGGGGATTGGTAGCGCTGAAAAGTTAACAGACCTTAAGTTTGATAAAGTTTTTATAGGTTCTTGCACCAACTCTCGGATAGAAGATCTTAGAGAAGCTGCACAAGCAGTTAAAGGTAAACATATCGCAGATACAATTCTTGAAGCTATTGTTGTGCCTGGATCAGGCATGGTTAAACTTCAAGCTGAAGCAGAAGGGCTAGATAAAATTTTTCAAAATGCTGGGTTCATATGGAGAGACCCAGGATGTTCTATGTGTTTAGGAATGAACCCTGATCAACTGAAACCCTATGAAAGATGCGCATCAACTTCTAATAGAAACTTTGAGGGTAGGCAAGGTAACCTAGGAAGAACCCATTTAATGAGCCCTTTAATGGCAGCCTTAACTGCAATAAATGGGACAGTGAGTAATCCATCATGAAATTACAAGGAAATGAATTGCAAATAAATGGGATCATTGCCTCTATAGATAGAGATAATATTGATACAGATCAAATTATTCCTACAGAGTATCTAAAATCTATAAAAAAATTTGGATTTGAAGATTATTTGTTTGATGGGTGGAGATATTTAGATGATGGAAAGCTAGGAGTTACCAAAGATCAAAGACAAATTAATGAAAAGTTTGTATTAAATATATCCCCTTATGATAAGGCAACTATTCTTTTAACTAGAGATAATTTTGGCTGCGGATCCTCAAGAGAGCATGCCGTTTGGGCTTTAAGAGATTTTGGAATAAAAGCTGTTATAGCATCATCTTTTGGAGATATTTTTTATAATAATTGCTTTAAAAATGGTGTATTACCCATTCAGCTATCTAAAGAGCAGATTGAAGATCTATTCAAGCTTTCACAAGATACAATCAAAGAAATATCTGTAAGTTTAGATGCAAAGAAGCTCAGCATAGGAGATATTGAATATAAATTCTTAGTTGAAGATAACTTATTAGAAAGAATTATTTATGGTCTTGATGATGTTGATATAACATTACAAGACAAAGAGCTAATTAAAGATTTTGAAAGTAATAGAATAAAGAATAAACCATGGATATTTGCAAATGACTAAAAAGGTTTTAATTTTGCCAGGAGACGGAATAGGGCAAGAAGTAACTGCTTCTGCTAAAGAAGTGTTGGATTATCTTGTGGCTAAACATAACTTAGATTTTGCAATTACTTATATGGATGTAGGCGGCACAGCATATGAAAAACATGGCTCTCCTCTGCCTGATGATGTTCTTGTTGAAGCTAAAAAATCAGATGCTATTTTATTTGGAGCAGTAGGGGCCCCTAAATGGGATAATCTTGATTGGGATAATAGACCTGAACAAGCTCTTTTAGGGTTAAGAAAAGAATTAGAATTGTTTGCAAATTTAAGACCAGCTTTTTTATTTAATGAGCTGGCATCCGCTTCACCGATTAAAAATAACATTATTGAAAATCTAGATATTTTAATTGTTAGAGAGCTAACTGGAGGAATCTATTTTGGTGAACCAAGAGGTTTGGTTGATGATCAATCTCCCCATTATGCTTTTAATACCATGATTTATAACGAAGATGAAATTAGACGTATAGCAAAAGTAGCTTTTGAATCTGCGCAAAAAAGAAATAAAAAATTATGTTCTGTAGAAAAAGCTAATGTCCTGGAAGTTTCTAAATTCTGGCGTTCGATAGTCTCAGATATGGCCAAAGACTATCCAGATGTCGAGTTGTCTCATCAACTTGCAGATAATACAGCTATGCAGCTTGTCCTAAATCCAAACCAATTTGACGTTATAGTGTCCAGTAATTTATTTGGAGATATTCTTTCTGATATTGCTGCAACATTAACAGGTTCTATAGGCATGCTTCCATCTGCATCATTAAACAGTTCATCACAAGGTATGTACGAGCCTTGTCATGGAAGTGCTCCTGATATTGCAGATCAAAATATAGCTAATCCCATTGCCATGATTGCTTCTTTAGCGATGGCTCTTAAATATTCTTTAGGTGAAGCAAAGCTTTCAGAAAGTATTGATAATGCAATTAAAACATTTATTAGTAATGGGCATAGAACTAAAGATATAAGTACCAGCGATGATGCTTTAAACACCAATGAAGTCGCCCCTTTAATTATTGAGATATTAAAAAATGACTCAGCCAATTAATATAGCTCTTATTGGAGCATCCGGCGTTGTCGGCACTAAGATTATTCAATTGCTTGAAAATAAATCATTTGCTATCAATAATTTTTATCCACTTGGCAGCTCTTCAATTGGTCAAGAGATCGAGCTAAATGGCTCTAAACACACTATTGATAGTATTGATAACTTTGATTTTCATCTAGCTGATTTAGCTATTTTTTCAGCTGGATCAGATGTAGCTGAGAAATACGCTAAGGAGTTTGTAGAAGCTGGAAGTTATGTAATTGATTTATCATCCCATTTTAGATATGAAGAAGAAGTTCCTTTAATTATTCCTGAAATTAATGCCTCAAAACTAGAATCTCTTCAAGGACCAGCGTTAATAGCCAATCCTAATTGCTCAACTTCTCAATTATTAATGGCTTTAAAACCTATTCATGACAATTTAACTATTGAATTTATTAATATTGCAACTTATCAAGCTGTCTCAGGAACAGGTAAAGCAGCTATAGATGAACTAAATAATCAAACATATTTTTCTGAATCAAATCATGAGCCTTCTGTCTATCCTAAACAAATAGCATTTAATGTTATTCCTCAGTGCGATGTATTTTTAGACAACGGCTATACAAAAGAAGAAATGAAATTAGTTTGGGAGACTCATAAAATCCTTGATCCTAATATAGACGTTCAAGCTACATGTGTCAGAGTTCCTGTATTTAACGGCCATTCTGAAGCAGTATTTTTTAAAACAAATCATTCAACTTCGCGAGAAGCATTAATTGAATTACTTGAGAATACACCTGGCATCAAGGTGGTCGATGATCCTGATTTATTAGAATATCCAACACCCATAGAGCATGCTAATGATACAGAAGAGGTTTTCGTTGGCAGGATAAGAGTACAAGAGTTTAACAACGATACATGGGTGTCACTTTGGGTGGTTGCTGATAATGTCTACGGAAAGGGTGCAGCGCTTAATGCAGTTCAAATAGCTCAAACTTTAGTTGATTTAAATAAATTCTAATGAAACAAATTATCACCTTACTTTTAATTTTTAGCTCATATGCATATACAGACATTGCATTATCTTCTCCTAAAGTTAGCGTTAATGAGCAGGGGCAATTTTTAATTCAATTTACAATAAACTCAAGTTCAAAAATCACCAGCAAAGACATTGTTTTAAATGAATATCAATCTAATGTCCCATTGCCTCAGACTGTAACAGCTTTCACTTTATTTGAAGAAGAGGGTTCTTTTGATAAATTTACCATAGCACTAAGCAACAATTATCCTGAAGATTATTTCAGCTTCCAGCTGGCTATAAAAGATGAGCTGACTAAGAACGTTTTTATCTTTTTACCAAGCAGATATAGATCTTTTTCTAGACAAGTTCCCCCTCCAGAGACCAAACAACCAATTATTAAGAAAAAAAATATAGTTGAACCTATAAAAACCCCTCTAGAAGCAGTTAAACCCATAGAAATGATCTTGCCCAAAGAAGAAGAGGTTGTTAAAGAGGTAATTGTTGAGAGTTCTCAAATTACAACCATTTGGAGTCTAGCTTCAGAAATAGCTAAAGAAACTGATGCTGATATTTATCAAATTATGTGGGCCATTTTCTTATCGAACGAAAAAGCATTTATCAATAACAATATTAATCTTGTCAGGGCAGATGTAGATTTAATTATTCCTCAAGCTGATGTTTTAACCAATATATCAAGTGACTTTGCCAAAGAAAGTATTCAAAAAATGAATTCAACCTCTCAAAGATTAGGAGTTAGTAACAATATTAAATCTCTTTTAACATTAACGGCTCCTAATGATGACTTTGAATCAGAAGAGCTTGCTCCTCAACAAGAAGAAAGTGAAGTCTTAGAAGACAAACCAATAGTTATAAACAATCAAAAAGAAGATATAGCTAACCCAGATTCATTCATAGAATCAAATACTAAAACAATTCAGCTTGGAGCAGAAAATGAATCTTTAGAAATCTTACAAGAAGAGTCTAAAAGAAACTCTGCATCAAGCTCACTAGATATTCTTGACTTAATCTTGGTTGGTCTTGCAGCATTATTTGCTGGATTTGTCTTAGCATTTTTCTACATTCGAAGAAATTCAAAAACCTCTTCAAAAAAAGAAGAAGATATTTATGATTTTGATAATCCTGAAGAAGAAGGTAGCATTCAAGGCTTGCCAGAAGGTTTGAGCGTAAAAAATGATACCGATACTCAACAATTAGATTTAGCTTCAACATATATTGAAATGGGAAATCTAAATGAAGCTAAGGAAATACTAGAAGCTTTAATTAAATCGAGCTCTAATGACTCCATTAAAAACGAGGCTGAGGCGCTTCTTCTTAAAACTTTATAAAAGTGCGATTAGCTAGCTTACTAGAGTATGAAGGAACTGATTTTCATGGTTTTCAAAGCCAGGAAGCATTACCAACTATTCAGGGTGAAATTCAGCAAGCTTTTAAGAGTATTTCAATTAATTTAGATTCTTTTAATTATTCAGGCAGGACGGACGCAGGGGTTCATGCTTTGTCTCAAGTATTTGATTTTGAAACTTCTGTCCAAAGAGGTAAAGAGGAGTGGCTAAATGGGTTAAATTCTAATTTACCAAGAAGCATTCACATAAAAGATATTATTGAGGTTGAAGATAACTTTCATTCAAGATATTCCGCTAAAGAGCGACATTACTCATATCTGATTTATAACGGCAAAAGCAAACCAACTTTTTTTGAAAATTTTGTTCATTGGGACAATTCATCATTGCTTGATATCGATAAAATGAATACATCAGCCCAAGAGTTAATCGGAGAGCATGATTTTAGTTCGTTTCGAAGCTCTCACTGCGGCTCTAAAAATCCTATTAAAACAATTAATAAGATTTCTATAACACAACACGAATCTTTTTTAATATTAAATATATCTGCAAATGCTTTCTTGCATAATATGGTTAGAATAATTGCTGGGACTCTAATAGATATATCTAAAGATGAATTGAAGATTAGTATGAATAAACTTATAGAGGAAAAAGACAGGAGGCATGCAGGAAAAACATTACCAGCTAAGGGTTTATTTTTTCTAGGGCCTCGTTATGATACAAAATTGAAAATCAATAGCCCTTTTGCTGATGTCCTTTCTATATTTAAAAAATGAGTAATATTAAGATAAAAATCTGCGGAATCTCAGACATTAAAACTTTGAATAAAGTGTGCGAGCTAAATATAGATTATGCAGGCTTTATTTTCTTTGATGACAGCATTAGAAATGTTAATTTTAAATTTATTGAATCTATAAAGAATACTCAGTTCACAAATACCAGACCGGTATGTGTTTTTGTTAATCCTAGTGAGGATGATGTATATAAAGCAAAGTCCTTTTTCAACAATCCAGTATTACAGTTTCACGGAGATGAAAGTTTTGAATTTTGCGAATCATTCGGATGTGATTATTGGAAAACAATTCATATCCAATCTAAAAACTCTCTAGATCTTATAGATAAATATGAATCAGCTGATGCATTTTTATTAGAAACTCATCAAGATGGACTATACGGAGGGACTGGTAAAACATTTGATTGGAGTCTTATAAGTGATGAGATAATCGAAAGTACAAATATTGTATTGTCTGGTGGAATTAATCTTCAAAATGTTGATAATGCAAAGAGTTTGACCCCATGGTGTCTTGATATTAATTCAAGTTTAGAATCAGAGCCTGGTATAAAAGATATACTATTAATTGAACAAATGATTGAAAAGATTAGATTATGAGTATTAATGATAATTTTCCTGACAAAAATGGTTTTTTTGGAGACTATGGCGGAAAGTTTGTCCCTGAAACGCTTATGTATGCTCTTGATGAACTGGAAACAACCTACAACAAGCTAAAATCTAGTCCTGAATTTATAGATGAGTTCTATAAAGATTTATCACATTTTGTTGGCAGACCTTCACCATTATATTTAGCTAAAAGATTATCAGATCAATATGGTTCCGGAAATATTTGGCTAAAAAGAGAAGACCTTAATCACACTGGAGCACATAAAATTAACAATACCGTTGGCCAAATTCTTCTTGCTAAACATATGGGTAAAAAAAGGATTATAGCTGAGACAGGAGCAGGGCAGCATGGGGTAGCAACCGCAACTGTTGCTGCAAGGCTCGGGCTTGAATGTCATATATACATGGGTACTGAAGATGTGAAAAGGCAATCATTAAACGTCTACAGAATTAAACTTCTTGGAGCACATGTGCATCCAGTAGATTCTGGTTCAGCAACTTTAAAAGATGCTTTGAATGAAGCTTTAAGAGATTGGGTAACTAATGTAGAAGATACTTATTATATTATTGGTAGTGTTACAGGTCCTCACCCTTACCCCTTAATAGTAAGGGATTTTAATTCAGTTGTTGGTCAGGAGCTTATCACTCAATCACAAGCATTATTTAATAGAAATCCAGACGCAATAGTTGCTTGTGTTGGCGGCGGATCAAATGCTATGGGAGCTTTCTATCCTTTTATAGAAAAAGAAGATGTAAGGTTGATTGGGGTTGAGGCCGGAGGAATCGGTCTTGAAACCGGTGAGCATGCAGCACCATTAAACGATGGCACGCCTGGAGTACTTCATGGAGCAAGAAGCTATTTAATGCAAGATGAGATTGGCCAAGTTAAGGACACTAAATCTGTTTCAGCAGGCTTAGATTATCCTGGTGTTGGGCCAGAACATTCTTGGTTGAAAGATACTGGCAGAGCTGAGTATGTTGCAGTTAATGATAATGATGCTCTTAGAGCATTCCACGAAGTTACTAAGCTTGAAGGTATTATGCCTGCTCTAGAGACAGCCCATGCTTTTGGATACCTTCCAATTCTAATGAAACAACTTGGAAAAGAATCAAACGTAATAGTTAATGTATCTGGAAGAGGCGATAAAGATATCAATACTGTTGCTCAAATTGATGGCATTGAACTTTGAATAGATTACAAACAAAACTTAAACAACTTAAAACTGAAGAGAAAAAAGCTTTAGTAGCTTATTTAGTAGCTGGAGATCCAGATATTGATAGCACGCTTGAACTAATGCATTTATTTGTATCATCTGGAGTTGATATTATTGAAATAGGTGTCCCTTTTACTGATCCTATAGCAGAAGGACCAATTATTCAGAAAGCACATGACAGATCATTAAAACACAATATATCGCTGCAAAATATTATTGATTTAGTTAAAGATTTTAGGCAAGTAGATACTTCTACTCCTATAGTCCTTATGGGATATTTAAATACATTTATTGCACATATAAACCTTATTAATCAATCAGACGCAATTGGAGTGGATGCTGTTCTAGTAGTAGATATACCAGGAGAATTAGAATTATCTAACTATGGGATTACAAATCCTAATATTGATACTATTTCACTAATATCGCCTACAACTTCCGATGAAAGAATTAAGCAAATAACTAAGAATAGTTCAGGTTTTATATATTATGTAAATTTAAGAGGAGTTACAGGCTCATCAAACCTAGATATAGAGGAGATAACATCTAATTTAAATAAGATTCGCACACATACAAATGTGCCAACACTGGCAGGGTTTGGTATAAAATCATATGAAGATGCTAAGGTTCTTGCAAAGTATGCTGACGGCGTTATTGTTGGATCATCAATTGTTGAAATGATTGATGCGGTCAAAGATACAAAAGATTTTAGCAAAATAAAAGAATATTTAGAGGGCTTGAGTAGAGCAATTAATTAATGAACTGGTTAACAAGACTTATTCCCACCATTCGAATAAATACTTCAACTCAAAAAAGCAAAGTTCCAGATGGGTTGTGGGTTGCATGCCCTTCATGCGAAGCAACTTTATACCAACCCGAGCTTGAAAAATCACTTTATGTATGTCCAAAATGCGACCATCATTTAAGAATTGGAGCTAGAGTCAGATTAGAGCAATTTCTCGATAACGGGGTTTTTAAAGAACTAGCAACTGATATTAAAACCAAAGACCATTTAAAGTTTAAGGATACCAAATACTATACTGCCAGAATTAGAGATGCCAAAAGTTCAACTGGTGAGAATGAAGCTCTCATCGTAGGCCAAGGCCATCTTGAAGATATTCCAGTAGTGATTGCAGCATTTGAATTTAAATTTATGGGCGGCTCTATGGGAGGGGTTGTTGGAGAAAAGTTTGTTGCAGGTATAAATCAGGCCATTAATGAAAATATCCCTTTTGTATGTTTTTCAACAAGCGGTGGCGCTAGAATGCAAGAATCTATGATTTCTCTTATGCAGATGGCCAAAACTTCAGCAGCTATTCAGAAGCTAAAGGAAAAGAAGCTTCCCTATATTTCAGTCATGGTTGATCCTATTTTTGGAGGCGTTTCAGCAAGCCTTGCTATGCTAGGAGATATTAATATAGCTGAACCTAAAGCTTATGTGGGTTTTGCAGGAAGAAGAGTTATTGAAGATACAGTTAAAGTTGAATTGCCAGAAGATTTCCAAAAGGCTGAATTTTTACTTAAACATGGAGCCATTGACATGATTGTCCATAGAAAAAAATTACGAAATAAAGTGGCAGGATTATTAAAAAAAATATATAAAAGATCATGACTTACGAGAGATTGACAGGCATTTTGTTTTTTATAGCAATATTTTTGTTTTTTATTTTGTATATGCTTTCTCCACAACCAAAATATAGCAAGCCTCTAGAGATAGATATACCCGACATAGAACAACCTACATTTGATACTTCTTTGCTAGGAGAGCCTGTTAAAGATATAGATACTTCTTTTGAACCTTTAGATGTTTCAAAAAGAATAGGGGATGAAGCGGCTAAAATTAAAGCAGAAGATTTTAATTTATTTGTTTTTAGAGTTAATGTTTTTTCTTCATTTGAAAATGCTTCTAAATTAGTAATGAAGATCAATGAAAATGGCTACCCAGCTTTTGTAGAACCTTTAAAAACAAACCCTAATTTACATGCTGTATATGTAGGACCTTTTATCTCAGAAGATGAGATTAAGAAGAATATAGTTTTAATTAATAAAATTGCTGAAACAGAAGCAGGAGTTATCATCCCATGGAATCCTTCGGTTTAAATATTACAGATTGGATTATTTTAGTAATTGTTATTGCTTCTGGAATTATTTCCCTTTTCAGAGGTTTTACTAAAGAATTCTTATCACTATTCTTATGGGTATTCTCATTTTTAGCAGCCATTAGTTTTGAGTATTTAATTTCACCTTCAATTGTTACTTATATTCCTAACCCAGAGGTATCTAAAATAGTTGCTTACATAGTAATCTTTGTTGCATGCATTTTCCTTGGTGGAATTATCATCAATATGATTACTAAACTTATTAAGTGGTCTGGCGTTTCAGGATTTGATAAGTTTCTAGGAGTTATTTTTGGTATGACGAGGGGTTTAATAGTAATTTTTATAATTTTTCTCCTGATGCCTAACGGCCTTAAGAACTCACAACTCATGACAAATTCAAAGATTTCTCCATTTATTGAAGAAATCGCACCAAAAATAGAAGCATATATTCGTGAATTGATAGATAATGACGCCATAATTGAACCCGAATTACCTGAAATCTTAGATTCGGAAGATTTAATTACCAATACCCAAGAGGAAGCATAATGTGTGGAATAGTTGGTATATCTGCAGAACATGATGTAGCTGGAGATATATATGATGCTCTTTTAATGCTTCAGCATCGTGGTCAAGATGCTGCAGGCATTGTCGTGTGTGATTCAGAAGGTAAATTAAATTCAAGAAAATCTATGGGTTATGTGCGCAGTGTTTTTCAGCAAAGTCACATGGACAAGCTAACAGGCAATTATGGGGTAGGCCACGTGCGTTACCCAACTGCTGGAGGGGCTGGTAAAGAATTTGCTCAACCTATGTATGTAAATTCTCCATATGGGATTAGTTTGGCGCACAATGGAAATCTTACTAATTCTGAGTCTTTAGCTAACGAGCTTTTTCATGCTGAGATGCGGCATTTAAATACTGACTCTGATTCTGAGGTTTTATTAAATATATTCGCTCATGAGCTAGGCAAGCAAAGAGAAATATTTCCTAAACCTGATCATATATTCCAGGCTATTTCTAAAACTCACAGAAGATGTGATGGCGCATATGCAGTAATAGCTCTTATTACTGGATTTGGCTTACTTGCATTTAGAGATACCAACGGAATTCGTCCATTAGTTATAGGGACAAGAAAAGGTAAAAGTAGAGATGAATATATCATCGCTTCAGAAAATGCAGGTTTCGCCTCATTAGGTTTTGAAACATTAAGAGATGTTGCCCCTGGAGAAGCTATATTTATTGATAACAATGGTGAGCTACACACCCAACAATGCGCTGAAGTCTATCAAGAAAGACCTTGTATATTCGAATACGTATATTTTGCGAGACCAGATTCAACAATTGACCAGATTTCAGTTTATAAATCAAGAATGCGAATGGGTAAAACCCTTGCACATAAGATTATTGCAATAAATCCTGATCATGATATTGATGTTGTTATTCCAATACCAGATAGCTCAACAACAGCAGCTCTCCAGCTAGCAGACGAGCTTAATATTCCTTACAGAGAAGGTTTTGTGAAGAATCGTTATATCGGAAGGACCTTTATAATGCCTCATCAAGAAGAGCGCAAGAAATCAGTTAGAAGAAAATTAAATATATTGGATCTTGAATTTAAAGATAAAAACGTTTTATTGGTTGATGATTCAATAGTAAGAGGCACCACAAGCAAGAAGATTATAGAGATGGCCAAAGAGGCCGGAGCAAATAAGGTTTATTTTGCATCAGCTGCCCCTGCAGTTAAATATCAAAACCTTTATGGTATTGATATGCCAGCTACCAAAGAATTAATTGCTTCAAAGAAAACTGATGAAGAAGTCTGCAAAGTTATAGGAGCTGACTGGCTTATTTATCAGGACTTAGATGATTTAATTGAATCAGCCAGAGTAGGCAATCCAGAAATTAAAGAATTTGAATGTTCTGTTTTTACAGGGGAATATATAACTCCTGTTAGTAAAGATTATTTAGAAAATCTTGAAAACACTAGAGACGATAGCTCAAAAGTTAATCGACAGGCGGCTAGTTAATATATTTTTCAAAAAACTTCCAAGCTTCTGAGCTTGTATCTACATCTTTGTTCCCAGGATTAAAGTACCACCAACCTAAAAGGCTATCCCAAAATGAGTAAGGAGTTTTTATGACTGGCCAATTATGGCCACCATTATTTACAAGATAAAACCATACTTCATGGTTAGAATCATTTGATCTATATCTTGTAAAAGTGATATTGCTATTATCTGATGTATTTATATCATCAAGCTCCATAGTTTCGTACGAATCTAGATTATTTAAGTTGACCCAAAAATCTATAATATAAGGCACGTCTAAATATATACCCCATCCAGCTTCATCAGACAGATCTCCATTAAACCAGGTAATATCATCAGCATTTCCATTCACACTAAATATAGGCATAGGCTTTTCTGGCTGACAATCCTCAACAGTCGTTAACATCATTGTTCCTGCAATTGGTGCCACTGCACGAAAAATATCTGACGCCTCGCATGCAAGCAAATAACTCAAATCACCACCATTAGACATACCTGTAGCAAATACATGATCAGGATTTACTTCATATTCATTAATAAGTTTTTTAACTAAAGCTTTAATAAAACCTAAATCATCAATATTAGAATCTTTATGAAAATCATAACCAACATTAAAAAAATTATTTCCTCTAATATCAGTCGTTCCTTGAGGGTATACAACTAAAAACTTTTCTTTATCAGCCACTGCATTCATGCCCGAATAGGACATAATAGTTTCTGCACTAGAAGTGTAGCCGTGAGAGACTACCACCAATGGAGCATTAGCAGGGAGGTCTTCGGGAGCATAAACAATATATTCACGTTCAATCTCATTATGAAGCATTGATTGACGTAAACTTTCATCTTCTGATGAATTCAAATTATTGATCCATAGTCCTAATACTAGGGCTAGAATAAAAGAAATAATAAAAGCTCGTTTCATATAATTATTTAGGGTTTACTATATTGATTACTGGTATATCTGCTGATTTTGCGCTCGTAACATATTCAGGAATTTCATCAAAGTTTAAATATTTATAAATATCATTTGAGAATGGATTAATTTCATTCATATATTCCATATACTCCTCTACAGTTGGCAGTTTGCCAACAATCGAAGAGATAGCAGCTAATTCTGCTGAAGCAAGATATACGTTAGCTCCATCACCAAGCCTATTTGGAAAATTTCTAGTAGAAGTTGAAACAACGGTTGCTCCAGCTAACACTCTAGCTTGATTACCCATGCATAGAGAACAGCCTGGCATTTCAGTTCTTGCACCAGAAGACACAAAGGTTTCAAAAACTCCTTCTTCTTTTAACTGCTCTTCATCCATCTTTGTAGGTGGAGAGATCCATAACTTTGCTTTCGTACCATCATATTTTTTAAGCAAATGACTAGCAGCTCTAAAATGACCAATATTTGTCATACAAGAACCAATAAATACCTCATCTATAACATCACCACATACTTCAGATAAGGGTTTTATGTCATCTGGATCATTAGGGCATGCCAATAAAGGTTCTTTGATCTCATTTAAATTTATTTCAATAACTTCTGCATATTCAGCATTAGGATCTGGCTCTAAAAGCTCCGGGTTTTTGATCCATTCTTCCATTGCTTGCGCTCTTCGCTCAATAGTTTTTACATCACCATAGCCACTTGCAATCATCCAGCGCAACATAATGATATTTGATTCTAAATATTCAATAATTGGTTCTTTATTTAAACGAACAGTGCATCCAGAAGCAGATCTTTCAGCAGAAGCATCAGATAATTCAAAAGCCTGCTCAACTTTAAGATTAGGCAATCCCTCTATTTCAAGACATTTACCAGAAAATATATTTTTCTTACCCTCTTTAGCTACTGTTAAAAGGCCTGATTGAATGGCTGCATAAGGAATAGCATTTACTAGATCACGCAAGGTTATACCCGGTTGCATTTCACCAGTAAATTTAACTAAAACCGATTCAGGCATATCCAATGGCATCACTCCAAGCGTTGCTGCAAATGCAACCAAACCTGAGCCTGCAGGAAAACTAATACCCATTGGAAATCTAGTATGACTGTCTCCACCAGTACCAACCGTATCTGGAATTAGCATTCTATTTAGCCATGAATGAATTATCCCATCACCGGGCTTTAAGGAGATACCACCTCTATTCATTATAAAATCAGGAAGTGTATGTTGGGTTTCAATATCAACAGGTTTTGGGTAGGCTGATGTGTGACAAAATGATTGCATTACTAAATCAGCAGAAAATCCTAAACAGGCTAACTCTTTTAATTCATCCCTAGTCATTGGTCCGGTAGTATCTTGCGAGCCAACGGTGGCCATTCTTGGTTCACAGTATGTGCCTGGCCTAATTCCAGAAACACCACAAGCTTTACCAACCATTTTTTGAGCTAAAGTGAAGCCTTTATCAGATGAAGCTTCATCATCAGGTCTTCTAAATACATTGGTGGGCTCTAGATTAAGAGCTTCACGGGTTTTGTCGGTTAATTGTCTGCCTATTATTAAAGGAATTCTTCCGTTAGCTCTTACCTCATCAAGCAACACTTCAGTTTTTAATTCAAAACTAGATAAAACCTCTTTAGAATCAGCATCTAAAATTTTACCCTCATGAGGCTTAAGAATAATTTCTTGTCCCATAGAAAGATTTGATACATCGCATTCTATTGGAAATGCTCCAGAGTCTTCTAAGGTGTTAAAAAATATTGGGGCAATTTTCCCGCCAAAACAAAAACCACCTTCTTTTTTATTTGGTATTGAAGGTATGTCATCACCCATATGCCATAGGACTGAATTAGTGGCTGATTTTCTAGAAGATCCAGTTCCTACAACATCACCAACAAAAGCTAAGGGATTCCCTTTCTCTTTTAATTCTTCAATTGTTTCAAGAGGTCTTTCAAGACCTTCTCTAGGCATCTTGAACATAGCTAAAGCATGAAGGGGTATATCTGGTCTAGACCATGCATCCGTTGCTGGAGAAAGATCATCGGTATTGATTTCTCCTGGGACTTTATAAACTGTAAGCTTTATCTCTTCTTGAATATCAGGTTTATTTGTAAACCATTCACCTTCTGCCCATGAATCTATAACTTTTTTTGCAAATTCATTATGTTTAGACAATTCTAAAATTTCATTAAAGGCGTCAAATATAAGCAAAGTCTTGCTTAAAGCGTTTGCCGCTTCATCACCAAGACCATCTAAAGATAAACATTCGATAAGAGGCTGGATATTATATCCACCCAACATAGTGCCAAGAATTTTTACAGCTTCAAGTTTATCAATATAAGGACTTGTTGTTTTATCTGTTGTTATGTCTGCTAAAAAACCTGCTTTAACGTAAGCAGACTGATCCACTCCTGCAGGAATTCTTTCTTTTAAGAGTTCAAGTAAAAATTCAGGCTCATCATGATCTTCCTTCAAAAGATCAACCAATGCAGCAGTTTGTTCAGCATCTAATGGCAGCGGTGGTATATTTTGTTCTGCACGTTCTTTTACATGCAGCCTATATTCTTCAATCATAAGTGTTTCCCACGCTATTTTACTGCTCTTATGACTTACTAGCCACTAATTCACTGATAATATCTATAAAAATAAGGTATTATTTTAAAAATTATGCCGATGTCTCGTTCAACAACACCATGTCTAGGAATATGCACTACAACAGTAGGTGATTTAGTATGCAAAGGCTGTAAGCGTTTTGCTCATGAAATAGTAGATTGGAATAAATTTGATTCAAAAGAAAAAGAATTGGTGAATTCTAGATTAGAAGGGTTTAAACAATTAATTTTGAAAGATCGCTTTATTGTTAATGATAAAGACTTACTATCAAGCAAGCTTAAAGATAATGGTGTGCGTTTTAATAGCTCATTAGATCCGATCACTTGGATATTTGATTTGTTAAGAGCATCAGGTGCGCAAGAGCTTAATCTAGAAGAGTTTGGAATTTCTGCATTGGTAAAAGAGCCATTATCTTCTACCAGGGATTCAATAAATAAAGAGTTGCTCGAATTATCCGAAGCCCATCATGAGCGTTTTTTTAAAGAAATTCACTTAGAAGGCGGCCATAAAAATAGTTGAGAAGTTTTTTGCATATAGTCTGGATAATCCAATCTTTTCTCAAGACTCCTGTTATCCATCATTCTGCAAGTTACCAAAGCAAACATTAAGTACATACTTAAAGGTGATATAAATAACCAAGAAGGGTAGTCATCAAGACTTAGTGTCATTAAAAATAATCCAAACCAGAAAGAGACTTCTCCAAAGTAATTTGGGTGTCGTGAAAATTTCCATAAGCCTTTTTGCATGGTAGTACCCCGATTAACAGGATCCTTAGCAAACTCTTTCATCTGCTTGTCTGCAACTGTCTCTAATACAACTGCAAGCAAGGCAAATAAACTTGCGCAATATAAAAACCAATGTATGTCAGCGCTTGATTTTGAGAGAATATAGTAGATGGGTAAAAGAGATAAATTTACTTGAGCAGTTGGAAATAAATGAATGCCAAAAAAATCAACAAAGTTTATTCTTAATTTAGAGCCTTTTTTAAGATTTATATACCTAAAATCCTCTTCAATTAATCCCCCCCATTTACTTGCCCAATTATAAGTTAATCTTATAGACCAAAATAAAACAGGTAATAGCACTAAAATAATTTTTTCATAATTGATTACCCCAGACTCAGGCCAAAAAGCTATATATATAGCAATAGGCGCAGGAGCAACAGACCAAAAAGGATCATATAAGCTAGAGTTTTGATAGATATAACTGGCAATATAAACAACAAGAGTGGCAACTAGATGACCAATTGAGACAACTGCCCATTGATGCATTCCTACGAAGTGCTTAGCAATAATAATAGAAGCAATTAAAGCTGCTGCATAAACTGCAAAACAAATAAATAAACCTTTTTGCCGTAGGTTCATAAATTAACTATTCCCCATAGCATCAAGTATTTCTAACAAGAGATTAATAATATCTAAATAAATGCTATAGGCCATAAATAAGGCAGTATTCCAATCATTTGTCCTTTCAGACAATTTAAGCAGCATATTAAAATCAAACATTAAATATAAAACAAAAAGACATGATCCAAATATGGCCCAGTATCTTGTAGTTTTTCTTGCAAAATTTTTGAATATTCTCGCAAAGTTAAAACTTATCAAAAACAATAAGCCAACAAAAAGTATTATTGCTAAGGTTCGATTTGCAAAATTGATGCCACTAAATGTGCCTATCAATGCAGCAACTACTGTTACCATCATTACTATATAGACAGCTCTCAGGCCATCATTTTCATCCATATCAAGCATTACAAAACCAAGAATGATTCCAATGCTTATAGCATTTATAGTCATGAAAGCTATTCCAACTAATACATTAAGACCCATCGATGAAATGATTGTTACAGCTAATCCTGAAGCTATAAGAAAAAAAGTAAGCCAAGAAAATATCATTGCAGTTTTCTGTGAATCACTTGGAACAAGATCAAGTTGGTTTTTCATATTTACTGCAGGTCTAAAAGTAACTCCCATAAAACTAGTATTATTTTTATAAGCCTGGTTGGCTGAATGAATTACCCAATAAGTGAATCCAAAAAGAATTCCAAGTTCAGATATTAAGATAAAAAAAGTCTTAAAATACAAGCTTGTATCTAACAGCATAACCGTTTCCTTTTTAGATTAAGTTAAGCCCCATCATAACTAGTAGAACAACTGAGGCAGCCCATACTGCGCCTCTGATGGGTTGAGGCTCATAGGTTGAACCTTCTGCAGCAGGCTTCAAACCTAAACCGCTAATATAAATAATTGCATAAACCACTCTGGTTATTAACCAGTAGACTGCAAGTGAAATATTTTGATCAACTTCAAAAACTATTGAAAGGATTGCAAATGCTAAAAATATTGGCAATGACTCTCTAAGATTATGCACTGCTTTATGAGCTCTTTCAGCTTTATTACTTCCCATTCGTTTTAGTTGGCCTTCTAGAATAAGTTGAATCAAATAGAGTAGACCTGTATATAGAATTATTTCTACCACTTTCTTTCCTTGTTGTTTAGTTAATTAGATACCTTAATGTAGTTGAATATTTTATTTAATCAAGTGCCTTGAAGCAAAATTTAATTTACCAAAGGTAGCTCATTCCAGCTAGTTGTATATCTCGGAGAAACCATGTTTTGGCGTACGGGTGAATAGTGTGAAGTGTTTTGTGAAGCAAAGTATATTTGGGTTTGATAATCGTTCATAGCATCAATATATTTCATTAGGTAAGAATTATTTTTAGGCATGTCAGGATCTTGAAACAAGACAGCTTGTTGCATATCCTCGTTTGAAAATGAACTAAGCAAAATTCCTGCTTTTGCATAGGAATAGTTAGACTTAAAGATAGGTTTTAATGCAATTTTTGCTCCATTTAAAATATCTCGAGTATCATTTGTAGGACAGTAAAATTGAAAGCTATTAAACCCCTGATGTTGGGGTTTTTTATCATTAAAAGGACTCGTTCTTACAAACACAGAAACCTGTGAGCATTTTTGTTTTTCATGCCTTAATTTTTCTGATGCTCTTACCACAAAATTGCTTATAAAAGGTTGTAGCGTCTCTAGATCATCAACCCTTTGACCAAAGCTTCGACTAACAATAATTTGCTGTTTCGAGGTTCTATCATTTTCTATATCACAGCAACGTTCGCCACATAATTCTCTAATAGTTCTTTCTAACACTATACTGAATTTCTGCCTCATGTAATAAGGGTCAGTTTTAGCTAAATCTAAGGCTGTCATAATGCCCATATTTTGAAGGTGTTGGTTTAATCTTCTGCCAACGCCCCAAACTTCATGTACTGGAGTTAACGATAAGGCCTTTGTTATTTCTTCCTGAGTATTAAGCTGCAAAACTTTCGTAGCAATCTCCATTTTTTTAACTTGATAAATCGCAATTTTTGTCAGAGTCTTTGTTGGCGCAATGCCAACTCGTACTGGGACCCCAGTCCATTGTTTAATAACACCTTTTACATAGCAGCCAAATTTATATAAATTAAAATTTTTATCTAATGTATCTAAATTCAAAAAAGCTTCATCAATGCTATAGATTTCCACACCAGGAGAAACTATTTTTAATATATTCATTACTCGTGAAGACATATCCCCATACAGAGGAAAATTAGAAGAAAAAACATAACCACCATTTTTTATGTAATTTTCTTTGACCTTAAACCAAGGAGCTCCCATGCCAACCCCTAAAACTTTTGCCTCTTTGCTTCTAGCGATAACACAACCGTCATTATTTGATAAAACCACAATAGGTTTATTTTTTAAATCAGGGCGAAATATTCTTTCACAAGAAGCATAAAAGCTATCGCAATCTACCAGAGCTAAAGTCATTAAAATTTATTAATTGCAGCTGTTACGGTGCCTAATATTTCAAGTTCTTGACCATGGTTGATAAAGATAGGAGGGTAGTCAGGATTATCTGGCATTAAGCACATTCTTGGTTTTAACTTTAAGCGTTTGCATATAAATTCACCGTCAATTGAGGCGACAACTATGCTGTCATGAGAAGGTTTAATGCTACGATCCACTACAAGCACAGCCTGATCAGTGATTCCAGAACCGAGCATAGATTGCCCTTGAGCACGAACTAAGAAAGTTGCAGCACCATTTTTAATCAGATGCTTATTAAGGTCTATAGGGCTCTCAATATAATCGCTTGCAGGGCTGGGAAATCCAGCATGCACCGATTCAAGAAAATAAGGAACAAATATTGCCGGCAAATTTTCTTCAGATATTTTTCCGATATAGTTAACTTTCATGATTGTATAATGCTGTATATATATACAGTATATTTAAACACTATTATTTGTAAAGCTTTTGCTTGAAAAGCGGTATTATTATTCTATTAGGGAGAATGTATGAGATTTTGGTTATTACTAGGAATTATCTACGGATCTTTTTTTCTTTGGTATACAGACTTAGGAGGAAAGTTAAACGATGATGAAATTCAATCATTTTTAAATAAACTAGAAGAGAATGGAGCCAATGAATCTATTTATAACTCTATAAAGATATTTATGGAACAAGATTCAGGAAAGCAGTTCTTGATGGTCAACAATATTCATATGTCAGTTGAGCCTTCAGCAGATGAATCTTTTAGAAAATATAATGAACATATGATTCCAGAGCTTCTGAGTAGAGCATGCCACCCAACATTTTTTGGATCTAGTGTTCACCAGGCTATGGATATAGTAGGAATAGATAATGCAGAAGATTGGGACACGGCAGTCCTCATGAGATACAAAAGTCGAAGAGCTTTTATGGAAGTAGTATCCAATCCAGAGCTTAAGGGCAAACATGAATTTAAAATTGCAGCTTTAGAGAAAACAATAGCTTATCCAGTAGAACCAAATTTTTATTTAAGCGATCTTAGGATTATTTTTGGATTTATTTTTATAATTTTGGGTTTATTGATAAGACCAATTAGACAGAAATAATAAATTTATCTAATTTGTAGCCATTTTCATCTACCGATAAAAACCAACCATACTCACCCCAGTCACCTAATACAATTCTCTTGCAAAAATCAACTTCATGTATACCAGGTTTATGGGTATGGCCGTGTATAAAAAGATTAGGTTTATGCTCATTCAAGAAATTAAGCACGGCTTCAGAATTTACATCTGTAATTTCAAGTGATTTTTCTGCTGTTGCCTCTTGGCTATCATTTCTTAGCGATGCAGCAATCTGTTTACGCTCTTCAATATCTTTTTCTAAAAAATTAGACTGCCATTCTTTGGTGCGCACTTGATTTCGAAAATTTATATAGTCAACATCATCAGTGCATAAGAAATCACCATGACTAATAATTAATGTCTCACCATTAACCTCTAAATGAAAGGGGTCGGGAAGGATTGTAATTCCTGTTTCTTCTGCAAAATCTTGCCCAATTAAAAAATCTCTATTGCCGTGGATGAAAAATGTTTTAGGACCATTGGATGAAAACCTATGTAAAGCATCTTTAATTTCTTTGTGCAGAGGGGAAGTATCATCATCACCTATCCAGGTTTCAAATAAATCACCTAAAATATACAGGTGTGTACAAGCACCTTTAGACTCATCTAAGAATTTAAAGAAAGCTTGAGTTAGCTCAGGATGTTTTTCGCTTAAATGAAGATCTGATATAAAGCGACACTTCATTCAGCGACAATAACAGATTCAATAGTAACAGGTTCAAGCGGCGCATCAGCATAGCCGCCTACCATCCCAGTTGCGCTATCAGCCAATTGGTCAACAATATCCATACCGTCAGTAACATTACCAAACACTGCATAACCCCAGCCTTGAGCAGTTTCAGCAGTATGATTCAAAAAATCATTATCTTTGTGATTAATAAAAAATTGTCCAGTAGCAGAATGAGGATCCATAGTTCTAGCCATAGCTATAGTACCTCTATCATTTGCTAGACCATTGTTTGCTTCATTTTGTATAGGATCGCTACCAGAAGATTTATTTTTCATATCTATAGTCAGGCCGCCGCCTTGGACCATAAAGCCTGAAATAATTCTATGGAAGATAGTGCCTTCATAATATCCTTCATTAGCGAGACTTATAAAATTAGCTACAGTAATAGGAGCTTTTTCTTCATTAAGCTCTAGATGAATAGCTCCAATGCTTGTATTAATAGTTACTGATGTCATAGCGCTCTCCTTATTTTGCTCTGCAGCATTAATGAATGATGAGAATACAAGACTGCATATAAATATACTTAGCAATTGTATTTTTCTCATAATTTAACTTAATAGATTATTAATAGTTGATATATTTTATCATCAAAAGTTATGAATGCGGTTGTAGTCAGAAAAAGCATCTTGGACCTTTGATTCATTTAAACCAAAATCTTCTAAAGAATATTTATGGGCTTTATGTTTTTCTCTTGATTGATTATTAATAAAATCTTGCATACCTTGAGAAGTGTTTTCAGTTAATTCAAAATTAAAGTGCTTATAAGTAGATTGAATCTCTTTAATAGGATTTTTAATAAAATCGCGATAATCAATATCCTTAATTTGATTAGGTTGTAAATATTTAGATCTATCTTTTAAGTTTTTATTAATAGAATATTGCCAAAATTCTAATACACGCTCGCCAACTTCTTTGGGATTTATATGATTTGATAGACCTGAACGAACATTAGAAGTTAGGCTTGATAAAGAGCCTATAGATTTAACTGGGTTGCGATGGATATGAATAAATTTTGCATTTGGATAAGTAGCTAGAATTTCAGGGATATGACTTATATGGCTAGGATCTTTAAGCAACCAATTCTCAGGCCTTCTTTGAGTTTCTAAAGCTTGCAGGAATCGCTTATGCCAAAGGAATGTCATAGTAAAATCACAGGTTTTTAAATAATCTTCATAAGCTGGTGAATTAGCCATACACATGAATATAAAACTCCGAATATTCATAGTATTAATAAGAGAACACTCTTCGGGCATTTCAGCATGAATGTGATGCATATTTACAAGTTGAGGGATAAATATTCTTGCAAGACTTAACTCTCTATTAGTTCTCTTAATACGTTTAGCTTCTTCCCTGGAGCCTTCACTTACCAAAGGGAAGGGTCGAGTTATCTCCCAGAATAATGGCGATCTGTACTTTTGATCACAACTTAAAAGATCAAATAAAAAAGTTGTTCCTGAACGAGGCAGCCCTATAACAAAAATAGGGTCTGCTGGATCAGGTAAATCTTTATTTTGAATAAAATCATTCAATTGAGAGCGTACTCTTAATCGATTTACTACCTGATGCCGAACAGCAAGATTACCAGCTAAATTAAATTTTGCTTCTGTTTTAAATGACTCTACCAAGCAGTCTAAAGGCTCTAAATAATCATCTTCTCCTAAGCGGCCTTCAAGCCCTTTGAGTATAGATTTTTTTGATAGAAGAAGTTTCATTAAATTGATTACTTTATTATCTATAAGATACTATTAAAAAAGGAAATCTACAATTTAGTCTATGAATATACTTTTTATGTGTGTCGGTAACTCGGCAAGGAGCCAAATAGCTGAGGGCCTAGCTAAAGCTATGTTAAGCATAGAGCATAATATTGAAAGTGCAGGGTCGATGCCCTCCGGCATAGTTCATGCTGGCGCCATTGAGTGCATGGAATCTATAGGCATAGATATTTCAGATCATTCTTCAAAATCTATAGATGATTTAGATATAGAATTTATAGAAAATTTAGATTTTGTAATTACCCTATGCTCTGAAGAAAATTGTCCCGTACCTCCATCCTCAGTTAATTATTTGCATTGGATGCATCCAGACCCAGCAAACTCTTCCTACGATAAAGCGCAGGCAGCTGAAGCATTTGAAAATACTAGAGAAAGTATTTTTAAACTATTAAAGAAATTTTTAATTTTAAATACTTAATTAAAATTTAAACCAACATGGTTAAAATTTCCTAGCCGAACCCCAGTAGTTATAACCAGCAAAGCTTGGAGTGCTTGGTAGATACATTTGCTCCATATTTTCTATTTCAAAACCTGATGAGGTAATGAGTTCTGGGATATTCCTGTTTAGACGGCAGCCGCCAGCAATTTTTCCCCATATGGGATTAATCCTGCTTTGCCATTTAGCAACTTTTGGATCAGGCGCTAAGCCATGTTCACAAAATATTAATCTTCCTTCTGGTTTTAGCACTCGAAGCATTTCTTTATTTGCTTCCATGACCTCTGGAATAGTGCACATGGTGTAAGTAATTAAAACTGTATCCACGTGATTATCAGGCAAAGGAATATCTTCAGCGCCACAAAGCATAAAGTCGACATCAACATTATTTTCTTCTGCAATATCTATTGCAAGGCCATTAAGCTCTACCGATGGATCAAGACCGATCACCTTATCGATTTTTGTCATATCGTAAAATGGGATGTTGAGCCCTGAGCCAATCCCTACATCCAAGACAAGACCTTTAGCTAAAGGTACAACTTTTTTTCTTTGATAATTAATGGGCTTTGAGCCACAAGTGCAATTTAAAACTTTTGGCAATACATATTTGTTATAAAGACCCATAACTAATCCTCAATCTCTCTTAAAGTCTCCTCAATGCCTGTTGATCCCATAGACATACCACTTATTCGCATATCACCTAATTCTTCTGCTGCAGCTTCACGCATACCTTTAATCAAACCAGTTCTATCTACTGTTAAGCCCCCATCAACACATAGGTTATGACCTGTTACAAACCTAGATTCATCTGACGCTAAAAACAAAGCTGCATATGCTATATCTAACGGCTGTCCAAGTTCTTCAATAGGCTGAAGCCCTTTAATACGCTCTTCCCAATCATCAGAAAGGTTGTTGAGCAGAGGAGTGCTTATAGCTCCGGGCGAAATGCTATTTACTCGTATTTTAAATTCCCCTAGTTCTAGAGCTGTAGTTTGTGAGAGGTTTATTACTGCTGCTTTAGCCGCTGAGTATGCTTGCGGTCCTCCACCACCAGACATTCCAGCTATAGACCCAGTATTAATAATTGATCCGCCATTAGAATTATTTTGCATGAACTTTGATGCATGTTTTATTCCCATAAATACAGATTTCAGCAGTATTGCTATGGATTGATCCCATTCATCTGCATCTATATCTGTTATTGAGCCATAAGCTCCACCCAGACCAGCATTGTTAAATAAGATATCCAATTGACCAAATTCATCAATTGCTTTTTTAACCATTGTTTTGATATCTGATTCTTGTGCTACATCTGTATGGATTGAAATAATGTTATCTTTAAAACCTTTCTGAGTAGCTAGATTAAATGTTTCTTCTAAGGTGGCTTCATTAATATCAGCTATTACCACTTTGGCGCCTTCTTCTAAAAATAGTAAAGAAGTTTCTCTTCCTATACCGCTCCCAGCCCCAGTAATAATTGCTACTTTATTATTTAATCTTTTTTCCATTTTTTATATGCCTCTGAGTAGATTCTATAGAATAAATTGCAACCAAACCATATACTTAATATATATTTTTTAAGGAGTAGATTATGGAAAGAGTTCTTGTAACTGGTGTTTCAGGTTTTATAGGCATGCATTGTGCAAAGCTACTTTTAGATAAAGGTTATCAAGTTGTAGGTACAACACGTTCATCAAGCAAGCACGATGAGGTAATTGCCTCAATAGGTCATGAAAATCTTAGTTTAGTTAATGCTGATCTATTATCAGATGAAGGCTGGGATTCTGCTATTGAAGGTTGTGACTATGTATTACATGTTGCATCACCGGTCATGATGGGTGAGCCTGAGCATGAAGATGTTTTAGTAAAACCAGCTAAAGAGGGAACCATGAGGGTTGTTCAATTAGCAGCAAAACATAAAGTAAAAAGGGTTGTCATCACCTCTTCTGTTGCAGCTGTATCTTATGGTCCGCATCATCATAAGGATCATTTTGATGATACAGATTGGTCTGATATTAATGATCCAGGGATTCCTTCATACAATAAAAGTAAAACGGTAGCTGAAAAGGCCGCAAGAGATTTTGTAGACGGTCTAAGTGGAGAAGATAAATTAGAAATTTGTACTATGCATCCTGCTTTAGTGGTTGGTCCGTCCTTATCATCTGATATTGGAGAATCAAATATAGTGGTAAAAAGAATGCTTGATGGTTCAACTCCAGGCACGCCAAAACTGCATATGGGTTTTGTTGATGTTAGAGATGTAGCTCAAATGCACGTTGCTGCCATGACAGCAGAAGGCGCTTCCGGTCAAAGGTTTATATTATCTGAAAGCTCTATGTGGATGTCTGAAATGGCAGATGTCTTAAGGGAAGCTGGTTTTGATAAAGCTCCCAAAAGAAATATTCCTAATTTTCTTTTAAAAATTATTGCCATGTTTGATAAAGATCTTGCTGGAACAGTTCCTTTGCTTGGAAGAGTTGGAACTTATGATATTTCAAAAACGAAAGATATTTTAGGTTGGCAGCCCACAAAGGCAGCTGTTGCTATTGCTGATACAGCTAAGCATTTAAAAGAGAAGGGAATAGTTTAATCAGAAAAGAGAAGTGGCTCCCCGAGCAAGGCTCGAACTTGCGACAAATTGATTAACAGTCAACTGCTCTACCAACTGAGCTATCGGGGAACGCGTTGAGCATTATAATTAATTTTTTAGATAGAAGTATAGATATTTATGACAAAAACATTAGAGGTTATATCTGACTTTGAGCCAGCAGGCAGTCAGCCAGAGGCTATTTCTAGTCTAGTAAAAGGTCTTGATGATGGTTTATTGCATCAAGTTTTGCTTGGTGTAACTGGCTCAGGTAAGACCTATACTATGGCTAAGGTCATTGAAGAAACCCAAAGGTCTGCCATTATTATGGTGCATAACAAAACTTTAGCAGCACAACTTTATGGCGAGTTTAGAGATTTCTTTCCCAACAATTCTGTTGAATACTTTGTGTCTTACTATGACTACTATCAACCCGAAGCATACGTTCCAACATCTGATACTTATATTGCTAAAGATGCTTCTATTAATGAACATATTGAACAAATGCGTCTTTCTGCTACCAAAGCTTTATTAGAGAGAAAAGATACTATTGTTGTTGCCACAGTTTCATCTATTTATGGACTGGGTGCGCCAGAATCTTATCTAAAGATGGTTATGCATCTTGATAGAGGTGATGTGGTTGAACAAAGGGATCTTTTAAGGAAATTATCTACTCTTCAATATACTCGTAATGATTTAGATTTTAGGAGAGCTACCTTTAGAGTAAGAGGGGATACTATTGATGTATATCCTGCGGATTCAGACAGTGAAGCTTTAAGGATTGAATTGTTTGGAGATGAAATTGAGAAATTATCTTGGTTTGACCCCTTAACAGGAAGTGTTATCAACGAAACACCTAGAGCAACAATATTCCCTAAGACTCATTACGTAACACCCAAAGAAACAGTTCTTGGTTGCATAGATGATATTAAGATTGAACTAAAAGAGCGCTTAAAATATTTACGCTCTATAGATAAGTTGGTCGAAGCTCAGAGATTAGAAGAACGAACTCGTTATGACATAGAGATGATGCGTGAACTTGGTTATTGCCAAGGAGTTGAGAATTATTCTAGATATTTATCAGGACGTGAACCCGGCCAATCACCACCTTGTTTATTTGATTATATCCCTAAGGATGCAATCGTTTTTATTGATGAGTCTCATGTATCTGTTCCTCAAATAGGAGCTATGTATAAAGGAGACAGATCACGAAAAGAAACTCTAGTTGAATATGGATTTAGGCTGCCATCTGCTATGGATAATAGGCCGTTAAAATTTGATGAATGGGAGCAATTAGCACCTCAGCGTATATATGTATCAGCGACACCCAGCAAATATGAGATGGAACGAAATGACAACATGGTCGAATTGCTTGTAAGACCAACTGGCTTAACTGATCCTGAGGTTGAAATTCGTCCAGCTGGAACCCAAGTAGATGATGTTATAGGCGAATGCAACGAAAGAGTTAAATTAAAAGAAAGAGTACTCATTACAACTTTAACAAAACGAATGGCAGAAGATTTAACAGATTATTTAAATGAAAACGGTATAAGTGCAAGATACATGCATTCAGATATAGACACAGTTGAGAGGGTGGAGATTATTCGAGACCTTCGCTTAGGTGCATTTGATGTCTTAGTTGGTATTAATCTTTTAAGAGAGGGTTTAGATATCCCAGAGGTAAGCCTAGTTGCAATCTTAGATGCTGATAAAGAGGGTTTCCTTAGGTCAGAAAGCACTATGATACAAACCATAGGCAGAGCGGCAAGAAATATTAGAGGTCAAGCTATTATGTATGCCGATAAAGTTACAGGATCTATGGAAAGGGCTATTTCAGAAACAGATAGAAGAAGAAAAATTCAAGAAATATTCAATCAAGAAAACAATATAACTCCAACCTCTATTACCAAAGATGTTAAAGATATTATGGAGGGCGCAAGAAGTATAAAAGGTAAAACTAAGAAAAAGCCAAAAGATCTTCAAAAAGATTTACCTTTCAAGATAAAAGATGACACCATTGAAAATCTTACTGAGTCGGTAAATAAACTCGAAGAACAAATGTATATTTTTGCTAAAGATATGGAGTTTGAAAAGGCCGCCTTATGTCGAGATAAAATTAAGTTCCTGAAGCGGCAGTTAATTGATTTGTAAGACCCTTACAAGAATACATATTCATTAAAATATAATACTCATTAATTCTTTCAACATAATCAATTACTTGTTGGCCACGAGAATACCCAGTTTGCGTTTTAAAATACAAATCATCTCCATCAATAATTAGAAGCTCTTTCTTTAAGTCGTCCCACCTTAGAAGATCTGGAGCTATATTGCTCTTAGCAATCGCATTATTCACATTGGTAGCACCTAAATTATAGGTAGCTAAAGCAAAATTAACTTTATCTGATTCAGTTAAACCATAATCGATAGAATTAAGAATATTTGATAAATGTGTTGCACCACCTATTACGCTATTTTTTGGGTCTATTCTATTAGATATTCCTAAACTTTTTGCTGTATCTCTTGTGAGCATCATCATACCGCGAACACCCATATTAGATTGAGCTTTTGGATCCCACTGGGATTCTTGAAATGAAATAGCTGCCAAAAACTCCCACTCAATATCAGTCAGATTTTCAGCTTCAACAAAAAGATCCTTAAATTGAAAAAATCTAGAGTCTAAAAGATCCTTAAATTTATTTTTTTCAAAATTATTTAATATCAATATTTGTTGTGCAGCTTTTTCTGCTTGAGAGCATTTATCTACAAAAGGATTTTTATCTTCTAATTTAGAACATGCAGATAAGATTATGACAGTTGTAAAAAGAAAAAAATGTTGAAAGAAATTTCGCATTTATATTTTTTTAATTCAAAAGAACACTATAATTACTCCATACATTATTTCAGACTGGAACAAGTGTCAAAGACTAGTTGCTTAATACTTCAAGGCAAAGAAAGTTTTTCTATCTCCAAATTGGACCAACTTAATCATGCTTTTAACAAAACTAATGCTTTGGACGTGTCTCTTTCAAGTTTTGAAATATATTTAGTAGCCAGTAGTTCAGACCTAACAGATCAATTAGAAAATATTTCTCAAATTCTTAAAAGCAGCAATGATTTGTATAAATTTTCATTTATTGTTGGTCCAAGAGCAGGAACTATAACGCCTTGGTCATCTAAAACAGAAGATATTTTCAAGAATGTCGGTATTAAAGGGGTCGAAAGAGTAGAAAGATTTTTTGGTTTTTCTATAGAAGGATTTAATCAAGAGATAAGCAACTTAGATCTATCTATGCTCTTTGATAGGATGACTCAGGACATTTATCATTCTTTTGATGAGTGCTCGTCGATACTAACCCCTAATAAAAAAAGACTAGTTAATGAAATTGATATTCTTTCAGGCGGAATAGATTCTCTAATCAATGCTAATAATGATTTTGGTTTTGCAATGAGTACAGATGAAATAGATTATTTATATGATTTTTATTCAAATGAAAAAAGGAATCCCACCGACGCAGAATTAATGATGTTTGCTCAAGCTAACTCAGAACACTGTCGTCATAAAATTTTTAATGCCGATTGGATTGTAGATGGTAATAAAGAAAAGGACTCACTATTCAACTTAATTAAAGTTACTAGTAAAAACTCACCCAATGGAATTATCTCTGCTTATAAAGACAATGCAGCTGTTACTAAAGGCGAGGAAGTTGAAAGATTGCATCAAGATAAAGACCATCTTTATTCATTTAAAAAAGAACTATTAAATTCAACCATAAAAGTTGAAACACACAATCATCCAACAGCAATATCTCCATACCCTGGCGCTGCAACAGGTTCTGGTGGAGAAATCAGAGATGAAGGAGCAACTGGGAGAGGAGCTAGACCAAAAATTGGTGTAGTGGGCTATAACGTTTCTAATCTTAGAATCCCAAATAAAGTAAGGGGCTGGGAAGATGATCAGCATATGCCAGAAAGAATAGCTTCTCCTCTAGACATCATGATTGAAGCTCCAATAGGAGCAGCTGCATTTAATAATGAATTTGGAAGACCTTGTACCTTAGGTTACTTTAGATCATTTGAGACTCCTTTTAATAATACCAAGACCGCATACGGCTACCACAAGCCTATTATGTTAGCCGGCGGTATAGGCGAAATAAGAGATGAAAATAATTTTAAATTAGAAATTGAAGAGGGTTATATAGTAATAGTCCTTGGCGGGCCAGCTATGCTAATTGGGCTTGGAGGAGGTGCAGCCTCATCGGTATCCTCTGGTGATAGTGATGAAGATTTAGATTTTGCTTCAGTTCAAAGAGATAACGCAGAAATGGAAAGAAGGTGCCAAGAAGTTATCAACGTCTGCTCATCAATGGATAATAGCTATATAGAATTTATTCACGATGTTGGTGCAGGAGGCTTATCAAATGCTATACCTGAACTAGCAAAAGATTCTGACTTAGGAGTACTTATCAATCTTGAATCAATACCTTCATCTGATGAATCTATGTCCCCGATGGAAATATGGTCAAATGAATCACAAGAAAGATACGTCCTAGCTATTCACCCTGATAATAAAGATTCATTTATTGAGATTTGTGAAAGAGAAAGATGTCCATATGCACTTGTTGGATATACAACTGAAGAAAAATACGTAAAGTTGTATGATTTTTCAACAGACACATACCCAGTAGATGTTCCTTTATCCATGCTTTTTGGTGAATTACCTATTAGCAACATGGAGGTTAATTCTGAATCTGAGGATTTATCATCAGAAGAAGAATTAAAAGATTATGAATTAGAAAAATCTCTACATTTAGTATTACAACATCCTACAGTTGCCTGTAAATCATTTTTAATAACCATAGGCGATAGAACAGTTGGAGGAATGATAGCAAGAGATCAATTTGTTGGCCCATGGCAAGTTCCAACATCAAATTTTTCTATGAGCCTAAGATCATTTACTGGTTACAGTGGCGAAGTAGTGACTATTGGAGAAAAACCCACTTTAGCAATTAACAATCCTGCCGCTTCTATGAGAATGGCTATGGCTGAATCTCTAACAAATATGGTCTCAGTTCCAATTAAAGGTATGGATCATATTCAAGTATCAGCAAATTGGATGTCTGCCTCTGGAGAAAATATAGAAGATTTAGCTCTTCGAAAAGGAGTAGAGGCATTATCCAAATTTGCCACTGAATTAGAGATATCAATACCAGTTGGCAAAGACTCTTTATCGATGCGAACAAAATGGGATCAAGGAGATGAGCAATATACTGTAAAAAGCCCTCTGTCAGGTGTTATTACAGCCATGTCACCAGTTGATGATGTTAGAAATGCAGTCACCACTCTTCTAAATAAGAATATTGATTCACAGCTAATTTTAGTAAGAATGAACAATGAAATGCGTCTAGGCGGTTCAATCTTTTCTGAAGTTCATCAAGAAAATATTAAAGTGACTCCAGATGTAGATGATTCAGAAGCTTTCATAAAAATGTTTAATATTACTCAATCTTTAATTGAAGATGGCTCAATTACAGCACTGCATGATATTTCTGATGGAGGGCTTGTAACCAGTTTATGCGAATTAGCCTTTACAGCTAAAAGTGGCCTAGATATTAATTTAGATTCATTGGTAGATAATCCTGTTTTAATTAATAAGGTTTTATTTAATGAGGAAATAGGCCTGGTAATTCAAGCTGAAGAATCAAAAGTATTAGATGTTGTTAAGAAATATTCTAAAGAAGGTTTAAAGACTTTTAATCTTGGTACATTAAACTCTAATCAATCCCTAAATATTTTTTCTGAAAATAATCTAATCTTTTCTAAAGAAGTTAGTGCTTTGGAATCTATATGGCGAGACGCATCTTATTCTATTCAAAGTATTAGGGACAATAAAGAATCTGCAGACTCAGAAATCAGCTTATTAACAGATGGCTACTCAGGATTATTCGCCTCAGAGTCATTTAAAGAAAGCGTAATCAAAGATATTAATATTAAATCAACTAAACCTAAAGTTGCCATTCTCCGAGAGCAAGGAGTTAATGGGCAAATGGAAATGGCTGCTGCTTTTCATTTAGCAGGATTTGACGCTATTGATGTGCATATGCAAGATCTTTTAGACGGAACCAAAGATATTAATGATTTTAATGGAATGGCTGTCTGCGGAGGTTTCTCATACGGCGATGTATTGGGCGCTGGAGGTGGTTGGTCAAAAACAGTCCTACACAATCAAAATATTAAAGATAAATTTCAAGAATTCTTTAACAATGAATCAACTTTTACACTAGGTGTATGCAACGGCTGTCAGATGCTCTCGAATCTTAAAGATATAATTCCAGATGCTGAAAATTGGCCTAAGTTTGTAAAAAATCATTCAGATCAATTTGAAGCAAGATTAGTACAAGTTGAAATTAATAAAAGTGATTCTGTTGTTTTAAATAATATGGATGGTTGGAAAGTTCCAATAGCGTCAGCTCATGGAGAGGGTAGAGCATTATTTAAAAAGGAAGATCAGATAGAATCTTTAAATGCCTCTAATCAGATTGCTATGAAATTCATTAATGCAACTGGAAATCCTACAGAACAATATCCTTTAAATCCTAATGGTTCTATTAATGGAATTACTGGCATTACTGCGGCTAAAGGGAGAGTAACTATTATGATGCCTCATCCTGAAAGAGTGTTTAGAGCAGCCCAGTTTTCATGGAAACCTAATCATTGGAAAGAATTTTCTCCCTGGATGCAGATATTTATTAACGCTAAATTATTTAGTGAAAATTCTTAATTACCAAATGGTAATATCTTCTTCTCGAAAATTAAATTTATTTTCTTTTTTATCTTTGAAATAGTATTCAAGAGTTTTTTTAACGGTTGGAAAGGCTAATTCATCCCAAGGAATATCAGCTTCATCAAATAATTTAACTTCAATACTTTCGGTAGTAGGACCAAAATCATCATCCAACAAATCTGCAAGAAAAAAGAAATGTATTTGATTGATATGAGGAAGGCTAAACATAGTGTATGGCATATTAATTTTTGCATCTGATCCGGTTTCTTCTTTTGTTTCTCTTAATGCGCCTTTTTGGACCGTTTCAGCATTTTCCATAAAGCCCGCAGGGAGGGTCCAAAAACCTTTTCTTGGATGAATATTTCTTTTAGCCATAAGCACTTTGTTATCTCTCACACATAAAGCACCAACAACCATATTGGGGTTTGAGTAATGGATTGTGCCGCACTCGCTACAAACATGACGCTTTAAATTATCGTCTTCTGGAATTTTAAATTCTAAATTAGAGCTTCCGCAATCTGAACAGTATTTCAATTTTGTACCTAAATAAAAGATTAAGTTTGTTTAAAAAGTTAAACTTACCAATATGATCGATAGCATAAAGCAAAAACTTGCAAAACTAAATCCTAACAACCCTACTAATTTAAAAAAAGCAGGAGTTTTGATTGGTATTTTAAATTATGATCAATACGAAGAATCACCAGCCATCATATACACGCAAAGATCGTCTAATGTTTCAACGCATTCTGGCGAAGTAAGTTTCCCAGGCGGTATGAAAGAAAAAGTGGATACGGACCTTTATCAAACCGCCCTAAGAGAATCTCATGAAGAAATTAATTTAGATCCCTTAATGGTTGAAAGAATAGGTCAATTGAATCATTTGGTATCTTTGCACAACATTGAAGTAAACCCTTATGTAGGATTGATTAATAAAAAACCTAACTTAAGACCCAATGAAGAAATAGGAGAGATTTTTGAGGTACCTATTAATTTTTTCTTAAATCCTGATAATTTGACTACTCAAAAAATAGAAAGAGACAATATCAAGCTTGAAATACCTACTTGGTATTATAATAGTCAAAAGATATTTGGACTTACAGCAATGTTTACTGCAGATCTATTAAATATATGCTTTGGGACCAATATAGGAATAATAAGAGAAAAGAAATGATTACAGATTTTGGTAATAAAAAATTAACCACTGATAACGATGATTATTGGATTGCACCTGATGCAAATGTAATCGGCGCAGTGCATTTAGCTAAAGATGCAAGCGTTTGGTTTAACTGCACTTTGAGAGGTGATAATGAACCAATTACTATTGGAGAAGGCTCTAATATCCAAGACGGTAGTGTTATTCATACAGACCCTGGATACAAATGTACTGTAGGAAAATTTGTTACCGTTGGCCATATGGTTATGTTGCATGGCTGTGAAATTGGTGATGGTTCTTTAATTGGCATAGGGTCAGTTATTTTAAACGGAGCTAAGATAGGAAAAAATTGTATTATCGGAGCTAAAGCTCTTATAACTGAGAATATGATAGTTCCTGATGGATCTATGGTTCTAGGTATACCAGGAAAGGTTAAGAAACAGCTGACAGAGGAGGAGCAAAAAATTCCTTCCTTGAATGCACATCACTATATTGAGAACTATAAAAAATATAAAGATTTAAAATAAGTTATTCAGAATATGGACACCAAAGAGTTAAGACAAGCATTTTTAGATTTCTTTAAATCTAAAGATCATACTATTGTTGATTCAAGCTCATTGATTCCTGCTAATGATGAAACATTGCTCTTTACTAATGCAGGGATGGTTCAATTTAAGGATGTTTTTCTTGGTACTGAGGAAAGAAAATATGTAAGGGCTACAACGTCCCAAAGATGCATAAGAGCTGGTGGCAAACATAATGATTTAGAGAACGTTGGCTACACTTTAAGACATCATACTTTTTTTGAAATGCTGGGAAATTTTAGTTTTGGTGATTACTTTAAAGAAGAGGCTATTACATTTGCTTGGGAGTTTGTAACCGATGTTTTAAAACTAGATAAAGATAAATTATGGATAACTGTATATAAAGATGATGATGAAGCAGAAGATATATGGAAAAACATTGTTGGAATAGATCCGGAGAGAATAGCAAGACTTGGTGATGAGGATAACTTTTGGTCAATGGGAGATACAGGGCCTTGTGGTCCATGTTCTGAGATTTTTTATGATCATGGTGATCATATAGAAGGAACACCACCCGGGGCAGATGGAGACGAAGGGGATCGTTTTGTAGAAATATGGAATTTAGTCTTTATGCAGTTTGATAGAGACAGTAATGGCAATATGACCCAGTTACCAAAACCATCAGTAGATACAGGAATGGGATTGGAAAGAGTTTCTGCAGTAATGCAGGGAGTTAATTCTAATTATGATACGGATCTTTTTAAAAATTTAATTATAGCTTCTGAAGAATTAATAGGTGACCCTGGCAATATCTCACATAAAGTTATCGCAGATCATATTCGCTCAACAAGTTTTTTAATTGCTGACGGAGTAAATCCTGAAAATGAAGGCCGAGGTTATGTTTTAAGAAGAATCTTACGAAGGGCTATAAGGCATGGTTATAAAATGGGAGCTAGTAAACC
>CABXPU010000011.1 GCA_902514105.1 uncultured SAR86 cluster bacterium
AAAGAAGCATGGCAAGAATAGCGATTTGGTTAAAAACAAGAGTGATTTTATTGCAGCCTGTAAGGAGTATGCTCATACCCAAGTTAATAAGCAAAAAGATGATTTTATTAGGCTAGGGGTCATAGCAGATTGGTCCAATCCATATAAGAGTTCAGACGCTTCTTTTGAAGCAGACACATTAAGAGCTTTAGCTAGTATTATTGATAAGAATCATCTACATAAGGGTGAAAAACCAGTTCATTGGTGTCAGGATTGCGGCTCAGCACTTGCTGAGGCTGAAGTTGAGTATAAAGATAAAGTTTCTAAATCAATTGATGTTTGTTTCGAAGTTTCTCAGGATTCAGTTAAAAGCTTATGTAGTATTTTTAAAACAGAGATAGAAAAAAAATGCTCATTTGTTATTTGGACAACTACTCCATGGACTTTACCTTCTAATGTTGCAGTTTGCATTAACCCCGAACTTAATTACTCACTTACTAAAAAAAATGATGAATATTTTATTATTGCCAGTGAGTTGATAAATTCTTGTTCTGATAGGTGGGGAATTAAATTAGAAGAAGTATCTAAGGTAAAGGGCAGTCTTATAGAAAATATAGATTTAAATCATCCTTTTATAGAGAGAATATCAAAATTATTAAAAGGAGATCATGTAACAATTGAAGCAGGAACTGGTTGTGTTCATACTGCACCTGCCCATGGTTTGGATGATTATTTTATATGCAAAGATAATAAACTAGAGCCTATAAAGGCTTTAAATAATAAAGGATTTTTTAAAGATGAATATGGCAATATTGCAGGCTTACCTGCTTTTAAAGCCGACCCTTTTATATTAGAAACCTTAACTGTTAATAAAAAATTAGTTGCAATTGAAGACTATGAGCATTCATACCCTCATTGTTGGCGACATAAAACACCACTGATTTTTACCTCAACACCGCAATGGTTTATTTCAATGGATAAATCAGGTTTATTAGCTAATGCTAAAGCTTCAGTTGATAAAGTTAAATGGGAACCATCATGGGGTCTTCAAAGAATTCAATCTATGCTAGAAGATAGACCGGATTGGTGTATTTCGAGGCAAAGAAACTGGGGCGTCCCAATAACATTAGTTGTTCATAAAGATTCTGGTGAAATACATCCAAACCAAAAGGAGCTTTTCACTAAATTTGCTGATTTAATTGAGAAATCTGGAATTTCTGCATGGGATTCGATTAATTTGTCTGATTTTATAGACGATGCTGAAGATTATATAAAAGTTACTGATACTTTAGATGTATGGTTTGATTCAGGAGCAACACATTTCTCAGTTTTAGAAAAAAGATTTAAAAAGGGTGTAGTGGCTGATCTGTATCTTGAAGGATCAGACCAACATCGTGGTTGGTTTCAATCATCATTATTAACAAGCATAGCTATTAATGGAAGACCTCCATTTAAGGAGGTGATGACTCATGGATTTGTAGTCGATGAAAAAGGCCGCAAACAATCAAAATCATTAGGAAATGTTGTTTCGCCTCAAAAGGTATGGAATTCATTAGGCGCAGACATATTAAGATTATGGGTAGCTGCAACAGACTTTAGAAGTGAAATGAATGGTACTGATGAGATTTTAAAAAGAATTTCAGATCAGTATAGAAGAGTAAGGAATACCTTTAGATTTTTATTGGGAAACATTAATGATTTTGACTATAAGAAGAATAAAGTTGATTTAGATGATTTAGTTGAATTAGATAAATGGGTTCTTAATGCAACGCTTGAATTACAAAAAGATGTATTAGATTGCTATGACAATTATTCTTATCATAATGCTGTTCAAAAAATACATAATTTTTGTGTAAATGAGCTCGGAGGGGTATTTCTAGATATTATAAAAGATAGACTTTATACAACTTCGCAAAATTCGCACGCAAGAAGATCATGTCAGACTAGTATTTATCATATTACCAATATATTAGTTAGACTGATTAGCCCAATTCTTTCTTTTACCTCTGAAGAAATATGGCAAACCTACCCGCAGCTTAAAAAACAAAACAAATCAGTTTTTTTAACTGAATTTTATAATGAAATAAATACTGTAGATCAGATACTTAATAATGATGAGTGGGGCAATATCTTTGAAATTAAAGATTTGGTTAACCAAGCTATAGAATCAGCAAGAAATGAAAATCTTATTAAAGGTTCTCTTGATACAATTGTTGAAATTAACTGTTCTGAGGAATCCTTTAATCTATTAAACAGGTTAGGAGATGAGCTGCATTTTGTTTTTATCGCGTCCGAGTGTGTTCTTAAAAAGAGTAAAACTTTAAAGATTAATATTAATCAGTCTAAAAATAATAAATGTTCTAGATGCTGGCATAGGTCAGAGTCTGTATCAAAAAGCTCTAAGCACCCAGAGCTTTGCATTAGATGTGAAGAAAATATAGAAGCTGCTGGAGAGGTTAGAAAATTTGTCTAGAATTTCAATTTATATTTATCTTTTTTTGCTGATCGGATTAGATCTTGGTATAAAGAAAATAGTTTCAAATATTCTTATTCCTTTTGAGGTTGTTGATTTTATTCCTTTTATAAATCTTTACTTAACTTTTAATTCTGGCATTGCATTTAGTATGTTTGATTTTGGCGTTGGTGTTTCAAGTTATATTCTTTTAATAATTGGAATACTAATAGTGACATTTCTTTTTAATCAATTATTTGAGGAAGATAGAAAAGATGCCCAAATTTCCTATATCTTAATTATTGGAGGCGCATTAGGAAATATTATTGATAGAGCAATTGATGGAGTTGTTACAGACTTTTTGCATCTTTATATTAGTAATTTTTCTTTTTTTATTTTTAATCCAGCCGATGCTTTTATTACAATTGGAGCATTATTGTTAATTTATTCAGAATTCAGGAAAGGTTTTAATGGACAAAAGAGTAATAATTAATTTAGCTAATCCTAGAGGATTCTGTGCAGGTGTCGATAGGGCTATTGATATTGTAAATAGAGCACTAGAAATATACGGCCCTCCAATCTATGTAAAGCATGAAGTTGTCCATAATCGTTTTGTTGTAAAAGACCTTAAAGATAGAGGAGCTATATTTGTTGAAGAAATATCAGAGGTTCCTGATGATGCTTTGGTTATTTTTAGCGCCCATGGAGTTTCTACTAAAGTAGAGGAGGAGACAGATATCAGAGGACTCAAATCTCATGATGCTACATGCCCTTTAGTTACAAAAGTTCATATGGAAGTTATTAGGCACGCAAGAGCTGAAAGAGATATTATTTTAATTGGGCATGAGGGACATCCTGAGGTTGAAGGTACAAAATTAGACCTAGAGCTGAAAAGAAAAAATTAAATAAAAGTCTAGATAGATCAGCTATCTTGGATAAAGATAAATTAAGGAATCCTAAAACCCTTGGAGTTAAATAGTCTGTACCAACTGCCCATAGCCCTATGAAAGAATGAATAATAATGCTGCAAAAAACTATTGAAGTTGAGATTTTAAATACAAGAGTTTGAACAAATATATTCCATATCTCAAAATTAATTTGGTGAGTACTGATAAAAAAGGATAGTAAATATATTAAATAAATAAATATTAGAACTGAGCTCCATCTTTGAAGGCGCCATATTAATGAGCCACTCATAAATAAACCACCAGTGTAAAGGCTATAACAGATACAAACCAAATCAATAAAACTAGTATAGAAGACAGTCTGCTAGCTTTTAAAGATTCACCAATATGCTTATCCATAATAAGATGTCTCACGCCTGTAAGAATGTGATACCAAAGAACAAGGTAACTAAAAGCAACAAATGTTGATAAATATAAGTTATTCTCAAGATTTTCAAGCAAATTAATAAAATCTGAATTACTGTTAATTGATATTTTAAATAAATATACTGATAAAGGGAATGTTATAAAGAAAATATATATTCCTGAGAGTCTATGAGTAATAGACGTAAGAGCAGATATTGGGAGCCTAATCTTAAGTAGATTTATATTGACCGGTCTATAGTCAGTATTCATTAGTAAACAAATGTTCCCTTATAAATGTATTTTATATATCAATTATACGGAATTGTTCTAATAAAATCTTACTTAATGACTAATAAATAATGACTATTTATTAGTTTTAACATGCTTCATCAGCCTTTTCTTCTTTTTAATTTGTCTTTCAGTTAATTTATTTACCTTTCCTTCGAAAGGGTTTTCTGATTTCCTATAAATTATTTTTAACTGAATGCTATTAAGGCCAAGCTCATCTCTAAATGAATTTTCAAGATATTTCTTATAATTAGCTGGAATTTTTTTATCTTGGTTTGAGTGAATGATAAAAGTTGTAGGTAAAATCCCGCCAAAATGGATGTATCTTAATTTAAGCTGCCTACCTCCTGAAGAGGGAGGTGAACTCCGTTCAATAAAATCTTTTAAGTGTTTGTTTAGAATAGATGTTGAATAATTTTTTTGTGATTTTTTAATTAAGCTATTTAATATTCTAAAAAGTTTTTTTACGCCTGTACCTTTGATTCCTGAAACCTCTATCTTTATAAAATCTTTTAAAAAATTAGATCTTAATCTTTTGGTTTCATACATTGCTAGTCTCTCTTTTTTATTTAGAAGATCTATTTTATTAAAACCTATCAGAATGGGTTTGCCTTGCTCAGCAATCATATTAATTAATTTAAGGTCTTGATCTACGATTCCTTCCTCTGAGTCAACTAAAAATAATATTACGTCACTCTCTTCTACCGCATGCATTGCTCGTACATATGAAAAAAATTCAACTTTATGATTTTGCTTATATCCTTTTCTAATTCCTGCTGTATCAATAAAAATAAAGTCTTCCTTGTTAGCAGAAAATGGAATTCTAATAGCATCTATTGTTGTTCCTGCTATTTCAGAAACAATCAATCTATCTTGTTTTATAAAATTATTAATAAAAGTAGACTTACCTGCATTAGGTCTTCCAAGTACGGCTATTTTTTTACCATCTTTTATTGTTTCTGTATCCTTTTCGAGGAATTTATCTAATAAAGATTTTTTTAAAATATCTAGACCTCTTGAATGTTCAGCGCTAATTTCTAGATACTCTGTGATTCCCTTTGATGTAATGTCATCTATAGCATCTGATTTAGAGGATTTATCAGATTTATTTAATAAAGTTAAAAACGGTTTATTAATTTTTCTTAAACGACTTAAAATTTCAAAATCTTCTGATGATAGATTCTCAGATCCATCAATAAGAAAAAGGATTAAATTGCTCTCATGAGCAGCAATCCATGCCTGATCTGAAATATTTTGAGATAGACTCGAGCTGTCTTTTCCTATTCCGCCTGTATCTATAATCATGCTTTTAAAGCTACCAAGCTTTAAATATCCATAATTTCTATCTTTTGTTAATCCTGGAAAGTCTGAAACGATAGCTTCACGAGTCTTTGTTAATTTATTAAAAAGAGTTGATTTGCCTACGTTAGGACGGCCAATTATTGCTATTGAAGTAAACATCTTTATTCAACATTCTAATAACTAATTGAATATAAAGTAAACTTTTCATCTACAACATATATAGCATCAGCTCTAGCTGAGACACTTTTTATAGGGCTTCTGCCTATTTTTAATCTGCTTGATGTTTTGCCATTTAAGGTGTTCATAAAATGAATATAACCCTCAAAATCTCCTACGACTATACTGCCTTTGTATGAATCATGGTTTGATAATTCTCTTAAATAATAATCATCCGATGCCCATGAAGAACCAAAAGTTTTTGTTGAATAGGTAGTAAATGTGGAATCATCTTCAAGAATTACCATTACACCTTTTGAAATAACAGGTGTATAAAATGAAGATGCTTTTTCTGCCCATACCATTCTTCTTTGGGCAGGATCAAAGGCTGCTATTTGGCCTTGGTAATTAACTATAAATAAAAGTCCTCCTTCTATAATAGGAGATGAATCAGCATCTATCATATTTTCTAATTCTGATGTGCCTTCAACATATGAGATAGCTCCGTCCCAAATTAAAAAACCTGTATCTAATTGAAAAGCTCCTAATCTTCCATTATCAAAAGCTGCATAAGTAATTCTTTCTTCAATGATTGGCGGACTACTTCCTCTTAATGTTAATGAGGGTAGTTGAGACCTATATGACCATTCTTTTAATCCATCTAAAATGTTATAAGCTATAAGTTCTCCGGCACTAGTTTTGATTATTACTAACTTAGCATCTATTGCTGCTTGTGTAAGAACCTCGCCACCAGTATCAATTGACCACATTATTGAGCCGTCATTCTGAGACAGGCAAATTAATTCACCTTGTTTACTTGATACAATTAACACTCCGAAGCCTGCAGAAATGCCAGATGATAAGGGTGAAACTTTTACAGTCCAGTTCTCATTGCCTGAATCTTGATCATAAGAGCCTATAACACCATTATTGTTAGCAAAAAATATTGTTTTGCCCGAAAAAGCAGGAACAAAAGAGCCTAATTTGTTTTCTCCGCTAGCAGAAAAGTCTGGAATAAAACTAGCTGCACTCCTTTCTGATGGTAATTTAATTTTCCAATTAATAACAACATCTTCTTTATTTGATATATCAACTAAACTCTTGGGCTCTGAAGGATCTATCTCGTCTTCATCATTATCCCAGAAAGTAAGAGTATCTATAAAACCCCTTCTTTCTTTTGGCTCTTCTACTACATCTTCTGTCATATCTTCTTGATTGTCCCAAAAAGCAATACTAGAACATGAGCTTATAAATAAAGTTAATAAAATATGTGGTAAAAATTTCATAGTTATTTATAAGACCTGTTTAATATTGTTTAGTTTCATAATGACTATATTTTTTGAAGCTTCATCAGCATAAAGATCTTTTGCTAAATTATATTGTTCAATTGCCAAATCATTACTCATTTGACCGGCCAATGCATCGCCTGCTAATTCTTTTACAAGAGGATCTGAGCCTGACATCAATGATTCTAATTTATTTAGGGCTTCTGCATAATTTTTTTCTGAAATTAAAATCCTAGCTAAACTAACTTTTGACATTTTATTAAGAAGGTCATTTCCAAATAATCCACTTGATAAACTTTCTAAATCTTCAAAATATTTTTTACTTAAATCTAATTGGGAGTTCTCAGCTAATGCTGATGCTTTCTTAAGTATTGCAAGTTGAGCAAATCCTGTAGATTTAAACTCTAAAATTAATTCATCAAATGCGACACTATCATCCATCAAGCCATTCTCCTGAATTGCAGCTTCTTCAATCCATTGATTGTATAAAGCTCCGGCAGCCTCATTATTAGAATATTGAATAGATTTAAGTCCAAAAATACTAATCCCTATAACAGAAATAGATCCTAATACCGTAATTATTAATTTTTTATAGTATTTAATAAAATCAACAATCGCTAAAAGTCTTTCGTCATCATTGGTATATTCAGCCATTATTTATTTCCTTAATATTTTAAATTAGATCTCTTTATAAAATTTATTTAGATCTTCATAATTCATATTAACCTGTTCAATATCCTCTCTAAGCGATTTAACAATTACTGACTCACTTTCAACCTCTTCATCGCCAATAATAAAGGCATGAGAGGCGCTTGTTTTATTAGCCCTTCTCAATTTCGCTTTTAAGCTACTTTCAGTTAAATCCATATCTAATGAAACATTTGGATTAACTATTCTTAGCTGGTTGGCTATTTTAAATGCTAATGGGGCTATATTGCTAGTAGAAGTTATAAAAGCAATTTTCTTTTCTTTGCTACTGGTTATTGAAGAAATAGATATTATTCTTTCAAGGCCAATTGCAAGCCCTATTGATGGCATCTCCTTTCCTCCTAAAGTGGAGGAAAGATTATCGTATCTACCTCCCCCAAGAAAAGCATCTTGGGCACCTAAATCATCTGATATGGCTTCAAAAACTAAGCCATTATAATAATCTAAACCTCTTACTAAGTTAGTATCAATTTCTATATCCCAGTATTTACTAAATGAACTTTTAATTTGATTTAACATAAGGTTAGCTGAATCTGAAATAAAATCTGTTAAAGAAGGACCTTCTTTTAAGAGGTTTTGAACATTTGTATCTTTTGAATCAAGAATACGTAAAGGATTTGAGTTAAGTCTCTCTAAATCTTTTTCATCTAGAATTTTTTTATGGGGTTCTAAAAACTTTACTAACTCTTTTGAAAAAGCTTTTTTTGATTCTTTGTCACCCAAATGATTAATTTTTATTATGCTATTTTTAATCTTAAGGCCTTCAATAATTAAACAGACTAGCGATATTAGTTCAAAATCAGATGAGCCTTCAGGAAAGCCCAAAAATTCAACGCCAGCTTGGTAGAATTGTCTATACCTACCTTTTTGAGGCCTTTCATATCTAAACATAGGCCCCATATACCATAACTTTAATTGCTGTTGATCTAGTTTTTTTTCGACTATAGATCTTATTACCCCTGCTGTACCTTCAGGTCGAAGGCTTATACTTTTTTCATTTCTGTCATTAAATGAATATATTTCTTTATTAACTATGTCGGAGGTATCTCCAACAGATCTTTTGAAAAGATCTGTATGTTCAAGCAGAGGAGTTCTAATTTCTTCAATTGAAAATGAGTTAAATATTTCTACTAATTTATTCTCAACGGGATGCCAGCTGATCAAATCCTCAGGATATAAATCTGGCATGCCTCTTAATGAATTAATCTTAGTCATTTAACTTCTCACAATAATATCTGAATTATCTCTTAAAGATAGTTTTTCTCTAACTTGTGCCTCTATCTCCTCAATTAATTTTTCACTGGATATTTTTCTATCAGGTACTCCATCAATATATAATAAATTTTTGGGAGATGCTCCGGTAAGACCTATATCCGCAGCTTTAGACTCCCCGGGACCATTTACATAACAACCAATAATAGCAACTTCAATATCTTCTGATATATCTTCAAATCTTTCCTCAAGTTCATTAACCACTTCTATAACATTGAAATTTTGTCTTGAGCAGCTTGGGCAAGCAATAATTTTTACACCCCTGCTTCTTATATTAAGACTCTTTAAAATATCCCAGCCTATTTTTATTTCATCAACAGGATCAGATGCCAATGAAATTCTAATTGTATCTCCTATCCCTTCTGATAAAAGCATACCAACTCCTATAGAAGATTTAACTGTACCAGCTCTATAACTTCCAGCTTCAGTTATACCTAAATGAAGAGGTTGATCTATAAGGTCTGAAATTTTTCTATATGCTTCAACAGTCATTTCTATATTGGATGCTTTTAAGCTCATTTTGTAATTATCAAAATTAAATTTATCTAATATATCAACATGTCTTAAGGCAGATTCGACCAGAGCATCTTCATTAGGTTCAACATATTTTTTCTGCAAACTTTTTTCTAGTGAACCAGCATTTACTCCAACTCTTATAGGAATATTATTATCAATTGCTGCGTTAATTACCTCCCTGACTCTATCTTCTTTACCAATGTTGCCAGGATTAATACGCAAACAATCAGCAGTATCTGCAACTTCTAATGCGATCTTATAATCGAAATGGATGTCTGCAACTATGGGAATATTTACAGCTTTTTTAATTTCCTTAAAAGCTTTAGCTTCATCAAACCCAGGAACTGATACTCTTACAATGTCTGCTCCAGCTGCTTCTAGGTCATTTATTTGATTTACAGTAGAAATAACATCGCAAGTATCTGTATTCGTCATAGATTGGACTGAAATGGGATTCTTGCCGCCGACAAGAACATCTCCAACACTTACTGCTTTTGTTTCTTTTCTTTTAATCCACTCGCTCATGACTTGTTAAAATTCTAATTAATATTGTTAAGTGTAAAGGTTTTTTCTAATTCAATGAATGCTTGTATGATGAATAACACCTTTTCCTTTTATAGATTTCTTTAAATTTCCTACAAGTTGGCCGCATGCGCCGTCAATTGCATCTCCTCTGGTAATTCTACAGGTTGCAATATAACCTTTCTTCATAAGGTAATTCTTAAAAGCATTGATATTCTTATCAGTTGATCTTTTATACTCACTTCCCTCAAAATGGTTAAAAGGTATTAAATTAATCTTGCATGATAGGTTAGAGAGTTTTTTTGAAAGAATTGCAGCATGCTTTAAAGTATCATTAATTCCATCGATTAATATATATTCAATAGTTATAGTATTTTTTCCCTTTTGTTTAGAAAGATAATTTTTGCATGCATTTAACAAATCTTTAATTGGGTACTTCTTATTAATTGGGACAATGATATCTCTTAATTTATTTTCAGCAGCATGAAGAGATATTGCTAGAGATACATCTGTTATTTCAGCTAACTTATTTATCTGAGGAACTATGCCAGATGTGCTAATAGTAATCCTCTTTCTGGACAAGGAGTAAGCCGTTTGATTTTTCATAATATCAATGGACTCCATTACGGGATCAAAATTTAATAAAGGTTCTCCCATACCCATAAATACAACATTTGTAATAGGTTTTTCATTCTTTTCTAAAAAATTAGCAATCCATAATTGACCTATAATTTCATCAGAAGTTAAATTTTGATCGAAACCTTGAGCTCCTGTAGCGCAAAACGTACATTGAAGAGCACATCCTGCTTGAGAAGAAACACAAAGAGTTGTTCTTTTTTTTTCAGGTATTCTAACCATTTCGATAGAGGATCCTGAATTTAGCTCAATTAAATATTTTTTTGTACCTTCATCAGAAGTTAGAATATCTAAAACTTTAGGAGCTTTGATCTCAGCAATTTCATTAAGTTTCTTTCTCAGATCTTTGTTGAAGTCAGTCATCATATCGAAATCTAATTCGCCCTTTTGATGAATCCATTTGAGTAATTGTTTAGCGCGAAATGATGGTTCGTCTAAATTCTTAAAAAAAATCTCTAAAGATTCCTCTGAATGACCTATAAGATTGATTTTATCTTGCAAAACTAATTAGATGTAATCTCTTCACTACTAAAAAAATAATTAATTTCTCTCTCAGCACTATTTGTAGAATCAGAACCATGAACTGCATTTGCATCTATGCTTATAGCAAAATCAGCTCTTATTGTTCCTGGAGCGGCCTCTTCTGGGTTAGTGTTACCCATTAACTCTCTATTCTTAGCAATAGCATTATCACCTTCTAAGACTTGAATAAATACTGGTCCAGAGGTCATAAATTCAATCAGAGCAGGGAAAAACGGTTTACCTTCATGCTCAGCATAAAATCCTGAAGCTAACTCTTCTGATAAAGAAACTAGTTTTCCGGCCACAATTTTTAAGCCATTGTCTTCAAATCTAGATAAAATCTTACCTATTACATTTTTAGAAACTGCATCTGGTTTAATGATAGATAGTGTTCTTTCTATATTCATAATTATCCTTATTAAAAATTTTCGCTATTATAAGAGACTTATTCGTATTCTTCTATCCATAACATTTGAATTGCTTCAAGAATCTGTTCATTAGATTTATTTGAATCCCCTATAAAACCTTCTAATCCGCATATTTTCTTGTGGAGATCAGGAAAACTAATCCACTGAGGGTCTATATCAGGAAAAGCAACATATAGTTCAATTGCAATCTTGTTTACATCAAGCCATGTTAAATTATTCATTAATGGTCCTCTGAAACCATATTAATATTATATTTAGGCAGTTCAATCTCAATCTCTTCATCAGTTGGGGGAATAGTTTGACAACTTAGTCTTGAAGTTTGTTCTAGTCCCCATGCTTTATCTAGCATATCTTCTTCAATATCACTTGCTTCATCCAAAGTATCAAAACCTTTTCTAACAATGCAGTGACAAGTAGTACATGCGCATGACATTTCGCATGCATGCTCTATTTTAATTCCTTCTCTAAGCGCTGCTTCGCATATTGTTTCATCTGGAAGACTCTCAATATCTGCTCCATTAGGACAAAGCTCTTCATGAGGCCAAATCTTTATTTTTGCCATAGATTATATTGTGAAACTTTCTCCACAACCGCATACAGCCTTAGCATTAGGATTCTCAAATCTAATACCTTTATTTAAACCTTCTTCAGAGTAGTCAACTAAAGACCCTTTTAAAAAAGATAAGCTTTCTTCATCAACAAAAATCTTGCAGCCATTTCTTTCAAAAATTTTGTCTTTATTATCTATATCATCAACAAAATCAAAAAAATATTCATATCCAGAACATCCTGCTTTCTTAACACCTATTTTAATTCCAATACCATTACCTCTTCTTGAAAGAGTATTTTGAAAATGTTCTATGGCTTTATCAGAAAAGTTAAGCTCTGTTGGTTTAAATGTTTCCATAAAGTATCTTTATTGTTTTGATTCAAAGTCTTCAATGGCCTGATGAATAGATTCCTCAGCTAATACAGAGCAATGAATCTTAATAGGAGGTAACTCAAGAGCATCAACTATTTCTTTATTTTTTATTTCTTTGGCTTCTTCTAAAGTTTTACCAATCAGCATCTCCACCAACTCACTAGATGATGCTATAGCAGAACCACAGCCATATGTTTTAAATTTAACATCTTTAATTACATGTGTATTGCCAACTTGATCACATTTAATTTGAAGCTTCATTACATCCCCACATGCTGGAGCACCAACCATACCAGTACCAACATTTGCTTCTTTTGGATCAAATTTACCAACTTTAAAAGCTTGAGGATTATTTAATGTATTCTCAAACTTCTCTACTACTTTCTTGCTATATGCCATTTTTATACTCCTAAATGTATAATAATTTTTAAGCTTCCCACTCTATTGTATCAAGATCAATTCCATCTAGATGCATTTCCCATAATGGGGATAACTCCCTTAATCTATCAACAACATTCCCTAAAATATCTATAGTTTTATCAATATCCTTCTCTTCAGTAAACCTTCCAAATGAAAATCTAATAGAGCTATGAGCAAGCTCATCTTTTCTTCCAAGGGCTCTTAAAACATAGGAAGGCTCTAGACTTGCAGACGTGCATGCTGAACCTGAAGAAACAGCAATATCTTTCAAACCCATTATTAATGATTCGCCCTCAATAAAGTTAAAGCTAATATTTAGAATATTTGGAACCTTATTTTCAAGATCTCCATTAATATAGGCATGTTCAATTTTTAATGCCTCTTTTAAAAATTTCTCATGAAATTTCTCAATTTTCTTTCTGTCATTATTAATTTCTAACTTGGCTATTCTGTATGCTTCTCCCATTCCAACAATTTGATGTGTAGGCAATGTTCCTGACCTCATTCCTCTTTCATGGCCTCCGCCATGGATTAAAGCTTCGATTCGTACTCTTGGTTTTCTTCTTACAAATAATGCACCAATACCTTTTGGTCCATATGTTTTATGAGCGGAAAAAGACATTAAATCTACAGGAAGTTCTGATAAATTGATCTCAACCTTTCCTGTACTTTGTGCGGCATCAACATGAAAAAATGCGCCATGCTCTCTAACAATTTTGCCAATTCCTGCAATATCATTGATGGTTCCAAGCTCATTATTTACATGCATTATAGAAACCAATACTGTATTTTCTTTTAAAACCTCTTTAACTGCTTCTGGACTAATAACTCCGCCGTCATTTGGCTCAAGGTATGTAACCTCAACACCTTCTCTTTCTAGCTGCCTACATGGATCTAATACTGCTTTATGCTCAATTTTCGATGTAATAATATGATTGCCTTTAGATTTATAAAACCTTGCTACCCCTTTGATAGCAAGATTATCTGCTTCAGTTGCTCCAGAAGTCCAAACAATCTCTCTTGGATCACAATTAACTAAATTAGCCACATGCGACCTTGCTTCTTCTACTGCTTCATCAGCCGCCCACCCATATCTATGAGATCTAGATGCAGGATTACCAAACTCACCTTCAGGCGTCATAAAGTTAATCATCTTTTTTGCAACCATGGGATCTATAGGGGTTGTAGATGCATAGTCTAAATAAATTGTTGAATTAGCCATTAAATTATTTCCCTTACTTGAATTTCTTGATTAGTTTTACTCATTAAATGAGAAATAGTTACACTGCTTAAAAATGAATCAACAACATCATTTAATTCACTCCATAAATTATGAGCATTACATTTTTGTCCTTCATGACAAGATGATTGTCCATTGCAGCTTGTAGCATCTAGATTTTCATCAACTGCTTCCATAATATCTTTTATAGAAATAAAAAATGGATCTTGAGCGTATATATAACCTCCGTTTCTCCCCCTAATACTTTTCACTATGCCGGCTATTCTTAATTTTCTAAATAATTGCTCTAAATATGAAATTTCAATATTCTGATTCTTTGAGATATCAGATAACCTAACAGGCCCATTCTCTTGAAGAGAATAAAGCTCAGTAAGCGCATTTACAGCATATCTGCTTTTAGTGGTGAGTTTCATGCGATAATTATAAATACTTGACTATTTTAGTCAAGTTTCTATATTCATGCCTAATCTATCTGCTACTTGATGGTAAGATTCAACAACATCTCCTAAACCTTGTCTGAATCTATCTTTATCCATTTTTGCTAATGTTTCTATATCCCACAATCTACAGCCATCTGGAGTAAATTCATCAGCTAATAATAATTTTCCATCATATAAGCCAAATTCAACCTTAAAATCAACCAAAATAAGATTACTGTTTAAGAATAATTCTGACAAGATCTTGTTAATCTTTAGTGTTATTTCTCTCATACCTGTAATGTTTTCTTCTTTTGCCCATCCAAAAGACAAGATGTGATCTTCTGTAATTAATGGATCTCCTAGATCGTCATCTTTTAAAAAGAATTCAAATAATGGTGCTTCTAATACAAGTCCGTCTTCAGTACCAAGCCTTCTACATATTGATCCAGTAGCCCTATTTCTAACAACGCACTCAATTGGAAACATGTCTAACTTATAAACCAATGAATCTGTAGAATTTAAAACTTCTATGTGATGAGTGTCTATACCTTTTGACTCTAAATGATCCATAATAAAGGCATTGAATTGATTATTTACAGAGCCCTTTCCAAGAAGTGCCTCTTTCTTTTTTCCATCAAAAGCAGATGTATCATCTCTAAAATGCATAATTAATCTATCAGATAATTCAGTAGTAAATAAAGATTTTGCTTTTCCTGTTGTTATTTCATTTATTTTTTTCATTAGCTTAAAGACTCATTAATTTTTGATAATAATATTTCTGCATCTTCTATACTCCCGTTTACAGATGTTGCAGTAATAATTGTTTTATTCCCAGTTGTCTTAACATTTATTTCAAAAGCAGCTTCTTCACCAAGAATAAGGCCTTCTTCATTCTTTTCTCTTCCAAAAGATAAAAAAGAAAAGAATCCTGGGCTTTCTTCATTTGCATAACTAACATAAAAAATACCCTCTTCTCTATTTCTATCATTAGTAACAATATTTCCAGCTGTCAAAGCTCTGCTAACCGCTGACCAAGCTCTTGGATATGATAAATCTAACTCAATAACTGTTTGATCTTTCATTGTAAAAATTCTAGCTTTTTTGTTCTCATTTAAGGTTTGAGCAGCTAAAGATGTTCCAGAAAAACTCTCCACAGAAGCTGCTAAATAATCAACAATTCTTTCTAATTCAGGTTTTAAAAATTCTACTTCATTAATATTTTCATTGTTATCATTTAAATGGTTTAAAAATATTTCAGTGGATGCTTCTTTTATTCCATGCTCGACAATCATTTCTAGTGTTGAGTTGTTTTCATATTTTATTTTAATAACGCCTGTCTCAGCATTAGCAGATAAGACCTCTGAATTAGATGCCTCCCAATAACTCTTTGTAATTGGCCATGCTGTTGATGGTAGGGTTTCAACATAAATCCACATCAATTCTCCTAACCTTCTTAGCTGAACTTCTGATGCGCCGCCAGAAGAAAATACCTGTCTTGGTTTTGGTATGTCTTTAGATATGTCTCCCGAAATACTTGTCTCAATTGGATAATGATTTTCTTTTTTGATTTCATCTAATTCTTCTGGAATATCAAGATTTGGAGCAATTTCTTCTTCAAGAAAATCATATTTTGTTTCTGGGAATAAACCTTCTGGTCCTGTCAAATACGAACAAGATTGAACAAAAAATAATATTGTAATAAGCAGGAATTTGTTTTTCATAATAATTCTAATTTTACCATCTCTGACATGATCTTTTCATGAAAAGTTTCATCAAGTTTAACCAAAGGCAGTCTAACGATATTTTGAATCTTATTAAGTTTGTATAAAATCCATTTAATAGGAACTGGATTAGATTCAATAAAACATAAATCATATAAAGAAATATATTTTTTATTAATCTCATCAGCAAGACTTAAATTATTATTTAATGAATGATCACAAATTAAAGATATCTGATGAGGAATTGCATTAGCCACTACAGATATTACTCCATCAGTCCCCAATTTTATTGCATCTAAGAAAGTTGGATCATCGCCTGAATATATATAAAATTCCTTATCTAATTTAATAGCTTCTTTGATACTAACTAATTCTTTTATTCTATCCATATTATCTACTGCTTCTTTTATACCTATAATATTTTCATGTTCTGATAAAACTTTTACAGTGGCAGGCATTATGTCGCAAGAAGTTCTGGTAGGAACGTTGTATAGAATTTGAGGAATATCTACAGAATCAGCAATTTTTGAAAAATGTTTAATTAATCCTTGTTGGCTAGGCTTATTATAATAAGGAGTAACTAGCAAAGAGTAATCAGCGCCTAGTTTTTTTGATTCTGATGTTGTCTCTATTGCTTGAGCTGTTGAATTTGATCCTGAGCCAGCTATAACTGGTATTCTGCCATTAACAAAATTGACAGTATGTTCTATAACATTTAAATGCTCTTTAACGGTTAGAGTTGCAGATTCCCCTGTGGTACCAACTGAAACAATACCATTAGTCCCCTCTTCAATATGCCAATCAACGAGCTCTTTTAAAGCAACATAATCTACATCTCCTTTTGAAGTGAATGGAGTGACTAATGCTACTAAACTACCTTTAAGAGCTTGCATGATTATTTATTTCAGTAAAAAATATGACTATACACCAATTCATATTAGCAATTAAGGAAAAAAAATGATAAAAAAACTATTAGGCAAAAATTCTCCAAAATTTCAAACAGAAGCCACAAGCGGGAAAACTATCTCTTCTGAAGATTATTTAGGTAAAAATCTAGTATTATATTTTTATCCTAAAGATAGCACTCCAGGTTGTACAACCGAAGGTCAAGAATTTAGAGACTTATATAACGAGTTCCAATCTTATAATACTGAGATTTTGGGAGTTTCACGAGATTCAATTAAGTCACATGAAAATTTTAAGTTAAAACAAAATTTTCCTTTCGAGCTATTGTCTGATCCGGATGAAAAAGTTTGTAAATTATTTGATGTAATGAAACTCAAGTCAATGTATGGAAGAGAATATATTGGAGTTGATAGAAGTACATTTGTAATCAATGCAAAAGGAAAGGTTGTCCATGAATGGAGAGCAGTAAAAGTAAAGGGCCATGTGGCAGAAGTTCTTGAGGTGATTAAATCTATCTAAGTAATTACTGTATTTGAGAAGGCCATGCATTCCAAATAGCTTTTATAAAAGTAGCAATTGGTATTGAGAAGAAAATGCCCCAAAAACCAAACATGCTCCCAAAAATAAATACAGCTAGTATGATAACTACCGGATGAAGCTTAACGGCATCAGAAAAAATTAAAGGAACTAGTAAATTGCCATCTAGAGCCTGAAGAAGAAGATATAAAACAGTTAATATATAGAAATCAGCTGTTAATCCAAACTGGATTAATCCAACCATTAATACAGGGATTGTGACAAGAAATGCTCCAACATAAGGAATTAAGACTGAGATACCAACAAGAACTGATAAAAGAGCAGTATAATTTAGTCCCAATGAAGTAAATATTATTGCTGAAGCTATCCCCACTACCAATATCTCAATAGACTTTCCACGAACATAATTACTTAATTGATTATCCATTTCAGACCAGACAGTTGAAAGCATTTGTCTTTCTCCAGGAATTACTTCCATAAAACTATTAATGATATTTTTTCTATCAAATAAAAAGAAATATACAAGAATTGGAAAAAGAATAAGGTACATAACAACAGTTATAGTGACTTGAATGCCTGCAATAGAAGTATTAACAATATTTTGTGTAAAGCCTGTAAGTTCAGCTGATATGCCTTTAAAAAAAGAATCTACCTGATCAGGCGATAATAAATCTGGGTAATTGCTTGGCACAGTTTGAATAAATGCTATGAACTCATTAATAAGTCTTGGGGATTCAAAAACAAGAGCTTGAAGCTGTTGATATACCAGAGGAACTAGCCAGATCAATAAAGCTGTAGTAATAATTAAGAAAAATGTATAAGTAGTTATTAATGAAGTAGATTGTTTTAATCCATATATCTCTAATCTTGCTTGAACTCCCACCAATAAATAAGCAACTATTACACTTATTAGAAATATAGATAATATGCTTCCAAAAAGAGTAAGAGTAACAAATGTAGTAATAATGATCAGAGAGAAAACAATGGTTTCATCGTTTACAAAAAATTTCTTTACATATTGAGTAAAGAAAAAATAGCCCATACTCGCAAATAGACCTAAAGCTATAAACCAAAGGGCATTATTTAAAAACATTTCATTCATATAAAATTATTACTTTTATTCTAAAAATTAAAAAACTATCTAAAATTATTGATGTCTAATAATAAATATCATAATTTATGGTAATTTATTCGGTTATATTAATCCAATAAAGGCTATATGTGTTAGTTTTATTAAGATTCTGATTTTAAAAAAATAAAAGTGAAGCAAATATTTCTTACATTATCATTTTTAACTTCCTTGGGAGCTTTTGCAGAGCCAGATATAGACTTATCTTTACCTGAGCTTGGGGACAGAGTCTCTGGAGCTGTTTCAAATGATCAAGAAAGGATGATAGGGAATGAATTCTTAAAGCAAGTATATAGTCAGGCCCCTCTCATCTCAGATCCTATTATTCAAGAATATTCTGAATTATTAATATATAGGCTTTCTGAATATAGTCAGGTTAAAGATAGAAACTTTAATGTCCTTTTAATTGATGATAAATCTCTAAATGCATTTGCCGCTCCTGGAGGGATTATAGGAATTAATGGTGGGCTTTTCTTGAGCGCTGAAAATGAAGGCCAATTTGCTTCAGTGTTAGCTCATGAGCTAGCTCATCTTAGTCAAAGGCATTTTGCAAGAAATGTATTAAGCTCTCAAGATAATAATTTAGCATCTGTCTTGGTATTAGTTTCTGCGATGGCTGCTGCTGTAGCATCAAATAATCCAACTGCCTTTATGGCAGGGCCCGCTTTTCTTCAACAACAAAGTCTAAGATATAATCGAATGTATGAAAGAGAAGCTGATAGAGTTGGATTTAATAACCTAGTTAGGGCGCAATATGATCCATCAAGTATGGGAGAAATGTTTGAACAAATGGCAAAAATTAGAAGATTAGCTGGAGATAATATTCCTGAATTTCTTCTAACCCATCCAATTTCATCATCAAGAGTAACTGATGCATTTAATGCAGCTGATTCAATAGAATCACCTTATACCAAGACAAATTCAATTAACTATGAATTTATTAGAGGAAGGCTTAATGTTAAATATGAAAATATTCCATTAAATGCTCTGCGAAAGATGGAGAATTTAGTTGAAGATAATCCCTCAAATGAAAATTTATATGGTTTATCAATAGCATATAAAAATACCAATAAATATAACAAAAGTTTAAAACAAATTGATAAATTAATAGAATTAAATCCAAAAAACCTTATTTTGAATACTACTAAAGCGGAAATTTTGTTAGATCAAGGGAAAGCTCAACAGGCATTAGCACTTGTCGATACTTTTTTAAATATCTCTCCAAAAAACTATCCTCTATCAGTTCTTAAAGCTAAGATTTTAGGTTATCAGAAGGAGCTGTTTGCAGCAGAAGAAATAATTAGAGATCAATTATTAAGACGAAATGAGGATCCATATTTATGGTTATATCTTTCAGAAATTCAAAGAGATAGTAAAAATGTTATTGGGTATCATCAAAGCAAGGCAGAATATTTTCTACTCTTAGGGCAATATGAAGATGCATTAAATCAACTTCAATTTGCTTTAAAATTAACTGAAAATAATTTCCAGGTTTTTGAATCTATAATGACAAAAATTAATACAACTAGAGAAAATATTAAAGGCCTAAGGGGTCAATGAATGTTATTTTCTTTAACAATTTTTATACCGAAATAAGATATTGCTCCTGTAAAAGGAATAGCAAGCAGAGGTATAAATGCAAATCCTACGCCGATGATCTGACCAAATGTGATATATAAACTTCCTGATAAATCTCCAAGCCTTGTAAAAAAAGTATCTACAAATACTGAAGATTTATATCTATCATTTTCTTTTAGATGACTAAAAACTATTTCTCTAGTTGGTTTATTAATAGCATATTCAAATAATCTTAAAAATACTGTCGCAAAAATAACTATAGATATAGTTGGAGAAATTGAATATAAACAATAAATCATTAAAAAAGCTAAACCGTATAAGAAAAGAATTCTCTTAACTCCTAAGAGGTTAATGATAAATGAGGTTAGTAGTAATTGGGTTGGCAAAGTTAATACCGTAACCATTTGCTCCATTTGACCAAAGAGCACAATTCTCTCAACTGGATCACTTGACCAAGCATCAATAATCGATATTGCTGTCATCCAATGAATTGTCATTAATCCAGTAAAAAGCCATACATATATTGCAATAGATCTAATATCTTTTTTAGTTAAAGCATTTTTGATCCCATCAAAACTTTTACCCCCAAGCGCCTGATTAGGTTCTTTGTTATTCTTGGAATTAGTATATTTAATTAAAAATAAACCGACGAATAAAGCCAAAATTAATAGTATGATTGCTGAAATACTAAAAAATTCTAAACCATAGTCAGCAAATGACCCCGCAAACCTTTTAGTAATCTCTGATCCAAAGAAAGCTCCGACTGAGCCACCCGCCATTATCACCCCGTAAAAATTTCTTGTTCTTGAGGATCTAAACACATTGATAATAACCACCCAAAAAATAGAAACAACAAAAAAAGAATAAATATTGCACCAAATGTAAAAGGCTCTACCAAGCCAAATAACACCTTCTAAATCTAAAACCCTCCATGAAAATAAAAAAACAAGAAGGTTAAATATAAAAAATGAGTAACAAGCAATCAATAATTTTTTAAGATTTGTCTTCGATGCCGCCCAAGAATAAATAGGATTAACTAATAGCATTGCTAGAGCGCCTACTGCAAGTAATAATGGTAAATTATCTACATTTGAAACAGCCATTTCATTTCTTACAGGCCTTAAAACATACCATGAGGACAAAACAAAGAAAAAGAATAACCCCGCAAGAGAAGATTCTTTTGTAAATGAAAGAAGTAATCTAGTTATAAAATTTTTCACTTTATTTAGATTTATTTGAATGATCAATGGTGGGTCGCACAGGATTCGAACCTGTGACCAATTGGTTAAAAGCCAACTGCTCTACCAACTGAGCTAGCGACCCCTGTTTTAGCATGTCATAAAAAAAGGTGATTATTCCATATCTTCTATGCTTTGCAAAGACATAGATGAAGCTGGATTATTTGGAAATTCGCGAACAACAAAGCGATACTTTTCTTTTGCCATTTTTATGTCACCTTGCTTAAGAAAAATATCTCCTATTTTTTTGTGAGCAAGGGGCACTCTCCAATGGTTCTCATATGAAGAAATTAGTTGAATATAATAACTTTTACTAACATCAAAGTTTCCTGAAGAAAATTCAATTTCTCCAAGCCAAAATAAAGATAATGGGAGCTTTTCTGGATCAGAAAAACTATTTATAAGATAAGTTAATAGTTTTTGGGCTGATGCATAATCTTCATTGCCTAAAGCTTTAATTGCTTCATTGTATATTTCATCAATACTTTGTGAATCATTAATACCATCAAATCTATATACTTCATCAGCTATATCTGAATCAATACTATCTGATGAATCTATATCTTCATCTTTTTTAACTGACTCCTTGATTAATTTTTCAATTAAATAATTTTGAGCTTCGACATCATTTCTTAAATTTGCTATTTCAATCTCTAGCTCTTGAATCTTCAAGAATAAAATATCTGATTCAGAATCTTGAGCAGATACTAAAACAGGAAAAAAAATGAAGAGACTAAATAATACTAGTCTATTAACAAAAAACTTAAGCATTTAAAATTTAATTAATTTCTGCCCTTCTGTTTCTTGCCCAAGACCTTTCATTTGATCCTTGCATCATAGGCATTTCTTCTCCATAGCTTTTTATTGTGAGCCTAGATCTTGAAATACCTTTAAGCACCATATAATCAGCTACACTTTCTGCTCGTCTTTGACCAAGTGCCAGATTGTATTCTCTTGTGCCTCTTTCGTCGGCATGTCCAGCTATAGTTATTTCTATAGAATCATTTTCTTTCATCAATTCTATAACACCTTTGAGAGCTTGAATTGATCTTGTAGATAAGTTGTATTTATCAAATTCAAAATACACTGTAGCATTTGCAAAAAGCGCTTTTGATTCAGTTGGAGTTTCATAAGCTTTACTAGATGAAACTTCTATACTTTGGACAGAATCTGAATAAACAGCTTCTTCAGTAACCTGGACACTACTACAAGAGGCTATAAATAATCCAATAAAGGAATACGTAATTATTAATTTTTTATTATCTTTCATAATTTATCTCTCCTAGATATTATCTTAAAAATCCAGACCATGCTGGCTCTCTAACTTTCCCATTTGTTGCAGGCAGTATAAAGGTTGCTCCACTTAAAGTTACCCCTGCTATCATTCCTAATTTATCATCAGTTATTGCATAGACTATCACATTACCATTAGGAGAAACACTAGGTGATTCATCCATCTTTGATTCAGTCAAAGGTCTAATAAAATTTTCATCAAAGTACTTAAGAGCAATTTGAAATTGTTGACTTGATCTATGTACAAAAATAACTCCTTCGTTATTAGGAAGATAAGAACCTTTTGCATTGTAATTACCCTCAAAAGTGATTCTTTTTGGTTTAGTGTTAAATTTTGTTAAATCAATTTCATACAACTGAGGCGATCCTGACCTGCCTGAAGTAAATAGTATTTTTGTACCCTTTGGAGACCATGATGATTCGGTATCAATTGAATAATGCTTTGTTAATCTAGTTAAGTTTTTATTTTTTAAATTTAAAATATAAATTTCAGCATTACCATCTTGATATAAAGTAAGAGATAAAAGTTTTCCATCAGGAGACCATGCAGGAGAGCTAATCTGATGATCATTAACTAAAACTAAATCTCTATCACCTGTCGAAATATCTTGAATATAAACCTTAGCCATACCAGTTTCAAAAGAAACATAAGCGATCTTTTTTGAATCTGGAGACCATGCAGGAGAGATAATTGGCTCATTACTCTTTAATAAGATCTGTTCATTGGCGCCATCTGAGTCTGCAACATAAAGAATGTATGTTGAACCAAAACCATCAATCAACTCATTAACATAAAGAATCTTTGTCGTTGCAATACCTTTAATTCCAGTAATGTTTTCATAAATGCCGTCGCTTATATAATGAGAAAGCTGTCTTATCTTTCCTGGAATTCCATATACTGTTGAAGATCTGACTTTAGATCTTCTATTAACATCATAAATTTCATAAGTAGCTTTTAAGCCACTAGAATTTTCATCTACAACTTTACCTATAATTACAAAATCAATTTTTAATAACTTCCACTCTGCAGGGTTTATATCTTCAATTGCTTCTGGAGAAGAAAGAAGCATATCTTCATCAAGAACAAAGAACTCTCCTGATCTCATTAAATCATCTTTAACAATTTTTATAATATTATTAACACCATTACTAGAGCCCTCAAAAGGAACTATAGCAACGCGATAAGGATTATCAGAACCTTTGGTGATCTCAAGAAGCAATTCTGCAAATATTAAATTTGGAATTAATAAGAATATAAGAAGTTTCTTCATTTTGAGGGATTAAAGCTTATAACAATATTTTGAAAAACATCTTCATATGTTTCTTTTCTTATATCTGCAAAAAAAGAAAAAGTTTCTACACGCTTCACTGCCTGAAGCGCAGAATTATCAAATCTAATATTACCGCTACTTTTAGTAAGGTTTATATCGATGATCCTGCCCGCTTGATTTGTTTTAATTTTGATATCACAAATTAAATTATCTTGGATATTTTTTGGTTTAATCCATGCAGCCTCAATCAAAGATATCATGTAATTACTATACTTATTTATCTCTTCTTCTAGAGCTGAAGAGTTAAATGCTTCAAATTCCTCATTTAAAAGACTTTGAAGATTAGTAATAGATCCAGTTTCATTAATCTTAGGAACTTCGTTAATATTTTCTTGTGTTTTAGTGGAAAGAATAACTTCTTTTTTTTTAAAGACTTTACTGGGCTTATTTATAATAGGATTTTCTGTTGGGCCTTCGTCAACAATAATACTAACGTTAACTGCTTTACTTAATATTGGTCTTACTTGTTTTTCAGAATAAAAAAATCCTATTAAATATAAAAAAATTGAAGCATGAATTAAAAATGATAGAAAAGAAGCTTGTAAATAATGATGTTTAGTCTGCATATCCTGTTGTCACTATTCCAACTTTAGAAATGCCTGTGCTTTGAACTGCAGCCATTGCTTTTGCAACACTATTAAAACTTACAGCTTCATCGCTTTGAAATACTACTTCTATATCTTTATTTGCAAGATAAATAACAGAAGCTTTCCTTTTCAATTCATCAATACTTATAGGAAGATTCTCATCTCCAAGATTAAGATAGTAATTCCCCTGAGCATCAATTGAGATAACTAAAGGTTCATTTTGAACTGACATTTTAGTTGTATCGGTTTGAGGTAGATTCACTTCTATACCCTGAATAAGCAGCGGAGATAAAACCATAAAAATAATTAATAAAACTAACATGACATCAATATAAGGAACTACATTGATTTCAGCTTGTAACTTCTTCCTTTTCGCTAAGCGATATATCATTTTTTATTTCTTAAGACTTGTCTATAAAAAATACTTGCCAGCTCTTCTGCGAAGATTGTGGTTGATTGTGAAATAGAGTCTGATTGAGAACAAAAACGGTTATATGCAACCACAGCAGGTATTGCTGCAAAAAGTCCCATTGCTGTAGCAATTAATGCCTCAGAAATGCCTGGAGCAACAGCATTAATAGTTGCTTGAGTTGCATCAGATAAACCTTGGAAAGAGGTCATAATGCCCCAAACTGTTCCAAATAATCCTATATAAGGACTAACTGATCCTGCATTTGCAAGGAATGGAAGGTGTGTATTCATGTCTTCTTCATCTCTAGCTATAGCAACCCTCATTGATCTATTAATTCCTTCAAGATCTAACTCATTTACATCATTCTCTGATTTTAAGCGGTTAAATTCTTTAAATGCATTCCTGAATACACTGGAAGAGCCTGATAAAGCAAGATCATTATTATCAACTTGGTCATACAAAATATTTAAATCTTCACCTGACCAAAATTTATTTTCAAATTCTATATTTTGATTTTTTATTTTTTTATAAAGAAAATATCTTTCAAAGATAATAATCCAAGATAGTAAAGATATAAGTAATAAAATTACCATAACAGTTTTGACAACTATCCCCGCTTCTAGGAATAAATTGATTGTTGAAATATCGTTCATATAAATAATCTAATTATTGAAAATTTGTAATAGTTTCTCTGGGAAGGGTTTAGGTTTATTTTTGGCTAAATCTAAAAAACACACCTCCACTTCTCCAGTGCATATAATAATATCACTTTTTTTATTAATTATTTGTTGATTAAACATCAACCTAGCTTTTGAAATAAATTTAACAAAACTTTTGACAATTAACTCTTCTTCTAGCTTAGCTGGCGAAATAAACTTTAGGTTTATATCCTTTACAACAAAAGCTAATTTGGAAGCCTCTAAGCTAACTTGAGAAATATCCTGATCTATAAGAAATTGAGTTCTAGCGCGTTCAAAATATTTTAAATAATTAGCATGATATACAATCCCCTGAAAATCAGTGTCTTCACAAAATACCTTTAGCAGGAAATCATTACACTTGAAATCTTTCTTCATGAAGTTGAATATCTTTTTGAAATAGTTCTAAAATAATTTCTATAAAGTCGTCCCATAATAAATCAACTGTTATTAACTTATTCTGTATTTCTGGATTAATTGAAGATGCTAATAATCTAACTTTAATAGGTCTTCTATTAAATTTATATACTAAAGCTGGCATCAAAAAAGCTTCTGAGCAAGAGCGTAAAACTTGCTCCCACCATTCTTTAGGAGGCTCCCCACCATCACCATATCTCTTACACTCGATACACCATCTTCCTAATCTTAAATCAGGTAACTCTTTAGTCCTCGTTTGCTCTAAAATCCTTTTTACTGGATTATTTAAATTAAGATCCTTAACTAATAAGTTTCCAATCTCTCTTTCAAAATTTGCTCCTTTTGCCCTTGAGTTAACTACCAAAACTACTCCTCTGTCCCTGTATTATCTGAAAATTCTGCATTAGTATAGACTTCCTGAACATCATCAAGATCATCCATAAAATTCATTATATTTAAAACTTTTTCAGAAGCCTCGTCATCTAAATTTATTAATGTATCAGCTCTCATTGTTACTTCTGCTTGAATGGTCTCAATATTAATTGCAGCTAAAGCTTCAGTAACTGAGCTTAAATTTGCAGGGCTTGTAATAACTTCATAAGCACCTTCATCTGAAGTCATATCTTCAGCGCCTGCCTCAAGAACAGTTTCCATTAGAATATCTTCATCATAAGTATCAGAAACATTAACAACGCCAACTTTATTAAATAAATATCCTACTGAACCATCAGTACCAAGATTGCCTCCAAATTTTGAAAATGCATGCCTTATATCAGCAACGGTTCTATTTCTATTGTCAGTCATGGTTTCGACTAAAATGGCAACTCCTTTTGGACCATAACCTTCAAATGTTATCTCTTCAATTGCTCCCATTTCACCTGTACCAGAACCTTTTTGTATAGCTCTTTTTATAGTATCTTTAGGCATGTTTGCAGCATTAGCTTTATCTAATGCAAGTCTTAATCTAGGATTATCAGATGGCTCAGGACCATCTTTTGCAGCAACGGTTATTTCCCTAATTACTTTAGTCCATACTTTTCCACGTGATGCATCTTGCCTAGCTTTTCTGTGCTTAATATTGGCCCACTTAGAATGACCGGCCATTAATCTTCCTCTTTATGAGTTGATTCAATAAATAATTCTTCTAATTGACTTTCATCGACTACATTTGGAGCCTCGGTTAATAAGCATGTAGCACTTTGAGTTTTAGGAAAAGCTATAACATCTCTAATATTAATAGTATCTGTTAATAACATAACAAGTCTATCTAGACCGAAAGCTATTCCCCCATGAGGAGGACAACCAGATGATAAAGATTTTAATAAGAATCCAAATTTATTTTCAGCCTCTTCATCCGATATATTGAGAATATTAAAAATCTCCTTCTGCATATCTGGATCATGAACTCTTAAAGAGCCTCCTCCAACCTCATATCCATTAATGACAATATCATACGCTTCAGCAATTATTGATTCCGGTGATTCTACTAAGTCTTCTGTAGTTGATTTTGGCATTGTAAATGGATGGTGTAACGAAGTTAAATTACCTTCTTTATTTTCTTCAAACATTGGAAAATCTACTATCCAGCATGGAGCCCATTTGTTTATATATAAGTCAAGATCTTTACCTATTTTTTTAATTAAGCTGCTCATGCTTAAATTAACAACATTCTTTGATCCTGCTCCAAAAAATAATAAATCATCAGTCTTAAGTTCTAAGGTCTTGATTAAATTTTCAATAGTATCTTTGTGAAGGAATTTTAAAATGGGTGACTGAAGGCCATTTTCAATATCTTTGACATCATTAACTTTTATATAAGCAAGCCCCTGGGCACCTAACTTCCCAACAAATTTTGTGTATTCATCAATTTGTCCTCTGGTTAATTTGTTACCTTCAGGAATCTTTAAAGCAACTACTCTTGAGCTCTGATCTTTAGCTGGTCCAGAAAAAACTTTAAATTCTTCATTAATTACAATGTCTGATATTTCAACTAACTTTAAAGGGATTCTTAAGTCTGGTTTATCACAACCATAATCTTCCATTGATTGATGCCATGAGATTGAGGGTATGTCCTTAACTTTATGATTAGCAAATTTTTCTAAAAGACTTTTTATTAATTCTGTTCCAAAATTAATAATATCTTCTGTTTTAACAAAAGAAGCTTCTATATCTACCTGGGTGAATTCTGGTTGTCTATCTGCCCTTAAATCTTCATCTCTAAAACATCTTGCAATCTGATAGTACCTATCAAAACCTCCCATCATTAAGAGTTGTTTAAAAAGTTGTGGTGATTGAGGTAATGCAAAGAAATTACCGGGATGAACCCTGCTTGGTAGAATGTAATCTCTAGCACCTTCAGGGGTTGCTCTGGTTAGAATTGGTGTTTCTATTTCATGAAAATTATTTTCATCAAGATAATTTCTAATTACAGATGTTATTTTTGATCTAGAGACTATTCTTTGATTCATCTCAGGGCGCCTAAGATCAATCACTCTATTTTTTAATCTAACATCCTCATTTACTTCTTGATAATCATCTAAAGGAAATGCTGGGGTTGAAGCCTTATTCAAGAGCTTAATATCTTCTGCCTCTATTTCTATCTCACCAGTAGGCATATTTTTATTAATAGTCCCTTTCGGTCTTTTTAAAACAATTCCAGAAACTTTTATTACAAATTCATTCCTACAATTATCAGCTATCTCAAAAGCTATCTTATTCTCTGGATTAACTACAACCTGACATATTCCTCTAATATCTCTAATATCAAGAAAAATGATTCCGCCATGATCTCTTCTTCTGTGCACCCATCCACAAATAGATACATTGCTATTTAGATCTTTTGATGTAACTTCACCACAATAATGTGAGCGCATATTTATCCTGCCTTTTTATCTTTTGGATTCTTCTTTGTAATTTTATCTTGTTTATTGCTTTTCTTCGAACTAGATTCTGTTTTTTTATCATCTAAAGCAATATTTTTCTTTGTTCCAGTCTTAAAATCTGTTTCATACCAACCCCCACCTTTCAGCCTAAAGGATGGAGCTGATACCATCTT
>CABXPU010000012.1 GCA_902514105.1 uncultured SAR86 cluster bacterium
AGAACTCAGAATAATAAATGAAATCTAATTCTGTTAATATGTCTATTGAAAATGAATGATAATAGAGACAAAAATATAGAGTTCGACATCTCTTCGCCTAGCGAATTTACTCAAGAGTATTTTAAGGCTATGTTTGATGCTCAAACTAATATTGATTTATCAGATTTACCTGAAATTATTAATGCAATTCAAAAAGCTAAGGAGACCGGCTCTACGGTATATTCCATGGGAAATGGAGGTTCGAGCGCAATAGCAGACCATTTAGTTTGTGATTTTACAAAAGGGTGCCATACAGAACACTCAAAATTAAAATCTTTTTCATTAAACTCAAACACACCTCTATTTACAGCAATTTCAAATGATCTTTCCTACAAAGATTCTTTTTCTAAACAATTAGAATATTACATTGATGATGGAGATATAATTTTATTAATATCTTCTTCAGGGAATAGTGAGAATATTGTTAACGCTATTGACTATGCTAATAACAAAGGCATTACGAGTATAGCTTTAACTGGCTTCGATGGCGGTGAAGCTAAAAATAAAGCAACCTTCAATATACATGTTCCAATCGACAATTACGGCATTATCGAAGATATTCACCAATCCTTGGTTCACGTTATCGCTCAATTTGTATATTTACAAAATAAATAGATCATTCGAGGAGAATCTTAATGGAAATAGTAGATAAAAGAATTGTAGTCACCGGTGCTGCTAGTGGAATTGGGAAAGCATTATCAATAGCATTTAAGGAAGCGGGTGCAAAATCTATTGTTTGTGCAGATATGAATATCGAAGGCGCAGAAGAAACAGCAGATCTAGTTGGAGGGTTAGCTGTTAAAGCAAATGTAGCAAATGAAGATGAGGTAATTAATCTTATTGAAAAAGCTAATAAATTTTCTGGTGGGATTGATATTTTTTGTTCAAATGCAGGCATTATCGGAGTTCCAGGAGTTTTTGATACAACAACTGAAGATTGGCAAAATATATGGGAAATTAATGTTTTATCTCATATTCATGCTGCAAAGCATGTACTTCCACAGATGCTAGAAAGAGGTGAAGGTTATCTAATGAATACTGCATCAGCAGCAGGCCTCTTAACTCAGATAGGCGCTTCAGGCTATGCAGTAACAAAAGCAGCTGCAGTTAGTTTTGCTGAGTGGATCAAGATTACATACGGGCATAAAGGTATAGGTGTTTCATGTTTATGTCCTCAGGCAGTTAAAACACCCATGATTGCACAAGGAGCGGGGGTAGCAGGTGTAGATGGATTAATGGAGCCCGAAGAGGTAGCAGCAGATGTAATAGAAGCCATTAAAGAAGAACGTTTTTTAATTACACCACACACAGAAGTTTTAGAGTATGTAGCTAGAAAAGGTAATGATAGAGATAGATGGATAAAAGGCATGCAAAGACTTCAAGAGCGCTTCGAAGACTGGGTGCCAAACTCTGAAAATACAGATTAACAGCCCTAATAGATAGTTTTTATTATAAAATATACAAATGAAGACTTTAAATAAAAAATATTTCCTACTTTTAGTTGGAATACTTTTTGTTAGTTCTGCTTCTTTAGATCCTCTATTTCATGAATTTTCTATAGAGAGCTCTCATGAAATTCAATGTCAATTTTGTGACAATGAAATAGATGATGTAATTAAATCTAAAGTTTTATTAGAGAAGATAGCACTTCTTAATAATTACAAGGTTGAGATAACTAATAATTTTATCTCACTTGAACTTAAGAACTTTTTCTCAAGAGCTCCTCCTAAAATTTAATTTTTTTTATTTTTTAAATTTAATTAATTAAACGGAGGTTTTTATGAAAAACTACCATATCGCACTTTTAGTTATGAGTGCATTTCTAATAAACAATATAACTGCAAATGACATTGAAGAAATTATTGTTACTTCTTCATACATAGATAAAACATTAAATGAAATTGATAACCCTCTGCATGTAGTTGATGGCGATGATATTTCCTCTTCATCAACTCAAAGCTTAGGCGAATCATTGGATAGCCTTTTAGGCGTATCTTCAACTGATTACGGCTCTGGAGTTGGGCAGCCTATTATTCGAGGCATGTCAGGGAGTAGGGTAAAGATTTTAAACAATGGAATGGTTAATCGTGATGTGTCAGGGCTTGGAGCTGATCATATTAATGATATCGATCTAAATAATATTCAACAAATTGAAGTTGTAAGAGGGCCCTCATCATTATTGTATTCAAATGGAGCAATCGGCGGAATCGTCAATATTGTAGATAACACAATTGCAATGACTGATTTTCAGGAATCCAAATTTCAAGCAGGTTATGAGACGCAATCAGTTAATAGCGGCGACACCCAAAACTTATCGTATGAAAATAATGTAGCAGGATTTAATTTAACCTTTGCTTATAAAAATTCAGGATTTGGTAATTTTGATATTCCTACTGGCGCAATAATTCATCATGAAGAAGAACATGAAGATGAAGAACATGAAGATGAAGACCATGATGAAGATCACGATGAAGATATGGGCTTCTTAGCTAATTCTGATTTTGAATCAGAATCCTCAAGATTTGGAGTATCTAAGACTGGTGAATGGGGTTTCTTTGGAGTTTCTATGAGTAATATAGAAAGCCTGTATGGGATTCCTTTTCATGGCGAGGGTCATGAAGGACATGACGATCATGGAGAAGAGCATGATGAAGAAGAGCATCATGAAGAAGATGAAAGAATTTTTTCTAGCACTGATTCAGATAAGCTTGATATAAAGGGATTGCTTAATTTAGATAATGCTTATGTAAATAGTGTTGCTTACTATTTTCGTGATACTGAATACTCTTTGACTGAACAGCATGCTGAGCATGAAGAAGAAGGTCATGACGAGCATGAAGATGAAGATAATGATGAGCATGAAGAAGAACCAACTATATTCAGCAATAATTCATCAGAATATGGATTTACTTTTGATTTATCAAATGATACCGCATCTCAAAAATTAGTATTTAATTTTGTTAATGAGGATACTTCTATTGTTGGTCATGAGGCATTTATGAATCCAGCTTCTAACGACGAATTAACAATTGGTTTTTATAGAAGTGGAGACTTTGATCTATTTCATGTTGATTTAGGTATTAGATATGATCAAATCAATACATCTGGCTCTATGAGTCATGAAGAGGATCATGATGAAGACCATGGTGATGAGGATCATGACGATGAAGATCATGATGACGAAGATCATGATATAGAATACTTTGACATGGACAAAGATAATTTAAGTATCGCATTTAGTGCCGGAAGAGAGCTAAACGAAAATCTTAATGTAAGTTTTGGTTTTGCAAGCGTTGAAAGAGCTCCTTCTGTTATAGAGCTTTTCATGAATGGACCACATCTTTCAACTGGAAGATTTGAGGTAGGTAATGAGAATTTAGATTCTGAAAAATCAAATAATATAGATTTCACTTTAAATTTTGATAATGATAATTTTTATGGCGTTGCTACATTCTTTAAGAATAATGTAGATAACTATATTTACTTATTAGATGAAACAGAAGATGAGCATGAAGAGCATGATGAAGATCATGAAGAAGGACATGATGATCATGGAGGCCTTATTCTTGCAAATTATTTACAACAAGATGCTGAATTAGATGGCTATGAAATAGAGTTTGGTAAAGTAATGACTCTAGGTAATGGAAATTTAACTTTATCTTTTGGGCGTGATGTTGTGAATGGTAAATTCTCAGATGGAACCAATATTCCAAGACTAAATCCAGCAAGAAATATTTATTCTTTAGCATATAGCGAAGATGATCTAATGCTTACGCTTAGTTTAAAGGATGTAGAAAAGCAAAATGATATAGGAATAAATGAAGAAGAAACTAATGGCTATCAAATGTTAAACGCTAAAGCAGTAAAAACATTTAAGTTAAATAATGACAGTGAATTTAGACTTTCATTATTCGCTAATAACTTGTTTGATGAAGTTGCTAGAAATCATTCTTCCTTTGTAAAAGACCAGGTTCCCCTTCCTGGTAAAAATTATGGTATTAAATTTAATTTCACTTATTAACATTTAATCTATAACTTCAACTTTACATGAAGCCCTTTTACTGGGGCTTCATGTAATTATTAGCTAGATTAAGTATTTGCTAGATGATAAATTACTTTTCATGTCATTTAAAAAATATGGTCGGCTTATAGTAGATATCGAAGGCATTTCTTTATCAGATGCAGATATACATTTGATTCAAGACCCTCATGTAGGAGGGCTTATATTATTTGAAAGGAATTTTAACTCTCAAGAGCAGTTAAAGTCTTTATGTAAAGATATACGGGATATTAAAGAAGATATATTAATAGCTGTAGATCATGAAGGGGGAAGGGTTCAGCGTTTTAAAAAAGATTTTACACAAATTCCCTCAATGCAATCTCTAGGGAAAATAGCAAAAAGTAATCAAGCACAAGGTTTAGCTCTTGCAAAGGATATAGGGTGGCTATTGGCTTCCGAATTAATCGCATGCGGTATAGATATAAGTTTTACACCTGTTCTTGATCTAGACACGGATAAGAGCATCATTATAGGAGATAGAGCTTTTAGTGATGATCCTCAGTTAGTTATAGATCTTGCAGAAGCTCTTATTTATGGAATGCAAGAAGCTGGAATGTCAGCAACAGGAAAACATTTTCCTGGCCATGGAGGGGTTTTTGAAGATAGTCATTTAGAAGCGCCTATTGATAATAGAGAGCTTGAAGAGTTATTTGAAAAAGATTTAAAGCCATATATTGTCCTAAAGGATATATTAAGTGGTGTTATGACCGCTCACCTTACTTACCCAAAAATAGATTCTGAAGCTGTTAGTTTTTCATATTTCTGGTTAACAGCATTTATGCGAGAGCAGATTGGGTTTAAAGGAGTTATATTTAGTGATGATTTATCTATGAAGGGTGCTGATACAGCAGGTAATTATTCAGAAAAAGCTAGAAAATCTCTAGAAGCAGGCTGCGATATGCTAATAGTTTGCAATAATAGACAAGGGGCTAAAGAGACAGCAGACTTTTTAACTAAAAATAACATATCGAAAATTTCTAAAATACAAACAATGCTAAAAACAAAGAATATTGATTGGAATAATTTACAGGATGATCCAAGAAGGTTAGATGTTATATCAAGAATTAAAGATCTAGGAGTTCAGTAATGGATTATGTTCCATATGCTGTTCCTTTTTTCTTGTTAGCTATTTTGCTCGAATTTATTTTTGGTTGGCTTAAAAACAATAATACTTACAGATTAAATGATACAGTTAGCAGCCTCTTTATGGGCTCTCTTAGCACAGCATCAAAATTAGTCCTGATTGGTGTTGGAGGAGCCATCTTTTATTCTATTGAAACCTATTACGCACTTTGGAGAATGGATGATACTTTATTAATTACATGGATTTTTGCATTTGTTTCTTATGATTTATGTTATTACTGGTTCCATAGGATGGGCCATGAAAGAAGAATCTTTTGGGCTTCTCATGTTGCTCATCATCAAAGTGAAGAATACAACCTATCAACAGCTTTAAGACAAACGAGCACAAGCTTTATGTTAAATTGGATTTTTTATGTGCCTTTATTTTTAATAGGGGTTCCCGCTAAAGTTTTTGTCAGTGTCGCCTCAATTAATCTAATATATCAATTTTGGGTTCACAGTCAGCATATTCCAAAGTTAGGCTGGTTTGAGTTGTTTTTTGTATCTCCATCAAATCATAGGGTCCATCACGCAGTAAATGAAATTTATATTGATAAAAATTATGGAGGTGTTTTTATTGTTTGGGATAGACTGTTTGGTACTTTTCAAGAAGAGCAAGATGACGAACCATGTGTATATGGCATAAGAGGTCCTCTTCGTACTTTTAATCCCTTATGGGCAAATCTTCACATTTATTTTGGTATTTTTAAGGACTTTATTAGAACCAGAGAATGGAAAGACAAATTTAATGTCTTAGTAGGACGAACCGATTGGCAACCTGATGATCTAGCGAAGAAGTATCCTCGCGAGGAATACAATCCAGCAACTTTTATTAAACATGATCCAAAGGTTGGAAGATTTATAAATATTTATAGTTTTATCCAATTAATAATCTTAGCAGCTATCGGACCTATTATTGTTGAATATGGAGGCTCTAACTACTATGTGAGTCTTATTTTAGTATCTATGATACTTTTTACCATGGTTTCTACTGCAAGATGGCTTGATGGGAAATCAGGAATGTATTTAGAAATAGTTAGGTTGGTTTTACTTGCCGGATTTACTCTATTAGGGTTCCAATATTATCAAAACAATTTGATTATCATGATCTTGATGACATATATTTTAATAAACTTTTTAGCTCTTCCTATTTTAAGGAAAAGCCTAAATAATAAAGAAATATATATTCATGAATAATAAATAAATATAAGAGGCAATCTATGAAAGAAAATAAACTTGATATTGTTATATATGGAGCTACAGGTTTTACAGGAAAATTAGTGGTTGAGTATATGCAACAAAAATATGCAAACAGTCCTAATATTAAATGGGGTTTAGCTGGAAGAAGTCTTGGAAAGCTTAACAGGGTTAAAGAAAAGTTAAATGTATCACCTGAAGTCCCCTGCTTGGTTGTAGATAGTGACAACAAAAACAGTATTTCTAAAATGGTTAGTGAAACAAAATGCGTCTTAACAACAGTTGGGCCATATCAATTATATGGATCTGATTTAGTATCTGAGTGTGCTAACCAGGGAACTGATTATGTAGATCTTTGTGGAGAACCTGGTTGGATGCATGAAATGATTGAGACTCATAGTAATGCTGCAAAAGATTCAGGATCTAGAATCATTTTTTCATGTGGTTTTGATAGCATACCTTTTGATTTAGGCGTTTTATTTGTTCAAAATGCTGCAGAAGATAAATTTGGGAAGCCGGCCCCTAGCGTAAGGGGAAGAGTAAGGGCAATGAATGGAGAATTTTCTGGTGGTACCGCGGCTTCTTTAGGAGCAACTATGAATGCGCTTAAAACAAACCCTGAACTTTTTACTATATTGGCTAACCCATTTGCTTTAAGCAATGGATTTAGTGGCCCTGAGCAGCCCGCTGATTCAAGACCATATCTTGATGAAAAATTAGATGCCTGGGTAGCTCCATTTTTTATGGCACCTATAAATACCAAGAATATTCATAGATCTAACGCATTAATGAATCATAAGTATGGAGAAGAATTTTCTTATAATGAAATGATGCTAACTGGCTCTGGCGATCAAGGTGAGGAAGCCGCAAAAATGGTAGCATCATCTAATCCACTGACAGAAAAACCTTTGCTTCCTGGAGAAGGGCCTTCAAGAGAATCTAGAGAAAATGGTAATTACGATCTTTTATTTTGTGCAGACATGCCAGATGGTTCTGTAATATCAGCTTCTGTCATAGGAGATATGGATCCAGGTTATGGATCAACTTCAAAGATGATTGCAGAAAGTGCTATATGTTTGATATCTGAATGTGAAAACTTAGGGGGAGGTATTTATACCACAGCACCATCAATGGGAACTAAGTTAATTAAAAGGCTTGAAGATAATGCTGGAATTGCTTTTAAGATAGAAAGCGCATGATAGAAGAAAATATAAAAAAATGGCATGACCTTATTCGGGGAAAATATCCTGGAGGTCTTGATGAGCTTTTAGCTGAAGATGTTGTTTTCTATTCACCTGTTGTGTTTACACCTCAAAAAGGAAAAGATTTAGCAAAACTTTATTTGATGGCTGCTGGAAATACTTTTGGAGGCGATGATGCAAAAAAAGAAGGTGATCTAGAGGATTCAAGCTTCCGTTATATAAAAGAGGTTACAAGTGGCAATCATGCAGTCTTAGAGTTTGAGACCAAGATGGATGGAAAATATGTAAATGGAGTAGATGTGATAACTTTTAATGAAGAAGGAAGGATCTCAGAATTTAAGGTTTTAATAAGGCCGATCCAAGCAGTTAACATTTTGCATATGCGTATGCAAAAAATGTTAGAAAAGATGCAAGAAAATGGCTAAATTAACTATTTTCCACAATCCTAGGTGTAGCAAATCCAGAGAAGCGCTAAAGCTTATTAAAGATAATAATTGCGATCACAGCATTTTTTTGTATCTAGAAGCAAATTTAAAAAAAAGTGATATAAAAAATGTTATTCGAAAATTAAATATTTGCCCAAGAGATCTATTAAGAAAAAGTGAAGAAGCATACAAATTAAATAATTTAAAGAATGAAAGTTATTCAAACGAACAGCTAATTGATTTTATGATTAAATATCCCAAATTAATCGAGAGACCTATTATAATTAAAGGAGATCAAGCAATTATTGGAAGACCTCCTGAGAAGGTTCTTGATCTCATTAGATAGAACAGAGTGTATTTTTTTATAAGGATATAAATTATGAGCAGTTCCATCAAACCAGCAGCTATTAGCATTGGATCTAGAATAAGAAAATCTCCGTATTATGATTCTACAAGAAAATATGGAGCTAAGGCTTTTACTATATATAACCATATGTATATGCCAACAAGCTATACCAGTCCCGAAGAAGAGTATTTAGGCTTAGTTAATGATGTAACTATGTGGGATGTTGCTGCTGAGAGACAGATAGAAATTAATGGACCAGATGCATATGATTTTGTTAGAACTTTAACACCTAGAAATTTAGAAAAATGTGAGTTAGGCCATTGTTTATACATTCTTTTAATCGGAGAAGATGGTGGAATTATTAATGATGCAGTTTTATTAAGGGTAAAACCTGATCAATTTTGGATTTCACCTGGCGATAGTGATGTCTTGCTATGGATTCAAGGTGCAGCAGTTAATTCTGGTATGGATGTTAACGTGCTTGAGCCAGACGTATCCCCACTTCAAATAGGTGGGCCCAAAGCTCCTGAGCTAATTGAAAAACTCTTTGATAAAGAGCATAAAGAAGTTGGCTACTATAGAGCTAGAGAAACCTCCTTAGAAGGCATCCCATTGGTGATAGCAAGAACTGGATGGAGTGGAGAAATTAGTTACGAGCTTTATTTGAGAGATCACAAACAAGGCAATAACCTATGGGAACTAGTAAGAGAGGCCGGACTTGAATTTAATATTGCTCCAATAGCACCATCCTCAATTAGAAGTATTGAAGGAGGTCTTTTATCTTATGCTTCAGACATAACGAGGGAAGATAACCCATTTACTATCGGCTTAGGAAGATTAGTTGATACTGATCAATCCATAGAATTTATAGGCAAAGACGCATTAAAGAAAATTAAAGCTGAAGGCACTAGAAGAAAATTGGTTGGTGTTCAGATAGATGGAGAGCCTATAAAGGTATCTCCAGAACAATTTTGGCCGCTAATGGATAATGATATAAAAGTCGGTCATGTTTCTAGGTGTATTTTTTCTCCAAGACTTGAAAAAAATATTGGGTTTGCAAATGTTCCAATAGAGTATAGCGATCTGGAGACTAAACTAACATTAATTACGCCTGATGGAGAAAGAACTGCTAGCGTATGCAAAATGCCATGGTTTCCAGCAGAGCGTATAAACAAAAGAAATTGATCCTTATAATGAAAAAAATAATATTTCTATCTCTATTCTCAATTTCAGTTTTTTCTGACAACCTTATTATTGAAGATTTTCAAGATAATAACGCTAATTGGCAACCTGTATCAGATCAAGTGATGGGAGGATTGTCCGAAATTAAATTTTCAAAATTAACTGAAGACAATGTTAATTTTTATAGATTAGAGGGCAATGTAAGCACTGAAAATAATGGTGGCTTTATTCAATTCAGAGCAAAGATTAATCCTGATAGAAATTTTACTGGAGTTAGAATTAAAACAAGAGGAAATAAAGAAATATATGAGATTCATGTTAGAACACCAAGACAAATCTTTCCGTGGCAATATTTTGCAGCTACCTTTAAAGCTGGTGAAGATTGGGAGGTAATCGAAATACCTTTTAGCTCATTTAAGTCTGTAAGCACTAGACAATCAAAACTTAAATCATCAAAGATAAATTGGATAGGTGTAGTGGCCTATGGAAGACCTTTTTATGCTGAAGTTGACCTCGCATTAATCGAGCTTTATTAATTCTATAAATGTTTTCTGAAAAAGATAGAGCTTTCATGGAGGCTGCTATAGAAATGGCTAAAAAAGCAGCTATGATTGATGAGGTTCCTGTTGGAGCAATTATAACTTTAAATGACACTATTATTGGAAAAGGCTTTAACCAGGTTATTTCTCAAAATGACGTATCAGCACATGCTGAAATAATTGCAATTAAAGAGGCCAGTAAGACTATTAATAATTATAGACTGACCGATGCATGTATATATGTAACTCTAGAACCATGTCACATGTGTGCAAAAGCATTAATTGACGCAAGAGTATCTAAATTAATCTATTCTGCATCTGAACCAAAAACAGGCTCAATCGAATCAATAGATAATATGTATGAAAAAACTTTTAATCACAAAATAGAGTATAAAAAAGGTTTGTTTGAAGAGGAAACAAGCAATATGTTAAAAGATTTTTTTAGATTAAAAAGAAATTAACCCAGCTCTACCCAAACAGGGCAGTGATCAGATGGTTTTTCCATTGCTCTAGCAACATGATCTATTCCAACTCCTTTAATGTTCTCAACCAGATTATCTGAAACCATTATATGGTCAATTCTCAAACCTCTTTGAGGATTATCATCAAACATTCTAGATCTATAATCGAACCAAGAATAAATAGTTGATTCTTTTGGGTTGATGCAACGCCATGAATCATTAAACCCAAGATCTTTTATGCTATTCCACATTTGACGCTCTTGAGGTTGAAATGATGTTTTACCATCTCTTAGCCACCTCTTAACATTTTTTTCCCCTATGCCAATATCAATATCTTCTGGAGCAACATTAAAGTCTCCCATAACAATGATATTCTCTTCTTTTTTTTGCAATTCAGTTATATGTTTATGCAAGTCATCATAGTATTTAATTTTTTTAGGAAACTTGCTTTCATGATTAATATTTTCACCTTGGGGGAAATATCCATTCATAATAACAATCTCAGAGTCATTAAATTTATATCTACATTGAATAAATCTTTTTTGATCTTCTTCGGTATCTGTTTCAAAACCTTTTTGAGTCGACAAAGGCTTCTCTTTGCTTAACAAAGCAACCCCATAATGTCCTTTTTGACCCCAGTATTCAGGATGGTAACCAATATCTTCTATTGCCTCTAATGGAAAATCAGGATCATTTACTTTTGTTTCTTGTAAACCAATTACATCTGGCTTTATAACGTCTCTTATATACTCTAGTTGATGAGGCCTTGCTCTAACGCTATTAATATTAAATGAAACTATACGCATTATTCTAATTTAGTTTTGAAATAATTAGATTTTGATTTAAATAGATATAATCTGCAATAATATTTGTTGCTTCTTCAAGCAAATAATCATTTTCCAAATCAATATCTAAATCTTCTTCCTTTTTTTGCTTATCAAATTCTTCCATTGCAGAATAGTCAACAAAAACTTCTAAACCTAGATCTTCTCTTCTATTATTCTCATTATTAAGTATCCAATCTTTCCTTTCTTCTTTTTCTAATTTTCTATTATTTATATTAAGACTTAATTCTTTTTTATTCTTAGCAAGATCATATCTTGTTCTTAAATTTTGAATATATTCCAGATTAGGACTTTGATCTAGCCTGTTAAGGTGCGCTTTCTTTACAGCATCCACAATATCACTATCAATTTTAAAAGCCCTATATCTAACAGCCGGTATAGTATCCCAAGGGAGTGATAGGTGTAACGAGCTTTCTCCAGTAGACTCAATGTCCCATGAAGAGGGAAGTTGAATATCCGGTATTACTCCTCTGTTTTGAGTACTTTCACCAGTCACTCTATAAAATTTTGATTCAGTAATTTTAATTTGTCCTGAAGTTAAACTTTCAATAGCTTGAACTGTGCCTTTGCCGAATGTTCTATGGCCAACAACAAGGCCTCTATTATAATCTTGTATTGCCCCAGCAAATATTTCAGATGCAGAAGCAGAATATCTATCTACTAGCACTAAAATAGGTTTTTTCCATTCCTGTTTAGCGTAATAGTCCCCCCAAGAACCAATTCTCCCTGAATTTTCTTTTACTTGAACAGTAGCTCCTGATGAGACAAATAAACCAGTCAATTTATTGGCTTCTATAAGAGCGCCTCCTGAATTTCCTCTTAAATCTATAATGACGCCATCAACTCCAGAATTGTTAAATTCTTTTAAAATATTTCTAACATCATTACTGCTACTTTTATAATTAGGGTCTCTATTTTTATATGCATTAAAGTCTATATAAAAAGTTGGAAGGTCAATTATCCCAATCTTATAATCTTCATCTATCACCTTAAGAGAGTGGACTCTAGATTTAGCAGCTCTATCTTCTAATTTAATTTCTTCTCTAATTAAGTTAACTATTTTTCTGTTGCTATTGTCTTCAGAATCAAAAGGTATAAATTCTATATCTAGACTTGTCCCAGATTTTCCTCGAATTAAATCGACAACTTCATCAACTCTCCATCCAATAACATCTTCAAATTCATCTGAACCTTCTTGTTTAATTCTGGTGATTTTATCTTCAGGGTCGATTTGCCCTGATTTTTCAGCAGGTCCTCCAGGAACAAGACTAACGATCTTTGCATAATCATCTTCTGTTGTAAGAAGGGCGCCTATGCCTTCAAGCTTAAGACTCATATTTAGCTCAAAGTCTTCAGCTGACCTGGGAGAAAAATAGGTAGAATGTGGATCAAATTGACTTGTTAATGAGTTCATTGCAATTGAAAAAATATCCTGATTTTTTCTTTGATTAATTCGTCTTATTCTATTTGTGTATCTTTTCTTAATATTTTCAATTGCTTCAGCATCAGACCCATCTGCTAACTTTGAGGTTAGGATGTCATTTTTAGTTATTTGTTTCCATAAATTTTTTAATGAAATCTTTGAAGGTTTCCATTCATTATCTTCAGAATATATATCCAAAGTATCAGACCCGTTAAAATTAAAATTATTATTGTGAATTAATTCAAGTTGAAATTCAGACAACTCAATCAACCTATTAAAGTACAAATTAATTATTTTATATGCTGACTCAAGATCAAATGCGTGCTCAGAAGAGCTAAATGATTTAGATGTGTTTAAGAAATAATTTACTTCTAACTTTGTAAAATATCTCTTATCGTCATCTAACTCATTAATTAGGTACTCAATATAGTTATAGTTAAAATCACCTTCTATCTCTTGAATATAATGCTCTTTAGATAGTTTATTAAAAACTTCATCAGCAAGAATAATATTTTCATCATCCGGTTTAAAAGCAATTTCATCTGCGAGCAAAGGCTGCAACAATATCGTTAAGATGAAGAAGCTCAAAGCCCAATTAAAATTTTTAATGTTCAATTTTTTATTTAGATGTATAGTTTTATATGATGAATGCTAACTATATCGAATTTTTCTTTGATTGTTCAAGTCCTTGGACATATTTATCTTTTAACGCTCTTAAGGATATAGCTGACGATCACAACTTAGAGATTATATATAAACCAATTTTGGTAGGAGGTATCTTCAATACAGTCAACCCATCGGTTTATGAAAATAGAGCAAACCCAGTCCCTTTAAAAGAAAAATATTATTTAGAAGACATACAAAATTGGGCATCATCTAGAGAAATAGTCATCAATTGGCCAAGTATTTTTCCTATTAATTCAGTCAAGGCAATGAGAGGGTGCATTTATGCAGGTTTGCATAATAAAACTCATGAATTTGCTCTTGATGTATTTAAAGCTTATTGGACTGACGATGAGGATATATCTCAAGAAGATATTCTTGAAAAGATTTGTAATAAGAATAATTTAAATTTTATAGAATTTATAGATTTTATAGAGCAGCCATCTACAAAAAAAGAACTGATACATAATTCTGAACAATTAATAAAAAAAGGGGGATTCGGATCACCAACATTTTTTTATAAGGGCAAGATTTTCTTTGGCAATGATAGGCTTGATTTATTCAGTTCTTTATTAGTAAAAAATATAATCTAAAAGCCCTGTATTTTTCCCGCCTCATCCCTTACTAATTCAGGAGATCCTAATAATTGTCTGTTCATGCCAATTCTTTTAAACCAATAATGAAGCCCTAAAAGATCAGTAAAACCCATCCCTCCATGGACCTCAGTAGCTTTTTTTGAAACCATTTTACCCACTTCAGATACATGAGATTTAGATTGACAAGCCATCAGTCTAGCTTCCTCAGTGGTGCTATCAAAACAATGAGCTGCATGCCAAACAATAGAGTAACAAGGCTCTAGTTCTGCAGCCATTTCAGCGCACATATGTTTAACAGCTTGAAATGATCCAATGACTCTTCCAAACTGCTTTCTTTCTTTTGCATATTCAACTGATTTATTAATCATTACTTGCGAAGCACCAACAGTATCTGCAGCTAACATTATCCTTCCAGCATCAACCGTCTTATTAATCGCCTCATGGCTTGAAGTTGTTTTTTCTAAAAGATCTATCTTCGCATCTTGAAGTATTATTTCGTAATAACTCCTTGTTTTATCTATTGATGTTAATTTTATTAACTCTATACCTGGATCATTTGACTCAACTATAAACATCCCCCCAGATTTTGTTGATAATATAAAATGCGTTGCATTTTCTCCATCTATAACAAATAAAGCTTTTCCATTAACTTTATTCTTAGAAACTTCTAGTCCAGAATCATCTCTAGCAGCTATATATTCTGACAAACCTACACCAAACTTTATTTTATTTGATGAGATTTTATTAAGATAATTTTCTTTTTGCTCATTACTACCGCCATGCATTATTGCAATAGGAGCCATTATGTATGATCCAATATAAGATATCGGAGCAATGCCTGATCCCAAGCCTTCAGATACTGCAGCTGCAAACAAAAGATCTAATCCCAGACCGCCATACTCTTCAGGTATTAATAATGCATTTAAACCTAGGTTAATTAAGCCTTGATGGATTTCTTTTTGTAATTCATCACTATCACCCGATGCAATTTTTCTTATTACATCCAATGAGGCCTGATCCTCTAGGAATTTCTTAACGTTATCTTGAAAAAATACTTGCTCTTCTGATAATCCAAAATACATATTAGACTCCTTGAACTTTTGGTTCTCTAGGAAGACCCAAACCTCTTTCAGAAATAATATTTTTCTGTATTTGGCTTGTTCCCCCTCCAATTATTAACCCAAGGAAATACATATATGTAAATTGCCATGAACCCCCATCTCTTAAATAAGGACTATCTTCATATAAGGTTCCTAGTTCACCCATAATGTCTATTCCTAACCCTTCTAACTCATGTCTTAGTTCTGTACCAACCAGCTTTTGAATCATTTTGGCAATTTTTACATCTTGTCCAGGGTTTAGTTTTGAAGAAAGCACTCTTAATGAATGAGATTGAAATGCTATTACCTTACCTTGAATTTTAAGCAATCTATCTCTATATACTGGAATTTCAATTAATTTTTTTCCATCTATTGTTTCTTTTTTCATTCTATTAATTAACTGATTTAACCGGTTCATCGTTGCATTTGGATTAGCTAATGATCCTCTTTCATGTCCAAGAGTAGCATTTGCCACCGCCCAACCTTCACCTCTTTTACCAACTATATTAGCTTCAGGAATAGTTACATCTGTAAAGAAGACTTCATTAAAACCAGCATGAAGCGTCATATCAACTAAAGGCCTTATTTCAATACCAGGAGTATCCATAGGAATTAATAAGTAAGAAATTCCAGCATGCTTAGATGCTTCAGGCTCGGTTCTGACTAAACAAAACATCATCTGAGAGTATTGTGCAGTACTTGTCCATATTTTTTGACCATTAATAACCCAATTACCATCAATTAGCTCACCTTTGGTCTGCAAACTAGCCAGATCACTTCCAGCATTAGGTTCGGAATAACCTTGGCACCAAATCATTTCTCCATGAAGAGTTGGCTTGATGTACATGCTTTTCTGCTCCTCAGTTCCAAGTTCTAACAAAGTAGGGACGAGCATATCTATACCTTGTCCTGCCATGGGTCCAGGTATTCGGGCATTTGAGAACTCAGTTGCAATAATTCTACTTTTAATAATATCTGAATCTCCTCCATAACCTCCATACTCTTTTGGAACCGACCTAGCAAAATAACCATTTTCAATTAGTATTTTTTGCCATTCAGAACGAGTCACAGTATGACCGCCGGATTTATTATTAGATGCTAAAGGGACTTTTGGCGTATCACTAAATTGGACACCTTTATATTTTTTACAAAAAGATTGAACATCTTTTGTGTATTTTTCATATTTTGTTCCATAATCTAAATCCATTTTTTACTCCTTGTTTGATTTATCCCAATTCGGCTCTCTTTTTTCTAGGAATGCTGTAATGCCTTCTTTAGCATCTTCACCCTCAAAACATTTTGCTATTTCTTTTTGAAGATAGGGAAGCGCATCATCAAACGTCATTCCATCTTGTTTCTCATATGCCTCTAAACCAAACTGCATAGTTCCTGGTGCTAAACTAGCAAGTTCCATTGCTAATTCTTTAACTGTTCCATTTAGCTCTTCACTTGGAACAGATTTATTAATAAGACCCCATTCTTCTGCTTTTTTTGAATCAATTGCTTCGCCTCTCATTATGAAATCTAATCCTGCCCTTTTAGGCATAACTCTAAATAATCCTGCCATCACCATAAAAGGCCACAACCCACGTTTTATTTCAGGTGCTGAAAACTTTGCTTCTTTAACTGCTATAGCATGAGTAGAATTAGTTAGCATTAATAACGCGCCTGCTAATACAGACCCTTGAATTTTACAGATTACAGGCTTATATAAATGCCTTAAAGATAAACTAATATCATTTGCATCTTCAAGATGGGGCACATTTGATTCAGATTTTTCTCTACTTAAGTCTGCTCCAGCACAAAAGATATCACCCTCAGCTGCAATCACTATAACCCTAATAGACCTTTCTTGTTTTGCATAAGCTAGAGCATAATTAATCTCATTCATCATGACATTATTTAACGCATTTTTTTTCTCAGGTCGGTTTAAAGTGATAGTCAAAATATTATTAGAAATATCAATTTTAGTAGCTTGAAAGACTAAACCTTCGAGTGATAGTTTCTTATTTCCCATTATTGATTCTCCTCTATGACTGCAGTTGGAATATTAATTATTTTAGCTCTTAAATATTCACCCAATGATTTAGCTTGTCCATCTACTCTATTATTTGATGAAACGCCATCTTCTAGGATTCGATGAACATAAAAATTTAAAGATTTAATGTTGGGAAGGTCGTATCGGTCAATTTTGAATGTATTTAAATCAGGCAATAATTCTTTTAATTTTTCTACAGTTAAAAATTCATATAAGAACGAATAGGCTATATCTGTTTTAGCCCAAATACCTATATTTGCACATCCTCCTTTATCTCCTGATCTTGCGCCATACAAAGCTCCAAAAGGTATTTTCTCAGTTTCACCTACAGGGGCAGGAGGTATATCTACTAGATTCTTTTGATAGAAATTATCTTTAAATCCCATTTGGCTTGTAGGAAGTATTTCAGTTTTATTTCCTTCTAAATGGATGTATTCTTTTATATGTTTACTATCAACTAATGCAGGCCAGTAAACAATCACAGGACCCGGTTTTTTTCCTCCTCCAGCAGAGAAAAATCCAGGATAATTTGCTAAAGATAATTCAATAATTTTTGCACTAAAAAGCCTGCCAACAAGGTCTGGATTTTTAGACTTAACTGAAATGGATAATGTTGCCATAGCTTCTTCATTAGATTTCGGATTTTCTTTATCAGTTCTATGAAGATTAATTGATACATCATCAAATTGTTCTTTACCACCAACAGAATTAAATAAAGTGTCTGTAAATGTTTTGGCCTTTTCTTCTATATCTAGGCCGGTTAAAACCAAGTCCATTCCATTTCGATAGCCGCCAGCAAGATTTATACAAACTTTATGCGTTGATGGGGGTGAACTTCCTCTGCATCCTGATACATAAACTCTATCTTTTCCACTTTGCTCAATTTTTAATGTATCAAAATGGCCAACAACATCAGGGTTAATGTATGCAGGCGAACTGATTTCATATAAAAGTTGAGCTGTTACAGTTCCAACAGATACTAATCCGCCTGTTCCCGGATGTTTTGTAATGGTAAAACTCCCATCATTTTCTATTTCTGCAATTGGGTAACCCACATTATCAAAACTAGGAACTTCTTTAAAAAAAGAATAGTTTCCACCGGTAGCCTGACAGCCACATTCAATGATATGCCCAGCAGCCAATGCACCTGCTAAAGAGTCATAATCAGTTCGACTCCAACCAAATTTCCAAGCTGCAGGACCAATAACAACTGCTGCATCAGTAACTCTTGGGCAAACAACAATATCAGCACCTTGATCAAGAGCTTCTTTAATACCCCAAGCCCCCAGATAAGCATTTGCTGTTAAGGTCTGACATTCTGAATCTGCTAGAGGGATGCTTTTATCAATATTTTTAAAAACCTCTCCTTTTTTATTTAATTCATCTATTCTGGGCATTAGATCATCACCATCTATATAAGCAACTTTAAGATCAATAGATAATTCTTTTAATATTTTTTCTATTTCTGATGCCATAGATGATGGGTTTAAACCGCCAGCATTGGTAACAATTTTTATATTTTTTTCTTTACAAGATTTAGCTACATCTTTGACTTGTTTTAAAAAAGTCCCCACATAACCCTTGTCTTCTCCTCTTTGGATTCTTTGGTTAAACAGGATGGTCATAGTTAATTCTGCTAAATAATCTCCAGTTAAAACATCTATTGGACCTCCATCTACCATATTTTTAGCGGCAGAGAGCTTGTCTCCGTAATAACCACTACAATTAGCTATTTTTATTACTTGCTTTTCCATTTAGTTATCTATCCTTATACCATTTAAAATTATTTTTGTAATAGAGTTTGCAGATTTTTCAGGCGAGTCCGAAAGTTTATCAATGTTTTCTTCCTTAGCAAATTCTCTTCCTATACCACCTAAAAGGAGGGCAAAAGCTTGAGTATCTATTTTTTTAATTTCTTTTTTAACAATAGCACGATCTAATAACTCTTTGGTGTAAGAAGTAATGTAATCTTCATGATAATCAATCATTTTTTTAGATTTATCATTATTGCCAAGACTCTGAAGATAAACTTTAAATTTTGGTCCAACTGCCTGATTAGCTTGCTCTAGATATTTTTCTAATTTTTCTATAGGTGAATTAATTCCTTCTACAGCATCTAAAGCATTTTTACCCAATCGCACGAGAATTCTATTCACTGTCATTCTTATCAAGTGCTCTTTACTAGGAGCAATTTCATATAGAGTCCTTAATGAAACCTTTAGCTTTGTCGCTAATTCAGACATAGTATGATCAGGTATACCTTTTTCTAGGATTAGTTCTAATTTATCTATTACTTTTGAATGTTTTTCTGTAAATGGATTTACGGACCTTCCTAGAGTGCGCTGCACACTTTCATTTAATTGCATGATTAATCTGATTTTAAAACCATCAAGAGGGCGCCATTTTCAACTTGATCATTGCTTGAGATAAATAAATCACTAATTACTCCATTTTCAGTAGCTTTGATTGAATGTTCCATCTTCATAGCTTCTAGAATAACTAATGTATCTCCGGCTTTAACTTTAGATCCTTTTTTAACTTTTAAGTCAATAACCCTTCCAGGCATTGGAGCAACAAGACCTCCCGCTTGAACTTCCATCCCAGGGACTACAAATCTTGGAACAATATCTAATAAAATATCTCCATAGGGCATATGCACAAGAATTTTATTATTAGAAATGGTTATTTTAGAAAAATTTCTTCTACCATTAAATTCTATATCTATACCATCTTCAAAATATTCATACACAACGGCATTAGAAGAATTATGAATATTAAAAGAGCCATCTTTGTTAGCTTTATACGTAACATTAATTTCTTCTTCTTTATAATTAAATTTAATATTTTGTTTAGGTATTCTTCCATTAGTCCATCCAGAGGGAAGGTGTCCTAAGACCCCATCATTTACTCTATTGATTCCCTGAATCCATAATGCAGCAATTGCTGTTACATGATTAATTTCATCTTCATTAAGCTCTAATACTCTAGGAGGTTTTACTCTTTCTATAAAGTCAGTAGTAGTATCTCCTTCTAAAAATTCTTTAGTTTTTAAAGTTGCAATCAAAAAATCTCTATTGGTCTTTAATCCGCCAATATGAGCAGACTCAAGAGCTCGTGCAAGTTTTGCAGCAGCATCAGATCTAGATGCTCCATATGCAATTACCTTTGCCAACATAGGATCAAATGATGTTCCAATAATAGAGCCAGATTCAACGCCTGAATCCCATCTAGCTTCAGCTTCATAATCTTCTTCAAAAGCTATTAGTGTTCCTGTTTCTGGAAGAAAATCATTATTAGGGTCTTCTGCATAAAGTCTTGCTTCAATTGAATGACCTTCAAATGTTATATCTTCTTGAAGATATCCAAGCTCTTCACCTCTCGCTATTCTTAATTGTTCATAGACAAGATCCATACCTGTTACTTCTTCAGTTACTGGATGCTCAACTTGTAATCTAGTATTAACTTCAAGAAACCAAAATTCATCAGTCTTATCATCAAATAAGAATTCAACAGTTCCTGCAGATTGGTATTTAATCTTTTTTGCGAGCTTTACTGCTGCTTTGCTCATAGCTTCCCTTACTTCAGGAGAAACTCTTGGTGATGGTGATTCTTCAATAATTTTTTGATGCCTTCTTTGAATTGAGCACTCTCTTTCTCCAAGATGAACAATATTTCCATATGAATCTCCAAGAATTTGTATTTCTATATGCCTAGACTTTTCAACATATCTTTCAATGAAGACTCTATCATCTCCAAAACTAGATTTAGCCTCTCTTTGAGCTCCTTTAATAGCTTCTTTTAAATCCTTCTTAGATTTAACAATCCGCATTCCTTTTCCACCTCCACCGGCAGCAGCCTTGATTAAAAGCGGATATCCAATATTGTTCGCTTCACTAGTTTTAGAGGTCATTGGTAGAGTAGGGACGTCAGCTTTCACTGCAAGCTCCTTAGCTTTTAATTTATCTCCCATTACTGATATAACGTGAGGAGAAGGCCCAACCCATAAGATATTTTCTTTTTTAACTTTTCTTGCAAAAGCAGCATTCTCAGATAAAAAACCATAGCCAGGATGGATTGCCTGAGCTCCTGTTTTCTTTGCAGCATCTATAATTAAATCGCTATTCAAATAACCGCCATCTGGAAGATGGACAGCTTCATCAGCTGCTCTTACAAAAGGAGCGTTGGCATCTGCATCCACATATACAGCTATACATCTAATACCCATTTCATGAGCAGTCTCAATTATTCTTATAGCAATTTCGCCTCTATTAGCAACTAGTAATGAATTAAAAATCATAATCTATACACTCCATACTCTTTAGCCCCTTCTATTGGTATGTTGTTAACTATTGATAGACAAAAACCCAATATAGTTCTTGTATCTCTTGGATCAATAATTCCATCATCAGTAAGCATTGAGCTTGCAACCAAGCCAAGAGACAACCTCTCTGCCGCATCTTCAACCATTTCTCTTATTTGAGCATCAGCTTTTTCATCAAATTTTTCTCCTTTCCTTTCAGCTTTAGCCTTTCTTACAATCGACATTACTCTAGCAATTTGCTCAGGACCCATAACTGCTATTTTTGCCGTTGGCCATAAAAAGGTGAATCTATTATTGAATGCTCTTCCTGACATAGCATACGTGCCTGCACCATAAGAGGCACCAATAATAATAGTAATATGGGGAACTGATGAATTTGATACAGAATTGATTAACTGAGATCCTTTTTTAATAATTGCTTGCCTTTCAAAATCTTTCCCAACAAGAAAGCCTGTAACATTTTGAAGGAAGATTAAAGGAATATCACGTTTGTTACATAACTGAATAAAGGTAGCTGCTTTTTCAGCTGATTCTGGATATATAGGCCCGTTATTTCCAACTATTCCAACTTGATAACCATGAACACTTGCCCAGCCGCATATCATTGTGGGCCCATACAAAGGTTTAAATTCTTCAAAACAAGATGCATCAGCAAATCTAGCGATTACTTCTCTAATATCAACAGGTGATTTTAAATCTTCGCTAATTAATCCAAGCAATTCTTCTTGATCATAAATAGGCTCTTGAGGAATCTTTTTAGGTCCGTCTCCAGTTTTCTTCCAATTTAAATGTGAAACAACCTCTCTACAAATTCTTAAAGCATCCATTTCATCTTCAGCAAGATAGTCTGAAAGACCTGATATTTCTGAATGCATCTGAGCGCCTCCAAGCGTTTCAGCATCAGATTCTTCACCCGTTGCAGCTTTAACAAGGGGAGGGCCAGCTAAGAAGACTTGAGATTGATCTTTTATAAAAATATTATAATCAGACATTCCAGGCTGATAAGCTCCTCCAGCAGTAGAAGAACCAAAGACAACAGAAATAACAGGAATTCTTAATTTAGATAACTCTGTCATTTCGTAAAAGAATCTGCCTGTCGCAGCAAAGTGATCATGTTGGAGTGTTGGAGATATCGGCGCTTGACCACTTTTACTTCCTGTTCCCATGCTTAGATCTCCTCCAGCAGATTCAACAAAACTTATGAAAGGTATTTTGTTTTCTCTAGAAATCTCAATAGCTCTTCTCCATTTTTCTCCAGCATAAACAGTCATCGCTCCTGCTTTAACTGATGGATCATTTCCAAAAATGACACATTCAACACCTGAAATTAAACATATGCCTGATACACATCCTCCACCAACAGTGTAATCGGTCCCGTAACCTCCTAAAGGGCTAATTTCAAGAAATGGACTATCATCATCAATAACATTCATTATTCTTTCTCGAATTGGTATCTTGCCTCTTTTAGCTAGCCTCTCATGGTGATACTCACCACCACCCAGCTCAGCTTGATCAAGAAGACCATCGATGAAATCAAGCTTTTCAAGCATCATTTCTTTATTTTTAATGTAATTTTCTGATTTTGTGTCTAAATTACTTCTTAATTTAGGTGCTATATTTTTTGAATGCATAACAATTTAAATAATAAAATTTACAATATGGTAATATAAACTGATTAATATTACCAATTAAAAATAGTATTATTACTATCCAAAAGAATTTAAGGAGTTTACATGACCATAAAAATATATAGTTGCACTGGTTCAAGAGGAATGAGGCCTATATGGACGGCTGAAGAAATGGGTTTAGATTATGAGGTAGAAATGATGCCATTTCCTCCGCGTTTCCTCCACAAAGAATTCATAGATATAAATATATTAGGAACTATACCCTACATGATTGATGGTGATGTTCGCATGACAGAATCAGTTGGTATGAGTCAATACTTTGTTGATACATACGGACCAACTGATTTAAAAGTTAATGTTGATGAAGCTGATTATGCAAATTATTTAAACTGGTTGTCTCATGCTGATGCAACACTTACATTTCCCCAGACAGTTGTTTTGAGGTACACACTGCAAGAAGTTGGCGTCGCAGACAAGGCTGCTGAAGGATATAGAAGATGGTTTGTTGCAAGATTAAAGCTATTGGAGCAATCTTTAAATGATAGAGAGTATCTTTGCTCTAACAGATTCACAATTGCAGATATTTGTGTAAGTTATGCATTATTCTTAGCAAAATCATTAGGTATAGATGAAGCATTTAAGCCAAATATAACAAGATGGACAGATATGCTGTTTGAAAGAGAGGCATTTAAAAAAGCAAAAGAATACAAATGGGAAGAATAATCAAAAATTGAATACTTTTTTAAAATACGTTTTATTAATTAATTTAATTAGTTTTAATATATTTGCTAGTGAGCAAATAAATAGCACAAACCACACTCAATCTATTGTCCTTGGATCTGGATGTTTTTGGGGTGCTGAAAAAGGATATGAATCTCTCCCTGGGGTTATTGAAGCTATATCAGGTTATGCAGATGGGAGGGGAGTTAGACCTATATATCAAGAAATAATACAGTTAAAGAATAAATTTAATCCTAATAACCATGCCGAGGTTGTGAAAGTTGTATTTAATTCTCAGCTTATAAGTTTAGAAACATTATTAGAGCATTATTTTGAAAGCCACGATCCAACCCAACTTAATAGGCAAGGAAATGATATTGGTACCCAATATAGATCAATTATTCTTTATGAAAATGATAATCAAAAAGAAGTTGCTGAAAATGTAATGAATACTTTTCAGGTTTTATTAAAGGGTAATGGGTATGGGGATATCAAAACAAGCATAAAGAAGATTGATACTTTTTTTCCAGCAGAGAAATATCACCAAGATTATTTAGTAAAAAATCCTAATGGGTATTGCCCAGACCACTCAACAGGAACTAGATTTAATAAAAATAAAGAACTTGCCAAGTCTGATAATAGTCTTCTTAAGAGAGGAAAACAGATTGTAATAATAGAACCAGAAGATTTTTGCCCATATTGCGAACAATTTAAAGCAGATGTTACTAATTTATATAAAGGCTCAATACCCATGAATTTCCGTTTAGCTTCTGACTTAAGTGGCCTAAAAATTAAAACACCCACCTGGGCTACTCCCACAATTCTATTTTTGGAAGATGGAGAAGAGGTATTTGGTTATCAAGGTTATATGGAACCAAAATTATTTTATAAATACTTTGGTGCTTTTAAATTAGGAAACTCTGAAGCTTATAAGGTTGCTTTTAATCAAGGAACCGATGCTAGGTTTTGTAAACAATATGAAATATTTAAAGATACTCCTGATGGAGTATTTATAGACAAGTTAAGTGGCGCACATTTATTTGATACTAAAGATAGATTTAATTCCTCTTCTGGGTGGCTATCCTTCACAAGACCAGTAGAGAATGCTGTATATGAGCTTGAAGATAATAGTTACGGCATGAAAAGAGTTGAAATAAGATCAAAAAGCTCTGATATACATTTAGGTCATGTTTTTAATGATGGGCCTAATGGAATGCCAAGGTATTGTATTAATGCAACTGTACTAGAATTTATTTTAAGAAAAAATATTTAATTAAAAGAGAAAGAACTATAATTTCATTATGGAAAATCATGATAAATTCATTAAAGCCTTAAGA